>CANQML010000001.1 GCA_947624935.1 Candidatus Gastranaerophilales bacterium
ACCTATTTATGTTTATTGACAACGGGGCGGCAACGTTCCGTGAACAAACAAATTCTCTCGATAGGGTTGTACAAGTTGTCGGTAGTACAAAATCCGCAAACAACGAACCACTCTATAAAAACGTTCATATTTGGAGAAAAATATCATGAAAGTTTACAACGAAGAAAAAACGCAGGAACTTTTCAATGTCGATGAGGAGCACGGCTATTTACGCCCCGACAGGCTTCTCAAAGAACACCACGAGGGAATCGCCGAAAAAGTCATCAAGACTGCGGAAGAGGTCAAAGACGAACTTATCGCAGAGGGGAAAGAGGTTTTGAAATATGAGGACGGAACGTACAGGGAGACCGTGGCTCGCTACGATAATGGCGGGAAAGACGTAAAAACAGTCATGCCCGTCATCGAGCCCGCCGTTCCCGCAAAAGACGAGTATGAGGATATAAAAGTGTATCACCCTTATACGGACGAGGAGTACATAGCGTATCTTCGCAGAGAGCGCGAGCGTATCTGTTTCCCCGTTATAAATCGCGGCGCGGCGTGGTATTCCCGACTTACTCCCGAGCAGACCGAGGAACTTCAAGCGTGGTATCAGGCGTGGTTGGACGTCACCGAAACAAAGGTAAAACCCCAAACACCCGAATGGATATAGTTATGATTATCTTTAAATGGTTTAAAAAAATAATTGCTAAAATAAAATTATGGAAACAAAACCGCTATGAGGAAAAGTACGACGAAGATGAAGATACAATAGACCCCGACAGCGATTATGATTTTTCATAAAAATAATTATAATTTTTATTTTAAACTTCTTGACAAATATAAAAGTTAGGTATATAATAATAGCGAAATAAGATTGAATATTCGCTGTTAAACCTCTTTATGAATTTGTAGTGCGGAGCACAAAGTATTTTACTTTGTGCTCCCCTACATTTTATAAGCAATTTTAAATAGGAGATACAGAAAAAATGATTAAGTCAGTACTTGAACAAGCAATAAAGACAATAGAGGCTGAAAAAGCACAAAAAATTGCAGTTATAAAGGACAAAGTTACAAGGGAACAGATTGCGCCTTTTAATGCTGAAATAGACAACGCGAGGTCAAAGGCGATAGCAGAGCTTGATACCGAAATGGCACAGGAAATTTCTGCCGTTAAACAGCAGTATGAAGCAAAGAAGCAAGAATTGATAAAGCTCGGTGAAGAAAAGAAAAAGGCAAATGCCGAAGCAGTGCTTGCGGGCGAAACGGCGGTTATAGCAAGTGAGTATGATACGCATATTGCAAAACTTACTGCTCAAATTGCAGAGATAAAAGAATAATTATAAATTTATAAGAGGATAAGGGTATGGAGTGGTTAAATACATTACTTCATAATACTTGGTTTGTAGGTTGCGCTATGGCAGTCTTGATATTTGGCATAACTGAACTAATAAAACTGCCTTTAAAGAAAGGGATAAAGAAACTCATAAAAAACGAGCGCATACGCAAGATAGTAAACACAATATTTTTGCTCATACCTTTTGCATTAGGAATAGTATTTGAGTTGGTATTCAAAACTTACTATTTGCACACTGAATTTAACGGTGTAACAGGCTTGCATTATGGCACTGCGGCGGTTACGCTTTATGGAGTTGTTGAAAGATTTTTCTATGAGAAAGGCGTTAAGATAGAAAACCCTTATAATACGGAAGAGGGGAAAGCTGTAACGCAAGCTGTTGAAGATATAACGAAAGACGGAAAAGTTGACGAAACCGATATAAAAACAGTAGAAAAGCTGTTTGAAAATACGACAGAGACAGAAAAAGCTGATACAGAAAAAACCCCAACCGCCGTAGACGATTTTTTGAACAAGGTAAAGTAAATGAAAGCCGTTAAAAGGGCGATAATACTCTGTTGGATAATGCTTATTGTATGCTTTATCATTAAACTATTCGGTGGGAATTGGTTTGAGATAATATGCAACAATGAGCATTTTGTTTATGTCTGTAATTATTTAGATAAGCATTTAATACCTAATTATGCTATTGCTTTTGTTTTGTATATTAGCTCAACATATTTGGTTGTTTGTGCTTGTTGTTTAACAAGCAAGCCTAATTTAAAACAATTTTTTCTTATAATCATTGTAATTTTTGTTGTGTGGGCGACACAATTTATTACAATGACTGTAAAATCAATATTAGAAATAATTATGTTTCTTTTACTTCCGTTTTTTGTGTCTTGCTTGTCAATAGGATTTAATAATTGGAAAACGGCGTTAAAGGGAAATTGGTATAAAGGGATAATTGGATATGTTTTAGTTTTGTTGTTTCAGCTTTTGTCGTTGATAACAAAAAACATAGGTATAAAAATAACAGATAGTAGCACGCTAATTACATTTATTCTAATGATAGACTATTATATAATGGTTATGCTTTATTATCTGTATGTTTTATTAAAAACAAAAAAGGAGAAAAATAAAAATGGGTAGATTTGGTTTAATATTTTTCAGTGAAGAAATAGCACAGTTGGAAGCGTTTAAGAAAACTCTTACTAACAAAGACGAAATCGCTGAAATTGACAGGCAAATTGCCGAACTTCAAAAGAAAGCAGAAGAGAATAAGTAATTATGCTTATGAAATTGAAAGTTAAGTTTAGGCTCTTTCAAATTTCTACTTATGCGTTAGTTTTTGCGGCAATTATCTTAATGGCTTTATTGACGGGCAAATACATTGAAACAGTAGGGCTGTTTATAAGTTTTGTTGCGTTAAGATATACTTTTAGTAAAACATACCACTCTAACTCATTTTGGACGTGTATAGCTATAAGTATAATTATATTTATAATTGCAATACTATTTGTACCGAAAATCAATTTAAGCATACTTGCTTGTATTGTATTCGGTTTACTTATAGATTTTATTGCTTATAAATATAAAGACTATCAAGATAATAAAGCCGAGCTAAAAGAACTAACAAAGCCTAAACCGTTTTCGGTAGATACTTGTACTGAAAATGAGCTTATAGCGCGTTGTAAAGAGTTAAGATTATCCGAAGAAAATACTAATCTTGCTGTTGAGTTTTTTATTAAAAAGACCAAGCCAAGTATAATAGCAAATAAGCTATGTATAGATGAAAAATCCGTACAGCGAAAGAAAACACGCTTAAAAGCAAAACTTAATAACAAATAAAAAAATCAAGATTTTTATAAGATTGTACAGCTTTTGTCGGTGTACAGTCTTATTTTTTTGTGTTATAAACTCCTTGAAAAATATTTCAAGGAGATTTTTTATTATGGCTTTTAATGGTATTGGTTATACACCGAGCAACCCCTTTTCTGTACATAATTCCTACCCTATGTACTCTCAACCTATATCACCTATCCCTCAAATGCCTATGCCTATGCAACAGCCTCAAATGCAACCGCAAATGGCGCAAGCGCAAGCATATCAACAGCCTATGCAACAAATGCAACAAGCACAGCAAGCTCAACAGCAAATGCAACAGCCTATGCAAAATATACCGCCTAAAACTAATAAAGTGTTTGTATTGAATAAAGAGGCGGCGGGTAATGCATTAGCGGAATACAACAGCGATTATGTATATTTCGACCAAGACAACCCTATACTTTACAATGTCATAACCGATATGCAAGGAAAGAAAACTATAACAATGTATAAAGTAGAGCCGTACAGCGAGCCTGTTGCCCCTACGCCCGTAGAAATTGATACTACGCAATTTGTTACGCAAGACCAATTTAAAGCGTTAGAAGAACAAATAGCGGCGTTAAAAGCTACGCCTAAAACGGTTGATACTAAACTTGAAATTAAAAAGACAGAGCCTAAAAAAGAAGTTAAGGCTGAACCCAAAACTGAATAAGGAGTAAATTATGGCTAACCCTTTGTTTAATGGTAATAGTGCCGCTATGAGCGGTATGGCAAATGTAGCACAACCAACAATGATAGGCAATATACCTGTCCCGCCGCAAGTAATGGAAACAATACAAAGCGTATTTAATATGATACAAAGCGGGGCAGATTTATATACTGTAATAAAGGCATTAAAAGAAAAAAATATTACTCCGCAAGCGGTAGAAAGAGGGCTTTATCTTGCAATGCCGCAACTGCGAAATGCAAAACAAAAACTAATGCAAATAGGCATAAATCCCAAAGAAGTTATAGGACAGCTTATGAAAGAAAATAATATTTCGGAAACTGAACTTAAATCTATGATAACGGATTTTGCAAAACAATTTAAAAAGAAATGATTTAAACGCACGATGACGTCTATGTGCGATTAAATAAATAAAATTTAAAGGAGATTTAAAAAATATGTATGTAGAGGGTGATTTGCCTTTGACCGTTGGTGGGGGCAATAACAACTCAAACGAGGGCTTTGGAGGCTGGTGGGGCATTATAGCCCTTATTGCCGTTGCGGCTATTTTCGGTAGAAACGGCGGGCTGTTTGGCAACAACAACCAAGGCGGTGTAACACAAGCTGACCTTTGTACTGCGTTAAATTTTAACAATACCGATAGCGCAGTAAGGAGTGTGCAGAGTGGTCTTTGCGACGGTTTTTATGCCGTAAATACGGGATTGCTTAATGGCTTTGCTGGTGTACAGCAAACGCTTTGTCAAGGATTTGGTGGTGTAAATACCGCTATAACTACGCAGGGCTATCAGAACCAGCTAGCAACGCAGGGACTTTCGGCACAGCTTGCTTCCTGTTGCTGTGATACGCTTGCCGCAATAAAAGACGTGTCTTGCCAAGCGGCGGCAAATACAGGCGCAATTATAAGCGCAGGACAGGCTAATACGCAGAGAATAATTGACTATCTGTGCAATGAAAAGATTTCCTCGCTCCAAGCAGAAAATTCGCTTCTTACGGCGCAGTTGTCGCAGAACTCGCAGACTAACACTATTATAAATGCGTTACGTCCTACTCCTGTTCCCGCTTTTCCCGCAAGCAATCTTTACGGTTTTTACGGGCAGGGTTGCGGTAGTTGCAACACAAGCTGTGGGTGCAGTGGATACGGCTATGGTAATGCGTTTTAATTAACGCAATAACTTAATAGGCAAGGAGATTTTATCTCGCCAAATAAAAAATGGGGCGGGAAACCGCCCCTTATAATTTAAGGAGAATTATTATGACTTATAAAATGATACAAGTAACAAACTTGCCTACTGCGCCGTTTGGTGCGGTTGCAATCGGCGGTGTTGTTCCTCTCGGCGTTGTAACGCATAAAGTTGGTGGCTGTACTTGCAATCAACCTACTTTTACTGTAACGACAAGCGGTGCAAATACTGTTAGTATAAATAATACAGGGCTTTATAGAGTTACTTTTGATGCAAGCGTTGTTGCAACGGCGGCGGGTGATGTAACACTTAATCTTGTACAAAACGGAACTGTTATTGCAAGCGCAACTGAAACCGCAGTTGCGGGTGAAACCGTTAATCTTTCGCTTACGCGCATTATAGCGGTTTACAACACTTATGGTGGAGTTGTGCCTACCGTTCCTGCTAATATTCAAATTACTAATACGGGTACTACTGCGCTCACAAGCGGTACTTCTAACCTTATTGTTGAAAGGATTTACTAATAGGGGGTGTAATTATGAATGATTATGCAAGAAGTAGAATGAGAGGTATGCGCGACGGTGCGCGTGGTAGGCGCGGTATGCGTGATAGAATACGCGGCGAATATCGCGGCGGTATGGATTTCCGCGGTGATTATGCTATGCGGGACGGCAGACAAGGCGTAAAAGGCACGGGTAGATATGGTAGAGGCGGTAGTATGTATCGTGATAGAGGTTATGACGACGATTACGATTATGACGAAACCTATGAAGAGCCGTATGACTACGATTATGACTATGCAATGCGCGACGGTAGGCGTGGTGTAAGAGGCTCTCGCAGAGATAGAGGCTATGACGATTACGACTACGCAGACGAAGAAGATATGCACTTATCTAAACGCGAAATGCAAGAGTGGAAACGCTCTATGAAAAACGCAGACGGTACAATGGGAGAACATTACAGACTTGAAGAAATTATGCCTATGGCTGAAAAAATGGGTGTAAAATTTGAAGAGTTTGACGAAAAAGAGTTTTGCCTTGCCGTTAATATGATGTATTCCGATTATTGCAAAGCAATGAGAGAAAGCGTTGCGCTCCCGCCCGATAAAGAACTTATGACCTATATCAAGCTGGCAAAGGCTTGGTTAGAGGACGAGGACGCTCCCGAAGGCTCGGAGAAGTTGGCTTTATATTATCGTTGCATAGTTGACGATATGTGAGTAGGAGGGTAGATAGGCGGCAAGGGTGGAAAAGCTCTTGCCGTTTATCGTATAATTATGTCTGATTTTATGTATTACAATATAAACCCAAAAAAAGAAACTACTTTTGATTGCGTTTGTAGAGCAATAAGCCTTGCAAGTGGTTTGCCCTATCTCACTACTTCGCGGTTACTTGACCTTGTATCGGAACATACGGGATATGATAGAATAACGCTTAAATCTTATTCTTACCTATTAGAAAAGATATTATTATACCCCGTATTCTATTGTGATTATGAGGAAACCGTTGACGAGGTTATAGAAAAATACCCGCATAATACATTACTTATACGCATAGACGGACATTTATTGTGTGCCGTGGCTTCTGTAATAACTGATTTGTGGGATAGCCGTGATAGATTAGTTACTTGCTATTGGATAGCAAAATAACACTTGACAATTTAAACTTTTTATTATACAATATTATAAAAATTTATGGAGATAATTTATGAATACTTATTTAACAAACTCATTAGATTTTTGCTGTGGCTTTAACGGTGCAATCAATGACGAATTAACTATTGGTGAAAAAATTTTGCTTGTAAAAGAGGACGGCTCTGTATGTGAAACCTATGGCGATTACGAAGATGGAAAAACTTATACCGCCAAAAAGTTTTGGGTTATAAGAAAATCTTATCGTGATTTAGCAAGGTTTGATACCAAAGAAAAAGCACAAGCCGAGTTTGACCGTATATTAAAAGAGATTGGTAGCGAAAGCAAAGTAGTAGTAATTACAAACAAATAAAATATAATATGGAAAGTAGCAAAAGTGATTTTGCTCTGCTGGCAAGTATGATTTATTGTACTTGCACTTGATTAGGGTAGGTTATTCCTACCCTTTTCTCATATTCAAAAAAATTAAAATATTTTCAAAAACTTTAAAAAAAGTATAGTAAAACTATTGACAAGCGGTGTTTTAGGGCTTATAATAAAGGTACAAATTAAGCAAAAGGAGAATAAATAATGGAATTAAGCGAAGAAATAATTGCTTTTAGGGCAAGATACAATATGAGCCAAAAGAAAATGGCAGAATTGTGTAATGTATCTTTTGTAACACTTTTCTACATAGAGAAAGGCAATGATTGTACTGATTTAACAAGGTATAAGATTTTGCAAGCAATGGAAAAGTACGAAAGAGAACATATTGATTAAAGGAGTGGGCTATGGGTGATATTGATAGAGATAAATGGGCAAGCCTTTTTTATGTTCTTGATTTCGCAAATGAACAAGTAGTTAAGTTTAACAAAACAATAGCGGACATTACAAACAAAATACAACTTACTTCTATTGAAGAAATAAAGCATAACGAAGAATACGAGCTTATGGAAAATGCACCGCAATTTGATATAAACCAAATAAAGTGGTGTATTAAAATGGGTATAAGACTAACAAAAAGAGAAAAGGCATACGCTGTATTATATTTGGGTTATGACCTTAAAGACTTAAAATAATGAATAGCTGTACTAATAAACAATGTTCTTTATACGGCAAATGCAATTTAGGCACTAATTGTATTCTGTATAAAGGGAAAGCAAAAGGCAATAAATATCACGCCGAAAAATGCGAATATAAGGGCGAAATCTTTGATAGCCAAAAGGAAAGAGATAGGTATATCGAATTAACCTTGCTTTTAAAAGCTGGTGAAATAACCGATTTACAAAGGCAAGTTAAATACGAGCTTATTCCTGCTCAAAGAGAGGCTGATACCATAGGTAAAAGGGGCGGGGTAAAAAAAGGTAAGCTAATCGAGGCGGGAGTGGGCTATGTTGCTGATTTTGTTTACAAAGATAAAAACGGCAATCTTGTTGTAGAGGACGTAAAAGGTTATAGACAAGGCGGTGCATACGCCGTGTTTACGATAAAACGAAAACTATTTTTGTATAAGTATGGAATAAGAATAAAAGAGGTGTAATTATGAAAAGAAAAATACTTATTGTTTTAATGGCATTAAGTCTATGTTTACTATGTGGCTGTGCCTCAACTGCAAGGGCTTGTAAATCTTGTAGTAGCGATATGAACGGCGGGCTTGATAGAATAATCAATGTTTATTCACTTGACGGACAGCTGATAGCAACCTACGAGGGGTTTGTAGACATAGACGATAACGATAACGGCTCAATTATGTTTGACCTTAACGGCAAACGTTATGTATATTATAATGCAATAATTGAAGTAATTGAAAAATAAAAAGGAGAATTAACAATGTTTAAAAGAAATAAAAACCACTGCACACAACAAAATTACAAATCATCATTTGTTATAAAGATATTTTATCCGACACACGAGTGGACGGACTATTTTAACACAGAGGATAGTTGGAATGAAACTTTTGATAAAATCAATAAACTTTTTCAAGAAAAAAACAATGAGGATAAAATTATTGTTTTAGACAACGTAATTCATAATTTATCGCGCGCAGACGTGGTACTTAAATGTAAAGAGTAAAGGAGAATTAACAATGCGGAAATGGATTTGGACTTTTGGTGGTGAAACGATATTTAGAAATAAATATGTTGTTGTTTACTGCGAAAAAGGTGATGGTAGGGATATATTGTTTGAGATATACGGCAGAGAAAATTTGTGTATGTCTTATCTTGAACAGTTTGAACCTGAAAAAGAAACGGAATTAAGGCACAAAGGCTATACGCAAATAGCGGAATGGACTATAACAGATAAGTATATAAGTGTTGACGTTTATCATTATGTAGATTGTGGGCGGTTAGATAAAGAAACGATAACACAGCAAGGCGATACTTTATCTTATGATTTTATACATAAAGTATGGGAAACTATGATAGGTGGTGTGTAATGAGATATTTTACTAATGATATACCCGACGCTCCGTGGATAAAAAGAGCGGAATTATACGGTGACCCGTGGTATGACCCGTATTTTGACGACAACGAAGAAAATTATGATTATGAAGAAGAAAGCGAGGACGAAGAGGTAGAATAATGGCACAATTATATATGTTAACAGAAAAAGCGAAAGAGCTTTATAACAATTTAATGGAAACAGCAGATACCGAAACGGGCGAGATTGATACCGATATATCTCAACAGCTTGATAATATGCTTATGGAAGTAAACGAAAAAGCTGTAACAATAGGTAGTGTATATCGCGCTATGACTACGGAAGCTGACAATGTACAAAAAGAAATAGACCGCTTGCAAGCGATACACGACCGAATAGATAAAAAGGCGAAGAAATTAAAAGAGTATTTATCTATTAACTTACAAAAGTTAGGCATAGAAAAAATACAAGGTCTTTATGCGAACATATCGTTTACTACTTCGCGACGCTGTATTGTTACTGAAATAAACGCTATTCCAGAAAAATATTTGAAAAAAGAAGTAAAAATAGAAGTCAATCCCGACTTAAATGCTATAAAAAAGGCTATAAAGAGCGGTGAAGAAATAGACGGTGCGCATATTGAAACCGTAAAGAATATACAAATTAAGTGAGGGAATAAACAATGAATATTTACGAAAAATTACTTGCAATACAAACAGAGCTTAAAGCTCCGAAAAGTCAATACAATTCTTTTGGTAAATACAATTACCGCAACTGCGAAGATATTTTAGAGGCGGTAAAGCCTATTTGCAAAAAATATAATGTCGTACTTTTCTTAACAGACGATATTATCTATGTTGAGGGTAGGCATTATGTAAAAGCAACGGCAACGCTTATTGATTGCGAAAAGCCTAATGAAATGGTGTTTGTTTCGGCAAACGCAAGAGAGGAAGCGGAAAAGAAAGGAATGGACGGCTCGCAGGTAACGGGTGCAAGCAGTTCCTACGCTCGTAAATACGCCCTTAACGGCTTATTCGATATAGACGATACCAAAGACAGCGACACAACAAATACGGGCGATAAAACGGCAAAAGAAAAGCCTGCGGAAAGCGCAAGCAATAGTACAGTAAGCAACGCGCAACCGCCTAAACCGATAGCGCAAGCAAGCGGTGCAATGACTTTGGCGCAAGCAAAAGCATATTGCTTTACAAACGGCAAAAACGCAAACAAGCCTCTTGGTGAGGCAAGCGACGGTTTTTTAACCTGGGTTAGCCAAAACGGCAACGGAAAAGCAAAAATGGCGGCAGATATAATTTTGAAAAGCCGTGCGGAAGTAAAATCATATCAACAATCTTTAATAGAAGATACAGAGGACGACGGAGATATTCCTTTTTGAGGTGAGTTATGTTAAAAATAATGGCAAAGAAATGGGCTAAAAATCAAAAACTTTTGAAACAAAAATTTGCAACGACAAAAGGCTTAAATATATGTAATTATATTGATATTGTTAAAATGACATTTGATGTTATTTATAATTCTAACGAACAAGATTATGGTAGTAAACTTGATATTGAACAAATAACACAAATTGATAATGGCGATTATCAAGGAACACTTCTTTATCTTATACCATTTGACACATATCAACCGAGCGAATACGAATACTTAATGACCTATGTTGATTATGGAAGTTGTAGCGGTTGCGATACTCTTATGGCAATACAGGCTTATGGATATAGCGAGGAGTTTCTTAACGATAGGCAAGTAAAAGAGTTTATGCAACTTGCATTACATATTATACAACATACTATTAGACCGTACAATTGTGGTTGGAGAAAAGACGAAGATTTTGAAACAATAGAAACCGACAAAACAGAGGATTAAATTATGACTGAACAAGCAAAGAAGTTGTTAAGTGATTATATAAGTTTATGCCCTACTGCACCGCAAAAGACACAGTCTGCATTGTCTTTATATAATCTTTACGAAACCGCTTTACAAATAGTAGAAAGCGATAAAGACAATGAAACCATACAGCAAGCAATGTTATACTTAAAAGCAGATATATCAAAAGGGCTTTTAGAATTGTCTGAAAACATTATAAAGCAACATAAGGGGGAAGAATAATGGCAACGCTAAAAGAATATGTAGAACAATACGGTGGTTTTATAGACGATTTAGGTATTATAAAGCAATTTATTATAGGCAATGGACTTGAAGAAGAGGCTATTAAAATGCTTGCCGAATTGTCCGAGATAAAGATAAACAGCCTTAAACAGGGTATGTATGCGTTTAGAGGTAATGTGCAAATGCTATCTATGAATAATTACCGAGATTTTTATGAAAAAGATTTTGCCGATTTATTGCAAAAAGCAAGTTTTTTTGTAGCTATTGGTCAAGATATAAAACAATACGAGTTTTGGGAAAAGCTGAAAGAGGAAGTGCCCAAACATAAAATTAACTTATTGTTGTGGAACGATTTGCACGAACTATTAACAAAAAACGGCATTAAATTCAAGGGAGAAGAATAATGCAAGATTTAACCACTATTGATTGGCAGATTTACAACATACTCAAAGAGCAAACAGATTGGATTAGCCAAAAAGATTTAGCCTTGCTTTACTTGCAAAAGAATAATTATCAAACGGCTTATGAAGAGTGTTTAGCTCAATCTTCCGCTGAATTTCATAACAATAATCAAATAAGAAAGGTTATTACAAAGTCTATAAGAAACCTTAATCAAAGTGATACGACACAGAAAATCATTTTAAGCGGCTCAAAGGGCGTTAAAATAGCCAACGAAGAAGAGTTTGACTTATATATCGAAAGGCAAATGATAGCCGTTAAAAGCAAAATAGGGCGTATTTCAAAGATAGCTAAAAAGGGCAATAGAAACGGACAATGCCGTATCACTTTTGGTAAATACGAAAGAGATTTTATAGAGGCATTTAAGGAGTGATTATTATGGAAATGAGAGAAAATGAATTGCATAAGGCGATACAAGAAACTGTATGGCACGAGGCAGACTATAAATTCTGGACTTTTTTTGACTGTCCTGTTTGCGGGAAAAGATTGTGCGGCACAAGTACGCCAGATGATGAAAAACTTATGGCAAGATATTTCCCAAATTATTGCCCTAATTGTGGAGCAAGATTAGAGAGGTAAATAATGGAAAACATAGTTAAAGAGCAAATAGAAGAAATAGCCGAAGATACAGGGTTAGATTTTTCCATAAAGGACGAATAAATTTCAAAATTTCCCTTGACAACCGAATAATAAAGGGTTATAATGAATACAGATTAAAAAATGCGGCTTTTTAATCGAAATAAACAGTTATAAACCCTTGTTGATAGTGAAAGTATGCCGCATTGTGCGAGTAGCTATTGATAAGGGCTTTATATTTATAGAGGTGTAGCTCAATGGTAGAGCGCGCGGCTTTGACCCGTGATATGTAAGTTCAATTCTTGCCGCCTCTGCCACGCCGCCGCGTGCGAAGTAGGACGGAAAATATCTATAACCGTTAGGAACAAGCGGGATATTGATGTCTGAGTTAAGCGGAAACTAAAATATCTTACGCGTGATTTATTTTAGCAGTTAAGCCGTGCCAAACTTGGCTAAGTAACTATAAATATCGGAAACAAGCTTCAATAGCTCAATCGGCAGAGCAATCGCCTTGTAAGCGATAGGTTGCAAGTTCAAATCTTGCTTGAAGCTCCAAAACAAATAAAAAGTATTAAAAAAGTATTGACATTGTACCATAATAGTGTTATAATAAAAGGGTAAAAAGCAGGACAGTAGGTAGCTCCTATTGCCGATAATCACCTTATGTCGGCTAACTGCTTTTTTACAAACCATATTATAGGTGTAGTTATGGCTAACAATTTCAAGAAAAAGCAAAAGGAAGAACGCAAAAAGTTTAGGTCGTGGGAGTGCGAATTTCAAAAAGATAGATACATAAGATTTCCGCACAGCGCATTAACACACGAAAATTTCAAAAGTCTGTCGGTTTATGCCAAAACTTTGTATATGTATATGAAAGATTGGGCGTATGGTTGCAAAGGTTTTATTGAAAAGCAAGAAAACAACGGCAATGGCGAGTTTGAGTTTTCAATTAGATTAGCAAAAAGCATATTAAACTGTTCTTTACAAAAAGCAAGTGATACAGTACACGAATTAGAGCAAAAAGGTTTTATAGAAAGACAAAACAATTCTGCCCGTTCATACCAAACAAGTATATGGCAATTTTCTGATAAGTGGTATAAAGGGGATATGGTATAATATAATATTTGTACTGTAAAATAGAATAGAAAAAAGTGAAACCTATTTGTCCTTTGTGGTAGAATAGCTTACAAGCGATAAATTCTTAAAACAGCGTTCGTGTCCTACGAGGTAGAACAAGCCATTTCTATGGGATAGGACAGCAAAATAAACATTGAGGTAGTTATGAATACCAAACAAATAAGATTAAGTGCGTATTTAACACAACGGAAGTTTGCCGAGCGGTTGGGTGTTAGTGTTAGTAGTGTTAGAGCGTGGGAACAAAACTTGTGCAAGCCTAACATAACACAACAAGGCAAGATAGTAGCGTTTTGTAGAGAGAATAATATACCTATTGAAACAAAGGCAAATAATGAATAAATTTATCTGTTCGGGTAGGTTTTGTGCAGACCCGATACTAATTGAAAAAGACGATAAAATTGTAGCTTGTAGGTTTACGCTTGCTGTTGCGCGTGAAATGCCTCAAATACGAGGACAAACTGATTTTATTGATTTTATATCTTATTGCTCCGAGAAAAACAATACGGCTGATTATATACGGCAATATTGTAGAAAAGGTATGCTTGTAGAGGTAGTAGCCGAAGTGCATACTAAACTAATGGATAGAGAAGATAAAAAGTTTAAGTTAGAGCAAAAGGTTGTATATTCAATCCGTATTCTTTCCTCTAAAAAAGAGTATGCAGACTTTATAGAAAGCGTACATAAAAAGAGAGGAAGAAAACCGAAAAAGAAAGTAGAGAATAGTGATACAGAAACTACCGAAACTACCGAGAATAAGCAAGTAGCCGAAACCGATAATAAGCCTAAAAAGACTATTAAAGAAACGGCTGTAAAGCAAGAAACGGAAGTTACGGAAGTTGAGGAAGAGCTTGACGATATAGAAAAAGAGATAAGCAAATACACAACATTTTCCGTTGACGATATGATACCATTTTAAGAGGTGATATATGTATAATTGTATAATTAAAGGTTGTTCTTGCGAATACGCAGAATATAATGGGTTATGTGGCTCGTATGATTGCATAAAGGACAACAAAGAAGAAATTGACGATATAGACGAAATGAATTTTTATGATTTAATGGACGAGGGCGAATTATGAGAGAGATTTTATTTCGTGGAAAAACATTTGACGGTGAATGGCTTTATGGCGACTTGTGGAATGGAATAGATAAATACATTAATAGCAATGTATGCATAATGTTAGTAGACCCCGACACCGTTTCCGAGTTTACGGGTTTATACGATAAAAACGGCAAAAGGATATTTGAGGGAGATATTATAACCGCAAATGTCGGGCAAAGCGAAAACGAAGATGAATACCTATCCAGCACAAACATAGTTGTTTCTTTTGAAAATGGATATTTTTATCCTTTTGCTATTGCTTGCGGTTGGAGAAGTTGGGTAACAGATATAGAAGTTATAGGCAACAAGTGGGATAATCCCGAATTACTAAAAGAGGACTAATTATGACAATACAAGAAGCTATTGAGTTAATAGGTCAACCTATTTATGTGTATGAAGTGTATCAAAGTTTATACACTGAAAAGAAAGAGGTTTTCTTTGATATTTATGAAAGCAAGATAATAATGGTAGGCAAAGATTTTGTGTATGATGACGATAGTTCACTAAAAGATATAGGGAGAACTCATTATTTTAACGAATATAACGAAACTTGGTTTACCGATAAAGATTTATGCGAGCAAGCGGCTAAAAACGAAATAGAGGAAATGAATTATGACAAATAGACAATGGCTTGAAAGTTTAAATGATGAAGAATTGGCGAAACAACTTTTAGAAAAAAAGTGTACGCGCTGTATTTGCAAAGTTGCAGGTGGGAACGCTTGCGTAAATACAGATTGCTATGTTGCGACTGAAAAATGGCTTAAAGCCGAACATAAAGACGAGGAATAACTATGAGTAAAATATTTCTTAAAATGGTTTTTATTGATATAAAAGAAGATTGTCCGACTTTCTTGCTGAAAGAAGTGTATGAAATACGAAATGTTATGTACACTTATATAGACGATAAAGAAGAAATAGAGAAGATAAAGCAAGGTTTTGAAAAAGACGGCTTGGATTGCTTTATCGAGGACGGCGTACTTTATATCACGGGAATAGACAGAAAAAATAAAGAGAGAATAGAGGCAGGTATAAAAGAGCTAACAGAAAAAATGGAAGCTATAAGAAAGTTTGAAGCTATGCCTAATCCCATAATAAACGATTATCCCAAAACAGATGATTATGAGAAAGACTATATAGACCGCCTTGCCGAAAAATATCGTAAAGAGGCAGAAGATAAAGGTAAATTAAACTAAAAGGGGAACTGTGTATGTCATATTATTGTATTAGCTTGGCTTGCAAAAAATTTGAGCAATGCAAAAGAGCTTGTATTTATGCTAATTTTCCCAATGTAGCCATAGAAGATTTTTCATATTATGGTTCTTCAAGTTGTCATATTGACAAAGACGGCAAACAACATTTTGAAAATGAATATTGGTGCGGAGCTAACGGAAATTACAAAATGTTTATACCAATAACAGAGGGAATTAACAAATAAAAATGAAATACTTTGCAATAGACGATAACAAAACCGTTTCTAAACTTGAATATATCGAAAACGAAATGAGTGATTTTCTCGATAAACTTGCCATAGAAAAGCAAGAAAACGAAATGAGAAAAAAGCCGTTACCGATAGAGTTTAATACACGGATATATAACAAGTTAGAATTAGTTATGTTAAAGGCTGAAAGTCCTATGTCTAACAACGAGGCTTTGTGTATATCTGCAAGCGAGTTTTATGACCTTTATAACGAATACTGCGAGCTTTGTTGTTGGATAGAAAATAAAGTAGGTATTCCGTATTATAAAAACAAACCCGAATTTTGTAATTATTGCGCGATAACGACGGAGGCTTTTGATACGATAAAGACAACGGGCGGGAAAATAGACGGACACCAAATGGAAGCTGTAAACGATATTGATACAAGAATAGCCAACTCTATACTTGTATCGGCTGAAAACGCCGAGATTAAATCTAAAATGGCAGAATTTAGGTTAGGGGCTAAAAACGGTTTAGGGCATAGAATACAGACAGTCAATAATCACGAGCCTGTAATGGTATTGCCTATAAGAGAAACAGATTTTTCGCCCATATCGGAAATAGCACCGCCTAAAATGCCTAAACAAATAACGAATAAGAAAGAATAACGGTTAAACCCCTCTCAAACGCACAGAATAGCCCCTCTACGGCTCGATAATACTTTTCTCGATAAAGTCATTAGGTAAACAATAAAAGCCGTTAGAATTGAAATTAGACGGCTTAAAATTGGTTTTATGTTTTTTATCAATATGCTTGACAATAAAACAGAAAAGTAGTATAATGATAGAGTAGTAAGTAGAGTGCCGCTATTTATTATGAATTTAATAGGTTAGAATTACCCCTCGTGATAGGAAAGGACGGCACCCGAGTACTTCACTTGGGGTTTTCTTATTAAATTACAATGTCGAGAGGAAAGAAAATTACTCCGTTCAAAGACTATGAGCAAGTAACGGATAGAAACGGGTATGAAGTTAATTATTTACGAATAACAAGTATTCAATTAGCGTGTATGAACGAATTATCGGCAAACGCTTTTCGCTTGTATGTAATGATGAAAAGTTATGCAAAAGGTGAAGTGCAGTTTACTTACCCATACAGAATTTATAAAAACATTTTTTCAAAGCAAACATTTATAAAGGTTAGGCAAGAGCTTGTTGATAAAGGCTATATAGAGCCGTTCCACTCCCACAAAACAATGAGGACTGAAAACGAATACAGATTTAGTAGTGTTTGGCGTACTCGCAATAAACAAGTTATAGCCGATATAATCAATAGGGAAAAGAGGAAACCTAATAAGAAAACCTAATAGGGTGGCATAATATTGTATATCTTCCTAAAAAATAGACAGTGCAAGCGGTGAAAAACAGCCTAAAACAACACAAATCTTGTCTATTTTTGGAACAGTGCAATACAATCTTGTCTAAAAAATAGGAAAGATTTTGCGTTACACTGTCTAATTCTTGAACAGCCAAAATAACTATGAAAAGCAAATACAGAAAAAAGTATTTAGAATATCTTAAAAGCGATAAGTGGCAAGAAGTAAGGAAAGCAAAGGCAAAGGAACAGAATTACACCTGCGAGCGTTGCCATAAAGTGATTAAGAAAGGTTTTCATATTCACCATAAAACCTATGAGCATTTAGGCAATGAGCCGTTAAGCGATTTAATGTTTTTATGCGAAGATTGCCATAAGGAAATACACAAAATCATTGCTAAAAAGAAAATGAGGAAGTCTAAAACTTCCCCAAAGAACAAGAATAAGCGTAAAACGGTGCGTAAGCCGTCTAAAAAGCCCTCTGTGGCAAAGAAAAGGTTTTCTCGATAATTTATTCATAGAAAAGAAAAAGGGCATTAAAACGCAAAATAAAGGGCAAGAAAAAGAGCGGGTTATTCCGCTCTTTATGTTTTATTTATCATACTTAAATGTGAAATAAGCAATAGCTTGTGGGCAATTATACATTTTCATATAATCTTTATCGTCATACCGCTTTGTGCCAACAAGATATGTATGCCAATCTATGCGCTTGTCATAGTCGTAATAGCTAAAAACTAAATCTTCTCTCGCAAAAGCGTTTTCGTGATAATCTACAAGGAAGTCTAAAAAATCTTCCATTGTATTAAATTCCTTTGATTGTGATAATGCCTCGTCCAATGACATCATTGACCCAGCGGGTCTGTAAATAATTTTCATAATTTAATTCTCCTTATTAACTTTTTTCTTCTAAAATCTTCCGCAACTTACTTGCAGTAACCTCACATTCTCGTTCTTGATTATCAAATTTTATTTTTATCTTAAACGGGTATTCAGAAGAAATTTTTGTAATGGTTGCCTTTCTTTCTTGAACAAGCATTACCAACAAATCATCTACACATATAACACGCTCACCAACGGAAAACTCTTTTGCTATTCGACTATCTCTTTCTGTATCGCATAACTTTTCCAAAAGTCGCGCAATCGGAGTTGTTCCACCGTAATGATTAGTTTCGTTTGCATAGTTTTCAAACACAACAAAGTCATCATCTGTAAGTTTAGACATAAAATCTTTAACGGCGGTACAAAACTGTTCTCTAACTTTGTCTTTTTTCTCGACCACCTCTTTAACCTTTTCCGCAACCGCATTTTTCAATTCATTACATACAGCTTCCGCCGACAAAAAGCAATTCAATCTGCACTCTACGTCGTCTTTTTCTCTAATTTCATTACCGTGATAATATATTTCTTCATAATAGCGTTTAATATTTTTTTCTGTGCAATCAATAGAGCCTTTTGCTTTTCGTGCAAGGTCGTTTGAAAAATTTTCAACGTGGTCTATATAACCACCTGCGTTATATTCGTTGTAAAATGTTTTCCCGCAAATCGGGCATTGCATAATTGTATATTTCATTTTTAATTCTCCTTTTCCTTTTCTATTTTTTCTTTTAGCTTAAAAACATATTGTCTTGATACACCAAAACGCTTTGCAATAGAACTCATAGTTTCGTTTGTAAAGCTCATTTGCCTAATCGCTTGAATTATATCGCTTGTTTGTTTACTTCGCGTTCTTGGGCGTTTTATACCGCTTAAAGCTATCTTTACAGTTGTTGCCGAGCATTTATATTTATTTTTCAAGTAATCAATATCTGTAAAGCCGTTAAGACAGTCCTCACGGATTTTATCAAAGTCAATTCTATGATTGCTTGCTTTGTGTATTCCGCTACCGCTAATCACTTGATTAACATAAACATAAGGCACTCCTAAAAGAATAGCTATCTCTTTTGCCGTATGCGTTTTATAAAGCATTAAGATTGATTGCTTTTGCTCGTAAGTGATAAGTGCCATTATTTCTCTCTCCTTGTAAGCGTTCCGCATAGCGCACAATAAATTTGACCTGTCCGAATTTCGTCGCCATTTTTTATCTGTTTAGCGCAACTTTTTACCCAATTATATGCTAATGGGTTTTGTGCGGCTTCGGTTATCTTCTCTTTCGCTATTCTTTTGTTTTCTTCCGTCAATTCGGGGAGCAATTTCCAACCAAGCTCACTTATACCTTGTTTACAATCATTTTCCGTTGGGAACACATAACACTCCTTATGTATTGCTCCGATAATAGTATGTATTTCCCCTATTTGTATTAGCTTGTATGAAATAGAATACTTATTTATGTTTACTTTTGTAATTTTACAAGGTACAGGTAAATAGCCTAAATAGCTATAACTCATTCTGCCTATCGCGTAAACAGTATCTCCAACTTTGTATTTTGGGACAAGTCCACCGCGCTCCGATTTTAGCCAAGTTGTAATACAAGCAATACAGTTTTTGTATTCTTGACATCTTTTATATCCAACCATACACAAATCGTCAATATTTTCCCCGCCTCTTTTTATCACCCAAGCCAGCTCGTTATCTGTTAAAGTCATAAGATATTCTCTTCCTGTCATATTACACCTCAATTCTGTTTTAATTCCGCAATAACATTTTCAATATTCCACTCTTTGCGAAGTTTCAAATTCCGTTTTGCTTTGTTTGCTTTATCTTTGCCGTGAAATTGAAAATCCCTAACGAACGGAACACCGATAGTCAAAAGCAGGTCCTCTGCCGTCCAAAGTGCGCCCTCAATGCACTTCAAATCGTCCTCGCATAATGCTCTGTCTTTATATTCATACTCTCCTTCTAAAAATCGAACGCCTAAATCTCCGTCTATGGAAATGCCTTCCTCGTCAACGGATATAACGGCATAAACTTTCGTATAATACCCCTCTAAAATGCGAATAGAATAAATTGCACAGTCATAATCTCTATCGCACTTCTCCCAGCCTGTTTTTGTTAAATAATCAAAAATTTTATTATCAAATGCTGTTCTATCGCTGAATTTCATATTTATATCCTCACTTATAGATATTTCTGTAATCTTGTGCGGAAATCAATCGGCTCATTGTCGTATTTGACATATATATGCTCGTCATTGTGTAAACCGTCAATGCTAACCCAATTAAAACCTTTTAATTCCGTTACAAGCCAATGTGCCTCTTTCATAATCGCTCCGAGCGCAACGGCAGGGACAACCCAGCCGTCATATTGATTGCCCATAAAATCAATACATTTTTCTCTCTTGATATTCTTCTTGAAAAAAGCGTATGCTTTGCTTTTCGGCTCAATATCCATACCAAAAGTTATTCCGTCAAAATATTCTGCGTGTAATTCTTTCATACATTATGTTCCTTTACTGTCTTTTCAATAAATTCAAGTGTTTCCTTAAAAGCAACTTCTCGCCCAGCAAAATAATCGTCATACTTTTTATATTTGCCGTAAACTGAATTATTATGTGCTTTGCTAATCGATATAAGTAGCCAATCTTTAATTTCCTTTACTATATCATTTTCCATAATTACCTATTCTCCTTTAATATTCTTGATACAGTAGAGGGTGATATTCCTAACTCTACCGCTATTTCTTTACCCATTTTACCTTGTGAAGATAAATCTAAAACTCTATCTGATAAGGCTTTGCTTTTGTTTGGTCTGCCGAGAATTATGCCCTCGTCCTTTTTCGCGGCAAGAGCTTGCCTTGTACGGTCTGCTATCAAGTCGCGCTCGAATTGTGCAAATGCACTCATAATATGGAATACAAGCGCAGACATAGCGTCCATTTTATTATCACCGCCTACTGTTAGGTTTTCCTTTAAGAATATAACCTTTACTTTTTTATCTCTAACAAGCAAGTTAGTTGTATCTATCAAGTCTTGTACACTTCTTGCCATACGGCTCATACTTTCAAAATACACCTCATCACCCGCTTGCAAGACTTCAAGCAAGTTATTAAATTCTTCTCTTATACAAGCCTTTTTAGTTCCGCTTATTTTTTCCTCAAACAGTCTGTCAAGCTGATAATCTTTCAAAACATATTCTTGCCTTGTGTATTCCTGTTTGTCGGCTACGGACACTCTTATATAGCCGTATCTCATTTTAATATCTCCCATACTTTATTTGTTTTGAAATCTATTAAATAATCCCTGTTATTTTCGGCTGTTCTTGTTTTTGCAAGTTTTTTGTTTGCCACATTATGCCACCAAAAATAATCGCCATAACCTTGCCACCGTAACGATATAAAATCATTAGTCAATCGGTCAAAAAAGTTAAACTCCCAAAACAAATCATTTGCCCATTTTTCATATCTTGCAAAACCCATAAACATTTTCTTTTGAGTTGGCAAAACATAAAATTCTTCTTTTGATTTACCTTTCCCCCTTGTGCCGTAGAGTTTAAGCTCATTAAGATTGGGCAGTATAATACCATAAACATTATTAAGTGTTTTTTGTAAATCAACATAGTTATACCAGCAATACAAATCAATTTCTTTTTCTGTTTGCCCCATTACTTTTGCAGAATATCTGCCAAGTAGTTTGCGTACATATATAAGTTCATATCTCATAGTTATTACTCCTTGTCCTCTTTTTTCAAGATTTCTCGCGTTGTAGTTTGTAAAAGTTGTCTCCCTCGATAATACTCATTGTCGCAATATGAACTTTTGCCGTCATTTTTGTGCCTTATGTCATTATCAAGCATACCTGTTATTTGAAAAATATTTAACAATCGCTCTAATAATTCTTTTTCCATAGTTAATAATCCTCGTCGTTCCTCTCTTTTTTTATTTTTTGTCCGCAAAAGGGACAATAACTAAACGGTACGCTTACTGGTGTATCACCCATTGCAGATATAAGAGGTGGATATGCATAAAAGTCTATCGCCAATCCGCCCCGTGTTCCTTGAAATCTGTGATAGCCACTATGGGCAGAACAAATTTGTTTTATATCTTCCTCTATATCTTCTTCTGTGTAATAAGTGTAATCATCTATCATAATCTTTACTCCTTTATTTATCATATTTTCCTGTTATACAGTTAAGAATTTCTCTATCGCTAATATTCGCGCATTGACAACGGAAAAGTGTTGTTGAGTTCGGCAATTTAATATAGCTATCGCCCTTGCCTAAAAGTTCCGCACCCTTGCCGCAGTCAATAACGTTCATTGAGTGCCTTGCGTTTGCCGTAGTCAAGCAAACCTTTGTAGGCAGATTATATTTAATCAAGCCTGTTACAACGCTTGCTCGCGGGTCTTGCGTTGCCACAATAAGGTGTATGCCCGCCGCTCTACCCTTTTGTGCTATCCTCACGATATATTCCTCTACTTCGTTTTTAGAGGTCATCATAAGGTCGGCTAACTCGTCTATAACAACCACAATTCTATTGCCGTCATACTTCTTTAACCCTTTTGCTTGCATTTCACCATACCGCCGTTCCATTTCGTCAACGGCGATAGAAAGCCACTCTAACGCCTCGCTATTATCTTTTGCAACCTTATATATGCGTTTGTGTATATCTTGCTCATACAAGCCAAATTCCGCGCCTTGTTTAGGGTCTATTAAAATTAAACTCGCAGTTGAAAAACATAACAGCTCCATAATAAGACTGTTTAGCAAACAAGATTTACCACTTCCTGTTGACCCCGCTATAAGTAAGTGTGCCGCTTCGTCCATATTTGTAACAATAAAATCGAAGTTACCTTTGCCGAAAGAAATATAGCCTTTTTGCCTTGCCGCTTGTTCGCCGTCTTTATCTTCGGCAATAGCTTTTTTAATAGCGTGTGCGCAATCACCGCACGATATAAATTGCCTGTCGCAGTTACGCGATAATCGGAAAGTGCCGCCCTCTAACGGCTCATAGTTATAGCCAGCAAAAACGCGCATTTCCTTTATCACTCTATTAAACGCAGAAAGGGATACGGCAGAAATGATTTTAAACTCAAAATTTCCCGCTTGCGGTGAAAAGTAACAGCGTAATAATTCAACTTGTATTCCCGCCCTTGCAAAATAGTTAGTCAAATTTACGCTCATTTGCTCTATTGTTATATCGCCCATAGTTATGCCCTCTTCCCCGTTGCGCTATCTTTATTAGCTTGTTCTATAAGCTCGGCAAGCCTTGCACTCGCCCTTTTGCCCCAATCGCTGTTAAGCCCTTTGGCAAGAATATCAATATGTGCAGAAACATATTCCTTGCAAGCGGAAAAGGTTACAAATCCGCCCGCACCTACTCCCGCG
The DNA here is from genome assembly GCA_947624935.1 of Candidatus Gastranaerophilales bacterium. Lineage (GTDB taxonomy): Bacteria > Cyanobacteriota > Vampirovibrionia > Gastranaerophilales > Gastranaerophilaceae > SIG32. The sequence goes on from CANQML010000001.1 coordinate 23,548, forward strand.
CCTGTGCTTGCTTCTGTTGCTTGCCAATAGCCGTGCTGTTTCCTATAAAAGACAACAATTATATTGCCGTCTTTATCTTTATGTTCCATCCTATGCCCCATAACAGGTCTTGCATAAAAAGTATCTGTATTTTCCAATTCATCAAATGTGTGCATACACTCATAATATAACTTATTCATAGTTATGCCCTCTCAATAAATAATACAACCCTCTATATAGTTTGATTTTATGCCTTTGTCTTTATCGCAGAATATCAACGGCTCATCGACAATCTTTATAAAAACATTGTTTGCCTTGCCTACTCCCCAAAGTAATCGCTTGTCCGTCATAAAGGTTTTGCCGTGTTCTGTTTTCCAAACAAAATGTTTATGTGTTACCTTTACGCAGTCCACCTTGCTTGCAAAAACAGTTAGCCCGCTTCCGCTATTACAAACATAGCAATACTTTTTGTCGGTGTTTATCCACTCATAGTTGCGTTTAAAGTCGTTCCAAATTCTAATATACACAGTTATACCCCCTTAAATAAATTGCCTTATATACTGTTTATACGGTGTTTTTGTGCCTGTTGCTTTTACTTCGTCATAAGTCATCAACGCTTTTATTCTGTCAAGCTCGCGCTGTTCCTTTTCGTCTTTGGGCGGAATATAGTTCCCCAAACCCGCAAAAGCGTTGTGTCGTCTTGCCGTCATTATCTTAAAATCTTTAAATGAAATAGTTAATCTTTGATTATAATTTAACATAATATACCCCCTTAACCTCTGTAATCAACAATTCTATGTTTGCCGTTTTCTTCTCTTTCAATATCTATTTTTTCGGTAAAAAACTGTGATATAAACCTATGCGCCATCGCATTTGCGCCGTTGTAATATTCAAGTTCAGCTTGCTCGCCGTGCGTAATTGCTTCAAAGTAAACCTCATCAAGCCATTTTGCAACACGTTCAAAAAGTTCCTGTTGTTCCATAATTAAACCTCTTTATAAATTATTTATTTAAGCCGTAACGGCTCATTTTTATTGTTGTGATAAAATATACTACCTCGCCCATAAAAGGGCGCAGAATTGAAATTTAGGCGGTTAGAATTGATTTCAAGCTATCGAAAAAATCAAACAGCGATTTTAATGTTCGTTTGTCGTATGTCGCCGTGCTTGCGTCATTCGGACTTTTTGATTTTGCACAATAAATAAGCGAGTGCGGCGCAGGAATATCGAGCATATCACAAAGAATATAAAAATCAAGTTGTTCTAATTCTTCCTTGCCTTTTGCCCATTGTTTAGCCGCTTCCAATACGGCTTGATTTCTCTTTTCGCATTGCTCAATAGTCATAAAATACCTCTTTATAAATTATTTTTCCGCTATGCGGTGGGGCGGGTAGTGTTTTAGGAGTTTCCCGCTATCGCTCCGAAAAGTGCAGTTATGCTCTCCTTAAATATAAATTTTTAACTTTTTCAAACTCTTCTTGACTTATCGCAGAAAGGGGCAGACCCCCGAACCACAAACGGCAGAAAGACAGAAAGCCACATAAAGTTTTAATATTTGTATGAATATAGAATTGCATAATTATACACCGCCATTTAAAACCAAACAAAAACCTTTTTACCCGCCTTTTCAAGCTCTTCAACGGTATAAATTTCCCCGTTGATTTTTACGCACTGTTGCCCCCATTCATCCGAATAAACGCGTCGGTCAATATGCGCGTTGCCTTGCGTGATTGTCGCAAACAGCGGATAACCTGCGCAAAATTCTTTTTCAAGTGTCATTTTGTTAAATCTCCTTTGCCTGTCATCATCAGTACGGGGCGGCAAACCCCCGCAGACGGGCAGAAAAAGCCCGTTTCGACTGTTTAATTAAATCACCCCCCTTATAAATACAGAAAATCGCCATTTTGCCAAACAATTTGAGAATAGCCGCGCCTTTTTAATCTCAAAATCGTAGAATTAGCGGGATATTGCCACATTTTTTTACCTTTTGCGTAATAAGTCATAATAATATACTCCTCTTTATGCGTTTAGTTTTGCCGTGTGCGGTCTTTGGACGCTCTCGGCGGACGCATTAACGGCGGGCAAGCCGCCGCCCATCTGCTATAATTTCACCCCCTTTATTATGCTAATGCCCTGTTTATAAGCTCGGCGCGCAATTCCGCAATCTTTTTATTTGCGCGTTCTTCCGCGCTTTTGTCGGATAAGTGCGCCCAATATTCTGCGATTGCATTTTCCGCTTCCTCTTCGAGGTCGTCATACTTTACGCGCGCGCCCGTTAAATTCCTATAACCTGTGCAAACACAAACGCCGCCGCCGATGTCGTAAGCGTCCCAATTCCAACCGTAAACGCCTTTGTTATAAGCGTAAGCATTTAAGCCGCGCAACAGATATTGCGCGCCGCAATAGCCTATTCTAATAACTTGCTTGTTTGTTGTTTCTAACTGTTTGTTTGTCAATTTGATTTTCATAATAAAACCCTCTTTATAATTTATTTGCGGGCGGGCTTGCAACCGCCACCGCCGCATTAACCCCTTGCGGGGCTGCTCTGCGTTACAAATTTATTTTAATTATTTGTACAAATACAAGCGATTAAATACACCGCGCGCGGGTTTTTTTCGTGCATTTCCCACGCGAGCGCGTCCGCCTCTTCAAATGTTTTCCCGCCCGCGAGCATTCCCGCGCTTTGCTCTACCATTTGCCGCGCATACGCCGCCGCGCTTTTATCGCATTGGGCACAAAATGTAAATGTATTGCCACTCGGGCAATAAAATTCATAATTGCCAAACGATAACCGCCCCCCGAGTCAAGGTTAATTTGATTATAACACCGCCCGCCCCCCGTGTCAACCCTTTTATTATACTTTTTTTAATATTCTTTTAGTTTTTTTAATATGTACACGCGCCCGCGCGCGTGATATAAATATCCTGCGCGCCCGCCCTGCTAACCCTTGCAGGCGTGGAAGGAGCCGCCCCGCGCCCCCGCTTTTTTCTTTTTATTTATTTTTCTTTTTTGTAAATTATTCAAAATTACTTTTTGTAATTTTGTACACTAAATAATTATGTAAATTATTCAATGTATTGATATGATTATTTAATGATTTTTGTAAAAAAATAAAGTAACATATCGCGCCCGCACTCGCTCATTCTGTTTTTTCGTGCTTTTTATCCCGTCTAACCGATTTATAAAACGTTCATATTTGAAATTTTGTTGATTTTTGGCTAAAATATGCCAAAATCAGGGCGGGAGGGGTGCCCGTGGGGGCAAAGGTTGCGGATTTGAAAGGGGTGGGGGTAACCTCATACACTTACAATTTAGAAATTTGAATTTAGCTATTCACATACACTTACAAAATTAAAATTTCAATTTCAAGTCTTTATCAAGACTTTCATTTTAGTTTATGAGATTATTCGGTAAATCCGAATTATCTCTTTACTCACTTAAACTGACATAAAAGCTATAAAAGATTATCAGTATATTGATAATGATAGGTAGTAATCATTTCAAAAACGCCGTTAGAGCTTATAATTAGCGTTCTAACGGGTTTTAGAATAAACTATGGGTAAATACACGGAAAGGCTAAATAAGGGTTTAGAAAGCAAATAAAAGCCTTTCCGAGAGAGTATAATTTTATTGGTGTTTTAGTGGTAAAATATTTCCTATAAAGATAGAAATAGGAAAAGGGTATTTTTAGAGAGCATTTTGTAGTCTATGGTGTTTACAAAATAGGGGTAAAGTGGCATTTTTGTAGCCTGTACTGTTTACAAAAATTTTGTAACCTACTGTGTTTACAAAAAGTATGATTTTGTAGCCGTGTGCGTTTACAAAATTTTTTCTGTGTAATAAAATTTATTTATAATTTTGTAGTTATTTTGTTTACAAAATTGATTTAGTATGATATAATGAATATACAGAGCAAGGACAGCCCTATTGCAAGGGGTTTCCGAGCGTTCCTGCGGATTACTTGCTTTGTACATTTTTGCTTGGGGAACGCAAGTTAATGAAAAAGGTAACGAAATACATAAATGATACGCATAAGCCTGTACCGCTGTATGAGGGTGCGGACGGAGAGAAGTTGTTTGACGTGCCGCCGAACGGCGGTATGGCGAAGATATTTACGGAAGCGCAGATTAGAAGTCAAACGGCGTATGCAAGTAGAGTACAATACGATTGGAAGTTTATAAAGTGTATGGAAAATGAGCAAGAGATAATAATTCTGTTAAAAGACGACTTAAAGACTTTTTACGCTTTAACCGTAATGAAACATTTTCTGTTAAAAGATAGGAATATTTTAGTTAAAAATATAGTTAAGGACGGTAAAGAGCAAACAGTTAAGTTTACCGCTATTGATTTACAAGAGGCTTTGGGGTATAAGACGAGGCAAGCGGCAAGCAAGCATATTATGAAATTAAAGAGCTTGAATATAGTAAAGGGCATAAAGACAAAAGATTTCGGTTATGTTTTTGCTATTAACCCGAATTACTATATGAACGGCACTTCTGTACCGAAAGAGATAAGTGAGTTATTCAACGAGGACAATAAATGATAGGTTGGATTGTAGCAGTAGTAGGTTTAATTTGTTTTATTGCAAGCATTTTTGCTTTTCGTAAGGCATATATAAAAGAAAAAGACGAGATAGGGTTGTTGTTTTTATTTACTATTGCTTTTGGGTTTTTGTTTGCTGTTGGCGGTACGGCGATTGCAATAATGTCGCTATTAAAATAAATTTAACGAGAGGCTAATTATGACAAAGCAAGAACTTGAAACTTTATTAGATATGACAAAAAAAGAAAAACAAAGTTACGAAAATGCGCTGTTTGAAATAAAAAAATGTATGCAATCTGCGGCTGATATGTTTAATAGCGGTTTAGCCGAAGAAAGTGATTTTAACAACGGAATACAAAATGCTTTGTGCGTAATATCGGAAATAATAAATTCTCACATTTCTTCTTATTCTTACCTTAAATGTCCAAAATTCAAGTACACAGACGATGATAAACCTGCTTTTACTGTAATTGAGGGCGGGTTATCAAAAAAGAAACAAGAGGTATAATATGGAAACAAAAGCAGATACCTTGAAAGACATACCAAAAGGCAAATATTGCAAAGGTTGTAAATACAATAGAATAATCACACAAAAAACAGTAAATATGTTTGGTGATGATAGCGGTTATATAGAAAAATATTATTGTGCTTTGTTTAATTGTGAATTAGATAATAATTATCATTATTTTGCTTTTATTGACAAGCTAATAGAGCCGAACACTAAATGCTTTGAGTGTTCTTTGAAAACGGAGGAATTTAACGAGGGGAACTGATTATGAAAGATTATAGGTTAAGCGAGATATTGAGTTATTGTTATTCTAATGGCGATTGCAAACAATGTGAGTTAGAAAAAATTTGTTCTCATAGACTTGATTATATAAGCATATGCAACATAGAGCCGCGCGATATGATTGAATTGCCGTGTATAAACGAAATAGATAAATCTAAAACGGGTTGTTATACACTTGACGGCAAGTTTTATGAAGTTATCTTTCGTGATAAAGACGGCTCAATAAAGGTTATGCAAGCGGAAAGCAAAGACGAGGCATATAAATTTTTAGCAATGTTAAAAGGAAACTAATTATGACACTTGAAGAATTAGACAAACATTATAAAAAATATTCTTGTAAAAAGTGTAACAATGCGCTGTTGGACAAGAAATATGATGTTATAAAGTGTAAAATAAATAATTGTCATAACTATATTTATCCCTCTAATAGTTGTGTTTCTTGTGCTGATTTTCAAAAAAGAATAGATAAACAAAAAACTTTTAATCTTTTTGGTGAGTGTAAAGTATGAAAATAGAGCCAAACAACTGCTATAATCTTGATTGTGAAATAGGTATGCGGTTAATGATAGAGCAAGGGCTTAAAGCTGATTGTATGTTGACTGATATTCCTTATGGGGAAGTAAATCGTTTGTCTAATGGCTTGCGACAATTAGATAAAGGGCAAGCTGACGAAGAAACATTTTGCTTAAATAGCTTTTTAGAAACTGCTGAAAAAGTTGTTAGTGGTGTGTTTATTATTTTTTGTGGCACGGAACAAGTATCGCAAATAAGAAAGTTTTTTGTTAAACATAATTGTGCAACACGATTGCTTATATGGGAGAAAACTAACCCATCTCCAATAAACGGCGATAAACTTTATTTGAGTGGTATTGAGTGCGCTGTTTATGCAAAGAAAAGTGGCGGTACATTTAATGGCTTTTGTAAAAATACTGTTTTTAGAAAGCCTACTGTTCAAAGTGATATTCACCCAACAATGAAACCTTTATCTTTGTGGTATGAATTACTGAGAGATAATACAAATGAGGGATAGCTTGTTATTGACCCTTGTATGGGAAGTTTTACAACAGCTATTGCTTGCCATAAATTAAGTCGAAATTGGATTGGTTTTGAATTAAACAAGGAATTTTATAAAAGCGGATATGAAAGATACAAACAAGTGTCTGCACAAATGAGTATTTTTGATTTATAAAGAATTTTCTTAATATTGGCATAATAGTGGAGTTGAGTTAATGGAAGAAAAATTTGTTGATTTGCTCGAATATGCATTTGAAAACTTTATTGATACAGCGATTGAGCGAGGAGCTGAATATAAAGAAATTTACGATAAGCAATCCGATTTTGCAAAATCATTTTTTCTCGGCGCAGTTGCCACTTATCTTTCAAAAGAAGAATATTTGCGCATATTTTCTTTGGCAGACAAGGCAGAAAAATTAAATAACAATTAAAGGAGTAATTTTTATGGAATTATGGGTAAGAAGTCAAGATAAAAGGCTTTTATGTAAAGTTGATAGTCTTAATTGCTATAAACTTAATGGCAGTTTTAACATATCAACGGGAAATCAACTGTTAGGTAAATATTCTACCGAAGAACGCTGTCTTGAAATAATAGACGAGATACAAGGAAAGCTAAAAGATTTTTCTTTTGTATCTGTAAAAGGCATTACGCAAGAAGAATTTGACAAATTAAACAACAATGCTTATGAATACGGTGTTGTTTGTTTGCCAAGCGGAGTAGATATTGTTCACCACGATATAGACGTTTTTACTTATCAAATGCCCGAAAACTAATAAAAATACAAGGATTGTATAATTATGCAAAATATTAAACTTGACGGCTCAACAGGTTGTTTTATTCACCGCGATAAAGACGGAATACATTTAGAAATGGTTGTAAATGATAATTTGGGGTGTAAAAGCGGTGATTATAAAACTGTAAAGCCCGAAGATTGTCCTACTCAATACGATTATGTTATAGACATAAGCGAAACTACTTATATAACGCTTGTAAAATGTATGCTGTCATTAGCAACACGCGAAGAATTTAACAAAATATTACTTAACCCCGTTGACGGGGCTTGTTGGGAAGTAACCCATAGAAAAACAAACAAAAAGCAATGAATAGTCTTAAAAATATTATTGATAGCCGATTACAGTTTGTGGCTACTTTTACCGAAAAATCGTATTGTGTTTGTAAAGATTGCGGTAGAGAGTGGAAAACTAAACTTGTAAACGGCGAAAAAGTATATGATTTGAAAGCAAAGTGCGATTGCGGTTGTAAAGAATACCAAAATAGGTATTTAGTTGAAAACAACGAGTTTGTTATTCAAGTCTTACAAGATTTAGCAAAAGCGTATAAGACGGAAATACACGAATATCTTGCGCCGTCTAATCTGCCCGATAAAGAAAAGCGAATACGCGACCATATAAGAGATATTATGACGAGGGTTAAGCCTATTGCAGAGGGTAGGCTTGACTACTTTACTAATCAATACACAAAATGGTATAACAAAGGCGTTGCGGAACTTCAAAGAGGCAAAAATAAAAACAAGTATAAGAGTAGGAAAGAAATACCTATTGAAGATTTTTCACCCGAAGTAAAACAACAATTAAAAACTTATAAACAGTATGTAGATATTTTCAAAGGGTTAGTAGAAGATTATACTGCGTTAGTTGCGTTTAGGCACTTTGAAACTTTTTGTTTGTACATAGACAGAATATTCGGTAATGATATTTTTACACCCTCAATAAGGCTATTCAAAGGGTTTTATTACTATGCTAACAAAATGGTTTTGGACGGCGATGTCAAGTTTATAGAAAAACAATGTTTTGCTGGCGCGGGCAAGTCTATAACCGACTGCGCTTTAATCTGTTGGATTTTAGGCATTGATATTAACACGGACGTGCTTAAAATCTTCGGCAATGATGAAAACATACAAAACGCTATGGATACCATAACGCAAATAATGTGTTCGCCGTATTACGCAAAGGTATTTCCGTACTTTGAAAAGTTTAACGGCAATAAAAACGATATGTTTTCTAAACTCAAAGAGGCAAGCGGTGATTTAAAGATAAGCGGTAGTATTAAAACGCTTAATTTAAGGGTTAAGTCAAAAGGTGAGAAAACGGACGGCGTAAGAGCTAAATTCTTATTCTTGGACGATATAGACGCAGCTGACGACACCCTCGAAAACTATAAAAAGTCTATTTTCTTATATAGAACAAGGTGGCGCAAAAGAAAATATAACGATAATCAGTTTTATATCATTGCAAGCGGAACAACATACCACAGAGAAGATTTTTTATCATTTCTTAAAGAAAAGTTCGGCTCACAGTACGCAACGCCATCACCGTTTGAGTTTACTTCAACGGCAAGGACTAACGAGATTACGCCTAACGGACTTTCCGTATTCTGCGTAATTTACGGGCTTGACGAAAACGATAAATCGACTTATGAAAAGAAGTTTACAACCCAATCGTTTTTGAACGAACGAAAAGACGATTATCGTACTTTTATGGCTATGACACAACAACAGCCGTTACCGCCAGAGGGTGCGCCGTTTGATTATGATAATCTTCCTAACCTATACGGCGAAGAGGGAATACCGCACTTGCCCGACCGCTTACAGGAAGTATGCAGAGCTTCCCTCGACCCTGCAAGAAAAGGTAAAGACTTTAATTCTATGCCTATAATTGTTACAATAAACGGCGAAATGTATTTACAAGATTGTATATTCAATAACGACCCGCCCGACAAACTTCCTTATCAAATAGTCGATATGATTGAAAAACACCATATTGTAGAGTTAGATATAGAAAACAATACCGATACTACTTTTGATTTGCTTATTAAGAAAATTCTTAAAGAGCGCGGAATAATGTACTGTAATGTTACTTCGTTTTATAGTTACGAGAAAAAAGACCAAAAAATAAAGAACTATGAAACTGCAATAAAGAGTATTCATTACCCCGAACGCGATGTGTATTCTCGAAATTCGCCTATGGGGAACTTTATGTATTGGTTTACTAACTATGACTATGAACACCCGCCCAAACACGACGATAGCGTAGATAGCCTTGCTAACTATTCACAGAGATTTATAATCAATAAGCCTACGGGAGTACAGATAAAAACCTATTCTCGAAGAAAACATTATTAAAAAATATTAAAAATCTTTCAAAAAACACTTGACAATAAAGGAATACGGCTATATAATAGCTATGATAGTTGAGTTCAGGCGATTATCGAAAATAAATTATTGCTAACGATACCACCCCCGAAAGCGGCTGAACACGCAAGTAGGGGAGTGGTTATTGTTTTATTTAAGACCTATGCAAATGAGTATGTTTGACGGCGAGCATAAATTAAAAATAGATAAGCCTATTCGTTTGATAGAATTGTTTGCAGGAATAGGAGCGCAAGCAAAAGCACTTGAAAGAATAGGCGTACCGTTTGAGCATTACCGCATTTGCGAGTTTGATAAATATGCAATAAAAAGTTATAATGCTATACACGGCACAAACTTTGAAACAAGTGATATAAGAACAATTACAGCTAACGATTTAGGAATAGTTGATACAGATAAATATTGCTATATTATGACATACTCATTCCCTTGCACAGATTTATCCGTTGCGGGCAAACAAATGGGTATGAGTAAAGGCACACAAACCCGTAGCGGGTTACTTTGGGAAGTTGAGCGGTTACTAAAAGAAATGAAAGAATTACCGCAAATACTTTTAATGGAAAATGTACCGCAAGTTATAGGGCAAAAAAATATAAAAGATTTTGCCGATTGGATAGCTTTTCTTGATACGCTTGGTTATAAAAGCAAATGGCAAGTATTAAACGCAAAAGATTTTAATGTGCCGCAAAATAGAGAGCGTTGCTATATGGTTAGCGCATTGGGGAATAACTATTTTGCGTTTCCCGATACGGTTAAATTAACAAAAAAATTAGAAACAATTTTTGAGCCGAGTGTTAGCAAAAAATATTTTAATGTTCCTCCGTCAATGATAAAAGCATTAGAAAACGGAAAGGTGATATTGCTAAACGATAGAGAATATTCTTGTACCGTAACTTGTAAAAATGATAGGTGGCATAATGTAGGGCTTTATATGCAAGACGGGAGAATAAGATATTTAACTGAAAAAGAAGTTTGGCGGCTTATGGATTTTGACGATAAAGATTACGAAGTGTCAAAAAATATTCCGTCTGGACAACTTTACAAACAAGCAGGTAATAGTATTGTTGTAGCAGTTTTACAAGCTATTTTTAATCAAATGTTATAAAGGAGTAATTTTATGTTTAACAAACAAAAAAGAGAAGAAAAGGAATTAGCAGTTAAGAATATCAAACAGCCTATTAGACACGATTATGAAAATGAAGAATTGAAAGTAGGCATAGAGTATTCAAAAGAAGAAAGAAAATTAGGTAAAAAGAGTGATTGACCACTTGACAAGTAAATAATTATGTGATATAGTTATTATAGTGATTATAAGGTGCTGGTTTATAATCAAAATAATTAAAGGTTTATAATCCCATTGCTTATAGTGGAAGTCCAGCACACCGAAACTATTTGCAGTGGGCTTATTTTTTACTTGAAAGGCGATATGGATTACAGCACGGAATTAGATTGTTTTTTATCTTTATGTTATAAGGCGCAACATATAATTTTTGAAAATCTAATGCGTGGCAATTATATTGCTTGCTGGACTATTGATAATCAAGAATTACCAAAATTGACACCGATAGAGCAAATATTTTATGTGCAAAGTTCTATAACAGCATATAACAACAATTTTGCTTTTAATTTAATTCCTCAACAAAAAATACAAAACGGCAATAAATGTTACATTGTAGATTTTTTAATAAATTCTGTTTATTTTAGAGATAATTTGGTAAAATTGAATAAGCCTTTGGTTATTGAGCTTGACGGCAAAGATTATCATAGCAGTACAAAGCAAATGAATTATGACTATGCAAGAGAAAATGATTTGAAATTATTAGGTTATGATATTATTAGATTTACGGGCAGTCAAATTTATAACGACACAGAGAATTGTGTAAAAAAGGTTGCTAAATATCTAAATATTGATTTGGTTGAGGAGTAAAGATTATGGCAGTATTTAAGGTACACAAAACACAAAATTACACGGTAATGAGCAATTACCATTTAAGGGAAAAGAATATGAGTATGAAAGCAAAAGGCTTATTGTCTGTTATGCTTTCATTACCGCAAGATTGGGATTATTCTATTAGCGGACTTTGTGCGCTTGGCATAGAAAAGGAAACCGCTATAACCGCTATGCTTAACGAGCTTAAAGAGTTTGGTTATCTTGTAGTGCAAAAGATTTACCCGAATAAAGAAAACGGCGGTAGGATAGAATATATATATAATATCTACGAACAGCCCCAAAAACAAGAGGGTAAAAAACAAGGGTTAGAAAATCAAGGGCTTGTAGGTCAAGGGGTTGAAACACAAGGGGTAGAAGATATAGGTCTATATAATAATACTAATAAACAAAATACTAATGAACAAAGTATTGATATAAATAATATATATATAAACGGGACAAGCAATAACCTTTTATCAGTCAATGAAGTTTTGGAATTAGCTAAAACTCATTGCCGAGTGCTTTATGACAGATTTCAACGCAAGATAGACGAGAAAGGACAAGTCCATTTATATGACACTTTACAAAATGTTTTAGACGAGATAGGTAGGTATTACACTATTGAGCAATTAAAAGAGCTGTTTATAAAGGCAAGTAAACTGTATTGTTCTACTCCAAACTATTCTAATCTTGACTTACTATGGCTGTTAAACAACTTGAAAAAGATAGAGGACACGCCTATTAGGGAAGGTACAAGCGGTGGCGATAATTCCCCCTCAAAGTTTACTGAAACTAAAACAGCAGAGGAGTTGGAATACGAAAAGCAATTATACGAAAAGTTAAGTAGAGTAGGGAGAGTTGACTAATGGAATACAGCTTAATTGATTTGATAAAGAAAGGGTTTACTAAAATCACCGCTGACGAAAGAGAATATTACCTCACTCACTATATATCAACGGAAGAAAAGCAAATAGGCAAACCGATTTTTGAAATGACGAAAGAGGAAGAACTTGAATACGATAGGCTTTGCTTTAACAATAAAGCGGGAAACCTAAAAGGCTATGATTGCCCGATATGCAAGAATAAGGGCGAGATTATGGTGGTAAAGGACGGAATAGCCTATTACCCCGACTGTTCTTGTATGAAAATCCGTAGGTCGCTTGCGAATATGGAAAATAGCGGGCTTGGCAATTTACTTAACATTTACACCTTTGACAAGTATAAATGCACTTACGATTGGCAAAAACACGCTTATGAAAGAGCAAAAGCGTTTATTACAAGCGATAGCAATTTCTTTACAATGGCAGGGCAGTCGGGGACAGGCAAGACTATGTTATGTACAGCGGTTGCAGGAGCTTTGTTAAAACAAGGCATAGAGCTTAAATATATGCTTTGGCTTGACGAGAGCATAAAGATAAAACAAGTGGTAAACGACAATAAGCAATACGGGAGTATGATTGAAGAACTAAAAAATATACCTGCGCTTTATATAGACGATTTTTTGAAAACCGAAAAGGGCGGTGCGCCTACTTCCGCTGATATACGGCTTGCTAATGAGATTATAAATTATCGCTATAACAAGTGTAGAGCCGATAAATCGCAAAGGCACATAACGATTATAAGCACAGAGTGGTTATTACCGCAATTAAACGAATTTGATAATGCGCTTGCGGGGCGAATATATGAATTATCAAAACCCGATTTCTTTATACAGATAACGGGAGCGGAAAAGAATTATAGGTTGAAAGATTTTTAAGGAGATAGACAATGACAGCGGAAGAATTAAACGAAATTTTTGATAATCAAGATAAAAAATTCTCTATTGAAGAGTTGAAAGAAGTTTTTATCGGATTACAAGAATATTGCAATAATAGACAAAAGGAAATTAAGAACGATTATATGAAAGGGGAAATAACACACGACAAAGCTATTACTACTATTTATTTTTGTGCGGGGGAAGTAAATGCTTTGCAAAGAGTTCTTAACTTATTAGAGCGTTTAGACAGCGATAAAACAGAGGTGTAATATGTTTTTAATTACTGACGATATTATTGATAATTTAAAACCTATTGATAGCGAAACGCTTGACAAGTTATGTACACCCGAAATTATAAACGATTTTCGTGAAAGGACTAAAAACGCTAAAATAATTCATTTACATAGCAACAAAGTTTATAAGTGGGAAAACAATGAATTGATAGAGGTTAAAAAGAGGAAAGCAAAATGAAACAAACACCTTTTTCACTTGAAATACACTATGTCAACAATGTTATTGATAAGTGGTTTTATGATAGCGAAAGCTGTTTAGAACAAGCATACAAACAATTAAAAAGTTTTTTAATAGGCAAGAAAAAATACAAAAATATGTATGTTGAATTTTACCAAATAGGCAAACTTGTCAATCTTGACAATGTGATTTTTATTGAAAAGAAGATAATAACGCCGTAAATAGTATAAGTACAGCTTATATTTATTCATAAATTTATGAAATTCTCTTGACAAACGAAAAATCTTGTGGTATTTTAGAATAAAATAAAGTATTATTAGATTTATGCCTATATGAGCGAACAAGAAAAAAGCGAGCTTGAAAAGAAGAAATTTCATAAAGTGTTATGTTACCGTTGCGGACTTCCATTGAATATACAGACAACGGAAGAAGTCGGGTATAAAGTATCGCAAGCAAACATAAAGGTTTGGTGCGTACATTGCCAAAGGTATTGTAAAATACAAATTCCCGAAAACGCAAGGTTTATAAATTGTGAGGAGAAGAAATGATAGTTATAAGCCCCCAAAATCTTAAAACTGTTGGTGCAATAGTCAATGTTGCTGATATTGTAGCAGACAGTAACGGTGATTATGTACTTAAAGCGGGTACGCCCGTTTATGGCTCGGCGTTAAGCGAAGATAGGCAAACGGCATTAACTTTATCGGGCATAAAGGCAAGAGGAATTGTTTACAGAGATATTTACTTTGAAAATGGCGAAAAGGAAGTAAATGTTACGCTTATTGTCAATGGTATGGTAGATATTACTTACCTTGACGAAGATATAAAGGAAAAACTCACTCACGAAGTTCAAAGTCAATTATTTAACATACAGTTTGTAAACGGTGTAGGCAGATTGTTTACAAATGTTGCTAATAAGACACAATTATTGTCTGCAATAACAAAAGGTGGCACTATTGTTCTTGAAAGCGATATAACCGATATTACCGATAGAATTGAAATAACGAAAGATACCGAGATTGACCTTAACGGAAAAACGTTACAAGGCTCGTGCGGAAGTAATATTTCACTTCTTTGGGTAACGGGCGGTGAGCTTACTATAAGGGGCAAAGGTACAGTAAAATGTACGGACGGCTACGCGATATATGTAGGTAGCGTTGCGTTAGGCGATAAGAAAGGTAAAGTAGTTATAGAGGGCGGTACTTATAGCGGTGAAACAACCGTTGTACACGTTATTTGCGGTACGGCTGAAATAAAAAGCGGTACATTTAAGCTGAATAACTCAATGGGTACATACGGTGCTAACTTCTTACTTAACTGTCAAGATACTTCTATTGGCAAGGCAAGTATAGAGGTTACGGGCGGTACATATTATGATTTTAACCCCGCCGAAGCTGAAAATAACGATTTAGGCGCAGGCAAAAAGACAACCTATGTAAAGAGCGGTTATAAGTCCGTAAAAGACAAGTCGCAAAACATTTGGACTGTTATAAAAGCATAGTTTGATATAAAAATTACATAACGGCATAGACTGATAGCGCGGAGCGCAGATTAACTCTTTTATTAGGGTTAGTTTGCGCTTTTTATTTTTTCAAGGGTAGTGTATGGAAATTAGAGGTTGCAAAATAGAAAAGTCGGGAATACCAAAAATAGAAATTCCCGTTAGACTTAAAGATTTAGACGAAGAAGTAATTGCATACTACTTACCTTATTGTATAGCGCAAGCGAAAGAAAATGCAAAGAAAATACGCTATTTAAATGATTATGTTGACGGCTCTTTTCAACCGATAGACAAACATATTTACGACAAAAAAACAAGCGGAAATGCTGAAAACCGCATAAAAGAAAACCACGCTTATGAGATTATTCAATTTAAAGAGGGCTTTTATTGCGGTGATAGCATACAGTTTTCGAGTAAAAATCCCGATAAACAAGAAGCTATGTTTTGCTTAAACCAACAGCTTGTAGATACAAGTTACCACTCTAAAAGTATTGAGCGTTGGCATAATGCGTTAGCAACGGGAACGGCAATCAGTTTTATAATGCCTCGCGCAGATATATTTAACGATATAGGCGAGGGTGAAAACAGAGTAACAACTTATAAAACCGAAAGCGAGGGTTATAATGTAAAAACTGACGCTTGCTTTGTTTATGAAATTGTTGACGGCGAGAATAACGCTATTGTTTATTCTTCTTATATAGGCGAAAGTGGGCTTAAAGATTTATTCTGTTTTAATATTGCGCAAGTGCGCAACAGAATTACTAACCGAAACGAGCAAATTGTTACCGTTTATACGCGAGAGGCTATATACGAATACAAAAAAGTAAACGAAAAAAATGAGTTAGTTTATGTAGCTTCAAATGTAGCATACGGCAGATTGCCTATGACGGAACACGCAACAAACAACACGCGCATTTCGCCTATTGAAGTAATAAATGATTTGCTTAATGCAATAAACTTAACTGTTTCAATAGAAGTAAACAGCATACAAGATAAAGTATATCAACTGTTGGTATTTTTAGGTGCAGATATAGGCGATGAGGGCGTTGACGCGCTATATCAAAACGGCGTTGTTTGCGTTCCCCCCAGCCAATTTGGAAATACTGACGTTAAAGCTATATCAAATGATTTAAAGTGTGCAGATACAAACACTTCAATCGAGCGTATGTTGACGAGAGCGTTTGATATTGTAGGCGTTCCGTTAGCAAGTGCGGCTGTTTCAAGCGGTAATAACGAGGCGGCGTATTTGGGCGGCGGTTGGACTAACGCAAGTGTTGTTGCTAAAAGAGATATTGCTTATGACGAAAGATTTGCAAAAGAGGAATTAGAAAAAATCATAAAGATTTGCTCTTTAAATCCTCAAAACCCTGTCAATGCAATAACAGCAAGCGAAATAAATATTAAGTACAACATAAACCAAAGCAATAACTTACTTGTCAAAACACAAGCAATGCAAAACTTAAAAGAAATAGGCTTTGCAATAGAAGATATAGTAAAAACTATTCCGCTGTTTAATGACGAGGCTAATGTTGCTAAACGCTGTGAAGAAAACTTAAAAAAAATACAAGAGCAATTAAAACAGTTGCAAAATTCGACTACTAACAATTCAAACGAACAGCCTACGGGCGATAATTTGAAAGGCGAGCAAAAGCAACAGCAAGCGCAACAAACACAAGGCGAACAGGCAAAAAGCGTTTCATAACGCATTGTAAATAAAAGTGCAAAGAAGCACTCTAAAAAATGCAAGGGTATAAACCCCTTTTCAGAGAAGAAAAGTAAAATAAACGCAAAGGAGATTTTTATGTTTAAGTGTAGGTATGGCAAGATTATGTTTGCGCCCGATACGGGAGCGGACGGCGGTGCAGGTGCAAGCGGTGTTGACGGTGTAGAAACGGAAACTCCCGATACAACCGATTGGAAAGCCTTGTATGAAAAAGAACACGCTGACAAGGAAAAACTGAAAACAAGTTTTGATAAAACAGCGAGTGAGATTGCAGAGCTGAAAAGGCAAAACAAGGCTAAAATGACAGAGGACGAGCAACGGCAAGCGGAGCAAGCGGAAAGAGAAGCTAAATATCAAAGTATGCAAAATGAGCTTAACGAGATAAAGACTTCTAATGTGTTTGCAAAGCAAGGCTTTAATGAAACCGATTATGCGGACTTGTCAAAAAAACTTGTAGAAAGTTGCGGTGAACACGCAAGCGAAGTTGCGGAAATAATAACCGCTTTTGTAAAGAAAAGCAATCAAACAGCAGTTGCAAATGCAAGAAACGGCGCAGTTGTTGACGGCGCAAAACCGCCCAAAGCAAGTACAGCCACAAAAGAAGAACATACCTATGCAAATATAGCTTCTCAAATGAACGCACAAAACAATAGGATTGACGAAATTAAAAATCATTATAAAAAAAGTTAAAGGAGTTATAAAATGGTAACAAAGGAAACTTATACCACAGGCACGGTTATACTGATTAAGCCTGAAACCGCAAGACGGGTTGGTTGCGTTATTAAGAAGCCCTCTCTTTCCGACAGCGACGGCAAGTATAGGGTTAAGGCGGGTACGCCTCTTTATACGTCAGAAGCCTTGACGGAAGTAGGCATAGATAGGAGCAAGGCATTGTCCGATACAGAGGGCGGCGTTGGCTCGGCGGCAGGTGTGCTTTACGAGGACATTGTATTTAAGGACAAAGAAGAAGAGGCTAACGGAACTTTGGTAATTAACGGTATGGTTGATTATCTTAAACTTGACAGCACAATACAAGCAAAAATTACTACGGACGTTGAAACAAAACTTCCGCATATACAATTTGTTAGAGGGAGGGCAGACTAATAATGAACAGCCTTTATGATATTGTAACCGCACCTGAAATTGCGGCTTATTGGGAAGATAACCAACAGTACAACGAGCCTTATTTTGGCGAGGGCAAATTCCCTAATATGAAGAAAGTAGGGCTTGACCTTGCGTGGATTAAGGGTGCAAGGCGCGCGCCCGTTTCCCTCTCGCTTTCGGCGTTTGACGCGGACGTTTTGCCCTTAAAGCGTGGCGAAGTTGAGAGATTGGCAACGGAAATGCCTTTCTTTAAGAACGAGTACAGAATTGACGAAAAAACAAGGCAGGAATTGCTTATACTTACGCAAGCGGGCAACGCTGGCGCAAATGCCATTATAGGTCAAGTATTTAACGACGAGGCTAACCTTTTGCGTAACGCGGCACTCACCCGTGAAATGCTCCGTATGCAGTTGCTGACTACGGGTGTTATTTCCCTTGACGATAACGGGCAGAAATTCTCTTATGATTTCGGACTTCCCGAAGAGCATAAGGTAGAGCCTAATACGAAGTGGGGCGTTGTAGCTACCGCTGACCCCGTTGCCGATATTGAAAAATGGCAGTTAATGATAGCGGAAGAAAAAGGTACTGCGCCTACGGAAATTCTGCTTAACAGCGCAACTTTGGCAGCTATGGCAAAGGTTGACGCTATTAAAAACGGCGTATTTGCAAACAGCAATGTTACGACACTTCCTACGAGAGGACAGGTTGTTGCGTTCTTGCAAGACCAGCTTGGAATTACTGTTTATGTATATGACAAAGGTTATAACAAGAACGGCAAGTTCACGAAGTTTGTTCCTGACGGCACCGTTGTACTTATGCCCGCTACTACTTTGGGTAACACTTGGTTTGGTACTACTCCCGAAGAGGCAGACTTGCAAACGGGCGGGACTGATGCAGTTGTCAGCGTTGTAGATACGGGCGTTGCAATAACCACTTGGAAAGAAAAAGACCCCGTAAACGTGCGTACAAAGGCTTCGGAAGTTGTACTTCCCTCTTTTGAGCTTGCTGACGAGGTTATTATCGCAAGCGTACTTACTGATTAAAAGGTGATTTATGGCGTGGATTGACGTAAAAAGGCAAGGCGATAGGAATATTTATCGCATAACCACAGAGGCTTACGAAAAAGATTTCAAAGCGCAAGGCTATAAGATTGTAAACGAAACCGCGAATAACGCCGATAATAGCGTTTCTGCGGCGCAAAACGGCACAGCCGATAAATCTATCAAGCCCACGCCCGAAACGCCGTCAAAACGCAAATACACGCGCCACAAAGATATTGCCGATAAAAAAGAATAATAGGAAAAGGAAAGGTATGGCTAAATTAGCTGAACTCATAAAAAAGGTTAAAGCAGATTTCAAAAGTCAATATAACTATTTAACCGATGACGAAGTTGAGGGTATTTACGAACAAGCGTTATATACTTATTTAGACCTTGCCTTTCCTTACCATTATGAAGTAGTTGAAATTCCCGAAGATAGACCGAGAGCGATATATTGGGTAAAAGACTGTATGAAAGAGATAATAGACCGTAACGGAATAACGGCAACAAGCTATTCCGAAAATGGTTTATCATATACTTGGAGTACAGATATGGTTAGCGATATATTAAGACAGCGGGTTATAGGTTTATGCGGAGTACGAGGTAGTAAACGGTGAAAGTAGGTTTACCTATATGGCATTGCAAAAGGATATACAAGCCAAACGCCGTTATTAAAGAGTACGAATTGCCGAATAAGATTATTACAAGGTTTAGGCATTTAACCGTACAGCCCGCAAGCGGTGATAGCGATATAGAGGAATTTGGCGAAAATATCAGGCAATATCAAAACATAATAGCACAGCCTTATGATAAATGGGTAGGCGTATTTGTAGAGGGCGATATGTGCTATGTAGAGAAAACACCTACGGAAGAAGATTTAGAAGATACAACCGCTGAAAACGCTGATTATATTGTCGATAGCGTTAGACCACAAAATAAGGCTATTAGAATAATACTTAAAAAGCGTACAGGCGAAAACTAAACTTATAAGGAGTTATTATGGAAGTTGTAAAGATAAAAAGAAACGGCGTTACCAAAACTGTTGAAAAGGGTGCTGTTTCGGATTATAACAAACGCGGTTGGGTAGTAGATAAAGGCGACACCAAAAAGCCTACTTCCACTACTGACCCTTACAGTTTTTACGGCACTAAAAAGTAATAAATGAAAATTCCCGTAGGCTATACTGAAAAAGCCATAGACAAAGCAATAAAGCAAGTAGAGGAATACCGAAAGCGTTTTCAAAACTTGATACCTGATTTTTTTGAGCGTTGCGCCCAAAAGATAATTAGCCTTGCTAATGATAGGTTAAGCACAGTACAAATTTCCCCTACGATATTAGACGGCATTAGAAACGGCTGGCAAACTAAAAAACTTGACGATAAACATTTTGTGCTTGAAAACACAAGCGATAAAAGCGTTTATATTGAGTTCGGTGTAGGACAAGTAGGTGCTGAAAACCCGCACGAATTAGCGGGCAAAGAGGGCTACGAGTATAATGTTTCTAACACAAAGTCGGGTAAAAACACAAAGTGGTCTAACCCGTATAGCGGTGAAACGCAATGGTATATATCTTTTAGGTCGTTAGACGATATAGATATAGCCGATACATACTACGAGCCTTTAACAGAGCCTAAATATGCACGGCGAAGTAGAAAGTATATTCGTACAAGCGGACAACCCGCAACAATGTTTGCTTTTAATGCTGTACAAGACTTTATGGATAATAAAATGTACGAGCCTATATGGAAAGAACTTATTAAAGGTTTATAACAATGGATATAACGGTTTACGACAAGTTATACGAGGCACTTGATATTGTGCTTAAAAAGTTTAATACTGAAAGCGGTTACAATGTTGGGTTAGCTCCGTTTGAGCCTGCCGAGCCGCAATATCCGTTAGTTATATTTGACGAAATTCGTAACCAACCCCAAACCGTTTATTATAGCAGTAGAGAGGAAATATCTTCTTTGGGTTATAGGGTAGATATATTTGCTAAAACAGCAACTATAAAATCACCTAACGGCAAAAAAGGGCAAGTTACAAAACAACAAATATGTAGAAACATTATGCAAGTAGTAACCGACTTCTTACAAAAAAGAATAAAGTTACGCTTGATAAGCAACAATTCGTTTCCGAGCGTAGGAACGCAAGGCGAGCTATATCAAATTGTACTTGTATTCCAACGCCCGCACTACGATAACAGAGAACAATTTGTTTAAGGAGAAATAATTATGCAAAAGGGTTTTTTAATTGAAACCGAAGATGACAGCAGAAAACACAACCCGTATGGAAGTGCGTTGCTTGTTGACGAAAACAACGAGGGTTTTTATGCAATAACCATACCCCTTGAAGGCATACCTACTGTTACGGGCGACCCCGAAACTTTTGAATATAATGTTCTTACTGAAAGAAGTAAAGGACAGACAAAAGGTAAAATCGAGCTTGAAGCCGCCTCTACCGATTTCTTTTGGACGAAAGAAAATTGCAATAGGTTAGACCAACTCAAAGATAAAGTATTGCAGTATATGACTGTATATGGTAACGGCATAGGCGTAAAGTTTAATGCCGAATTGTCTTATAGAGCTAACGACGTTGATAACGGCGATAACCTTAAAGGTACTTTGACTATTACGCCGAGCAGTCTTGGCGATATGGTTTATGACGTTAGACCTTTAATTAAGCAAACATTACAGTTTGCAGGAACTATACCCGCCGATATAGTTTTGACCGATAAAGAAGAGTATAAATTATCTTGCAAGGTAAAAGACGATACGGCGGCAAAGGTTACGGCTACGGTTATAGGGGACGCTTCCGATAAGTACACCGCAACTTGGGCAGACGGTACTCTTACTCTTAAAGCCAATGAGGGTATAAAGCAAAGCGATTACGCTATGGTTAGACTTGAAATAACCGATACCACTTCCAAAATTGACGGTGAGGAAAGCATTAACAAGTATGCGCCTTACACGCTGTTTATAGATTTATCATACGCTGGCGAAGTTAGCGAATAAAAAATAATTATTAAAAGGACACCTATATGAGTGCAAATATAATATCGTCATTAACAATAGACAAAGGAACTGAAAACGAAAAAACTTACAAGCTGTTTTTTAGTAAAGCATTGCAAGTTAGATTTCAAGAGTTGCAAGACGAAAAGCTAAAAAATGCGGAATATCAGCAAGAAATAACCGAAAGCGAACGCCTTAAAGCAGAGTATGAAAAGATAAAAACAATCTACGATAAGGCACAAGACGAATATTATGCCGATATGGCAAACAAAGACAAGCAAGCAATATTTGAAGCCGTTGAACAACGGTATTTGAAAGTTTATAATAATTGGCTTGAATATTCGACTACGCACGTTGCTCCTAATGAATTGAATAACCGTACATTATGGATATGCGGACAACTTGTTTTGCTTGGTTTGGAAACACAATATAATTTAAGCAAAGAAGAAGCCGAAAATGTATGGAATAAATATGTAGAGCAAAACGGTTATGTTGAGGGATTAGAGTTTTTAAGTTCAACGGGTGTTTTGTGGCTTGGTGCGCAAGACGGTGATAGCGAAAACCCATTTGTACAACAAATGCGGGAAAGGGCAATACAGCAAGCCGACAACCGCAAAACGGGTTTGAGCAAAGTGAAGAAGTAAATCTTTACGAGTATTTTGCTTATGAGTTATTGCCGTGCGCAAAATCTTACGGTATGTCCGAAAAGGAATTTTGGTACGGCGACCCTAAACTCTATCAAGCATACCAAAAACAATACTTTGAAAGATTAAGTTATGAAAGCTATATACAAGGGCTTTATAACTATATCGGCGTTTCTACGGCGTTAAGTAATTTTGCCCGAAAGAAAGGCGAAAAAGCGCAGTCGTATTTAGATAAACCTATAAACTTATATGGTGAGCCTAAAAAGACAAAACAACAAGCGTACCTTGAATATGAAAAAGGTAGGCAATATCAAATGGATTGGGTAAATTCATTATCAACAAACTAAAAAAGCGGAGGAGTTAAAGTTATGCCAGATTATCAAGTAGGCAATTTACAAATTGTCTTTGAAGCGGTAGACCAAACAGCCTCCGCTTTTGATAAACTATCTAAAAATTTAAGTGCGATAAAAAATGTCGTTTTTAACATAAGTAAAATTGACAGTACAAGCATAAAGAAATTTGGCGAAAACCTTGAACAAATTAGAGTACAATTTACACCGTTTTTAGCCGACATAAAAAATGTAGGCGAAGAACTTATATCCTTAAACAATATATTAAAAACAGCGGGCGGGAAACCCGAAAAAATGACCGAAACGGCAAATGCTATTGCTGATATAAGTAAAAATTTATCTACAACAACGCAAACAAACGAAGAATTAAAAGAAACAATTATAGAGGGTACAAACGCTATAATTGCAGGAGCTAACAGAGCAAAGAAAAATACACAAGACCTTGTAATACAACAACAAAAAGCGGCTATTGAGGCAAAACAACACGAATTAGCATTATTAAAAGCTAATTACGCTATGGGCAATCTCAATATTACTTCAAAAGAATACGCGCAGCAGGTAGATAATCTTGAAAGCGAAATAAAAAGATTAAGCGGTGCGGTTGACGAAGTAGATAAACCCGTTAAAAAAACAACAAATAGTTGGAAGAAATTTCTTAATCAGATTAAGCGCGTAGCTATATATAGGCTAATAAGAACATTGTTAAAGTCCGTTGTATCTACTTTTAGAGATACAATCAACGCTTTTGCGCAAGTAGATGACGGCGTAAATGAAACAATGTCAAGTCTTACAAGTTCGCTTAATGTTATAAAGCTCTCAATAGGCACAAGCATATTGCCTTTGTTGCAAATGATAGAGCCTATTGTTAGTCAAATAGCCGTTGCTTTTGCTAATCTTGGCAATATGATAAGTGCTACTTTTGCAAAAGAGGGTAAGTTTACAAAAATAAATACTGAATACATAGAAGATTACCGTAAACAAATAGAAAAAACACAAGGTAGTCTACTTGATTTTGATAAATTCCGTGTATTAAATAGACAAGAGGGGCAATTAAGTAATTTTCTTTTGCCCAACCAAAGTGTTGAAGAATATAAAAAAGAGCTTGGCACTACGGCTTGGCAATATGACCTTATATCGGGCACTATACAAAGCATAAGCAAATTTTTAGCGACAGCTTTTGACACTGTTAAGCAAATAATAGAGGCAGTTAGACCTTTTGCAAGTATAGTTTTAGGCATTGCAAGTAGTGTGCTTAATATTGCAACAGGGTTATTAGACGTTTTAAATAAAAGCGGCTTAATCAAACCTATTGTAGGGGCAATATTAGGTTATTTAGTAGCTATTAGTGCAACTAAAATAATTACTTGGCTTGGTAGTGGGAAACTTGTAACATTTATAAGCAATGTAATTAGTAAACTTGAATTAACAGAAAAAAATTTATCAAAAATATTAACTTCAAATAAATTATTAAGTATAAGTATAGGTGCGCTTGCAGGCAGTGTATTTTATTTTATATCAAGCCTTGATAATATGAGCAAAAGTACAGCTTGGCTTGTTGGCGGTTTATCAACTTTAATTGGTGTATTAGTAGGTGTAGCGACGGCAATAATTGCCGTTAAGGCGGCAGGATTAGGATTAGGTGCGGCTTTAAAAGCGGCGGTTTCCGTAGGTGCATTAACTACTGCTATTGGTTTAGCAATAGGAACTGCCGTTTCAACTGCAAATAGCTCGGCAAAAAACAATTCTGCTGTATCTGATAGAAGTACAGCCTCTATTGCAAGCGCAACAAGTAGTAGTATTAGCTACGGCGGATATTCCGCACAAACAACAAGTATAAATACAAATACAAGCACAGAGCAAGCAATGTATAATGCGCTTGTTAGATACAATAGAGAAAACCCGAATGATAATACACCGATAGTAGTTGAAATAGACGGACAAAAAGTTTTTGAGGCAACAAGACGAACCGCAGGCAGGCGTGGTTTAGGTTTTGGTAATATTTAATTATGAAAAAGATAGAAGAAATTAAAAACCATTTAGAAGATTATGTCGCAGACGGTATAGACCGAATTCAGATAGATGGTGAGTTCTATACCGAATACGATAAATACACTTCTTTTTGGGAACAGTCAATGACTAAATCGCCCGATAGAACACAAACGGGTGCTATGCCTAACCTTAATACTATTTCTACCTTTGAGAGTTTTCACGTTACTGTACACTATGATATAATGCCTATTGACGATTTTAGACGGCTTATGAAACAATTTAAGGGGAAACAAACAATAGGCGTAGATAAGAAAATAGAAGTTACTTTTAAGGGTTACGACCATATATATAATCAAGTTGTAACGCGCCGTATGTATTTAGCAACACCGCAAATGCCCGATTATTATGAATTGCCTTTGGGCGACGGCAGAGTTGCGGTAGCGGGCGTGCATAATTATACATTAGAATTTATAGACACAAATAACGCAGTATGATAACTATTCAAGCAAGGATAAACATAACGGGAAACAGTAGCGGTACAATCACTTCGGCAAGTAATTCACTTAAAGGGAATAATGTGTCAAGTGATTTAACGGCGGTAGTTAATAAGAAAGAAACACCGTTAGGCAAACCGTTTATATTAGGACGGAGTATATTAGGAAAGGGCGATACCTATACTAAACAACTGCCGTATTATATGGGTGCGCAACTTGCTAATAGCGCGGGAAATTTTGCAAATAAATACACTATTACGATAAACGGCACTGATATTTCAAGTGCCGTTATAGTCTTTGATAAAGAAAATGAGAGATACCCTAAAAGTCTTTTAGTGGACGGCGAAATTTATGTAGACGACGACCCGCAAATCGAAATACATTTTCCTAATACTTCAAATTCTCATACTATTGAAATATCGAATTGGAATACGCCTAATGAGCCGTTAATTATTACGGGCATTTACGCTGATTTAAGCATTGATATAGGCTTAAATAACCTTATATCTTTTAATAGCACGATACAAGATAGAGATAGTAGTGATTATCCTACATATGGGCTTATATCTAATACGGCAACACTTAACTTTGCCGATTTAGACGAGCAAACAAAAGACTTAATCACTCAAAAGATATTGCATAGCGGTATTACTGTTACAGTTGAACTTGTAAATGATACGGCAAATAAGCGCGAGCAAATTTGCCAAATGGAAATACGCAATTTAAGCTATGACAATAACAATAGGTCTGTATCATTATCCTTAAAAGACAATCTTGAAGATTTACAAGATATTAACTTTGAGGGCATAAGCTATACTCCTACCGTTAGTACGCCAAAAACAGCAAAAGAGATTTATGATATTTTATACGAGGCAACAAAAAAATTAAACAAATATCAATGGCAATCTTATGACGAATTAGACGAGGAAGTAAAGGACAGACTTAATAGCATAACAATACAATATCCTACTATGGAAAGCTCTAATTTATGGGATGGTTGGAATAAACTTTGTCAATTATGTTTATTGCATATTTATATTGACAACAACAATGTAGTTGTGGTAAAATGTGATTAAAGGAAATTAAGGAGATTAAAAGTATGGGCGATTTTTCGGACGGGAGAGGAATGATAGCTCTTATGGCGATTATGGCAATATTCGGTAATGGTAATAGCTTACCTATAAAAATTACTGACGAAGAGCGCAAGGAATTTATAGACTGTTTAGAAAAGTCGATAGAAGAAACGAAAAAAGATATTGAAAATATAAAGAATAATTCTTTTGCGCTTGCCGATACCGAACAAACAAAAGCTATTTTAGAAAGCGAGCAAAATACTATAACATATTTTACTAACTTTATAGAAAAATTAAAAAGCGGTGAAGAAATACCCGATATTGCTTTTTATTACGGTCTTAAAGGGTTATGCGAAATGAGAAAGAAAAAGGATAACCCGAAAGAGTAACGCTTATGCAAAAGACTGATACCGATACTCTTATAGAGCAATTAAAAGCATTATATAATCAAACGCTTGATTTTATTGATTATATCAATAATGGGCATAGCAGAAAGCAATATGGTGAAAGCTGTATGAATAGATTTATAAAGAAAACTATGCAATTAAACGAGTATATCAAGCAATTAGAAAACGGCGGTAAACACGACAAGCCGTTTGAGTATTGGTGCAATCTTTTAGGCGATATTTTAGTTTCCGATAATTTCTACCACGAGGACAAATAATGGCAGATTATTATATAACTTCTAATAAGCGGGTACAATTTTTCGAAAGCACATCGGCTGATGAATTAAAACAAATACAATTACCCGAATTATTAGGAAAAAATAATTTAAACCTTATAAGACAAAACACTTATCAGCCTTATTTATCACTATATCCTCCCTTTGATTTTGATGATGAGGGATTATTTGGTTGTATTCTATTATCAAGCACTTCACCAAGTCAATTCAGTGATACAGCATATACGGGCACATATACTTTTTCTTTGCCTAAATTAAGCTTATATATAACAGCAAGCTTATATGCAAAATATGCAGAAAGTTCGTACAAAGCAACACTTCGGCTGGTTTTTTTAACAGAAGAAACTGAACACAGTAATGGTATAGTTTATTTAATTATTGGTTGTGCGAGAATAGACAACAAATATGAAGAGGGATATATTCATAACGGAACATTTTCTTGGGATAAAAATGTAGTTAAGGATACATATCAAGGAGTATTAACGGTAGCAGCAGACAACGGGGCAAATACTTTAACAAGTTTTGATTTCAGTGGCACAGCTTTTACTGAAAAAGAATATCAATGGTTACTTAATAATACTAATTTAACCGAAGAAGATTTTGAATATAAAGGCATTACTTTTCACGCTAATGGAGGGGCTATTGGAGGCTTATCATCGGCAACCAAATTAGTAGACCCTCAAACGCATAAAGTTATACCGCCCGATATAACAAACTCTGACCCGTCAAAAAAATTCCTTGGTTGGGCATATTATGGGACAAGTGACATAATAGATTTTAATAATGTTGAATTTTATGAAAGTGTAGACGTATATGCAGTATGGCAGTCATCAGATTTTTCCGTTACTTTTAACGCTAATGGCGGGCAATTTAAAGACGGTACAAAAAGAAAAGCAGCAGGAGTTCACCCCGACACACATAAAGTACAATTTACTGAACGCCCTATATCATCAAATTCAAATGAAATATTTGTTGGGTGGGGTGAAAATGCAAGTTCAATCTTTCCTATTGATTTAGATACTGAAGAGTTTTATTCTTCTACTGAGCTTTATGCTATATGGGAAAGAAGTACGCCTACTCCTCCCATTGGCGGGGGAAAGGCTATTATAATACCCTCAAAATATATATACGAAATAGACGACAACAAAGTTATTGATAATGAAGTTGATAACCTTGAAGTTGAAGCGATAAAAGCTGAAATATCCAATCGATATGGGGAAATTGTAGGCAAATTTACTTATGACAATAAAGCAGATTTTAAAAGCGCAACTACTAAAAGCAACCAAAACATAGGCAACACTGTAATGGGCGGGTCAAGTTCTCGAAGAGTGGCGGTTGTATATGTAACAATCACCCCCGTGTTTATTGAAAAAACAATAAACATACCAAAAGAGCAAACGAACGCGTTTGTAGAAAGTATTTTAACAGGCACTTCTCCAAGCGGGTATGAAAATATCAAATATACAATTTATGGGAAACGTATAACAGGAATAACAACTGCAACGGCAAATCTGCATAGAGACGAAACAACCGTAAGCCCTTTTGGCATACAATCAATAACTGTTGATAATCCGCAAAAAAATTATGAAAGCGATATTGAGGCATATACATTAGAAAAAACAATAACAGTTGAAGAAAACGAAATATATGGCGATTTTGCGCCAACGGCAAATGCTGACATAAGTTTAACATATACTGACGATATAACAAATTTATCCACAGCAAAAGCAAATGAAGTAACAATAAACGGCATAAAATATTGGCAAGTAAATGTAAAAATTTATTCGGGTGTTAAAACAGCAACATATAAGGGTGGCGGTTTGGGGTCGGGTAGTGACCTTTCTATACCTTTAAGTGGAAACTATGAAGAATATGCACCGTACAGTATAGAAATAAATTTATATGGCAATACAATAACGCTTGATTTGCAAGACGAAACGCTTAAAATAGGCAACGGACAACACATATATTCTTTTAGCGGAAATGAGTTAATGCAGACTACTAATACTGATACTGTTAATGATACTTATCAAAAAGTAATTGATAGTTGGAAAGAGGGGAAAGAAGTTGCTACATTAAGGTGCGCTATTGCGAATTATCAAAACAACATTAAAATTACAATAATAAGTAGTAGTGTTGTAGCTAACGGTTATTCATGTGAAGCTATTAGCAATTATGAACTTAAAAACGGCGACAAAATTTATTATAAAAACGCTGTTTATACTGTAGCAGACTGGACTGGTTTTTACGGAATTTTATTTATACCTTTTGATAATGAATTTATTTCTAATACAGAAATAATTGTATCGGTTAATGAAAACTCCGATAAAATGTTTTTTTTACAAGGCGATATAGTAGAGCCTTATGTTTATGGCGCAGACGGTAGAGATAAACCTATGGCTACTAAAAAAGACGGTACGCCTAAACAGTTTAAAGTAATTAGCGTTGGAATAAACAATAATAACGGAATAACGCAAGATATTGTTATACAAGAGGTATAAGGAGTAATTTATGGCAAGTTTTACGCCGAGTAAGAAAACGGCAAGTGATTTTAATAATAACACGAAATATGTTGATTACGACCCTGCATTAGGAATTACAGGGGATAGTCCGCAAGCAGAAACGATAAACAATCTTGTTGAAAGCGCATTGTATACACAAGAGAGGGCTGATAGCGCGGCTCAAAGTGCGGCAAATGCTGAAAGTTCTGCCGATAACGCTAATTCGGCGGCAGAGGCGGCGCAAAAGACGGCGGACGGCAAGTATACATTACCGGCAGGCGGTATACCGGCAAGCGATTTAAAAGGCGATATCCCGACCTCGAAGATAACAGGGCTTGCCACAGTAGCAACAAGCGGCGATTATAATGACCTGTTGCATAAACCTGCCGCATACTCGTTGCCAATTGCAACGTCGACCGTTCTCGGCGGCGTTAAGAGCTCCACAACAGGTACAGACGGCACAGATTATAACGTCCAGGTAAATGCAGACGGCACAATGAAAGTCAATGTGCCCAGCCCTGATTTAAGCGGTTATGCGAGGCTTGACGGCACGCAAGAATTTACGGGTAAAAACACCTTTACTGCAAGCACGACGTTTACGGAAACGGACAATACCGGGAACTACACCAACATAGACGGTGCCTCGATTGGAGTGGTTTCTGATTATGGTGACATTGCAACATATATTACTTCTGACGGTATAGAGATAAAAGCGGACAATGGTGAGACTAATACTGAATATCAAGCGACAGGTATAACTTATAATCACAACGATAATACCAATACTTTGTCTTTCCCCCAAAAAAGTGGTACGCTTTTTCTTAAAGAGGAATTTAAGGCGGCAGAAAAGGCTTTTATTAAATTTGAAGTCGGTGATTATTTTATTACAGGAAATACAACTTCACCCGCCGCACGTTTTGGCGGTACTTGGGAAGAACTTCCGCAAGGCACCTTCCTTCGCGCAACAGGCACGAGCGGCGCGATTTCATCGGGTACTGCGACGGACGGCGGAAGCAATTCGCATAATCATGTTGTTGGTGCGCAAGACGATACAAGTGCATACGCAATTATGGATACGGGCATAGCAGTCATTGACGGTACTAATCAAAGAGGTGTTTTAACCCGTACATCCCAAGTTCACGGTTATTCGAGCGACCTATTTATGTTTATTGACAACGGGGCGGCAACGTTCCGTGAACAAACAAATTCTCTCGATAGGGTTGTACAAGTT
>CANQML010000002.1 GCA_947624935.1 Candidatus Gastranaerophilales bacterium
ATTGCGTGGCGGTACTCCACAAAGCCTAATCAATGTAAAGGGCTTATTCACTTATTTGCCTATTCGCTTATTCGCTTTAAAACATGCCGCTTTTACCCTTGCAGAAATTCTAATCACTTTGGCTGTTATCGGCATTGTTGCGGCCATGACTATTCCAAGCCTTGTTCAAAGCTACAAAAAAAGAGAATACTCGGCTAAACTAAAAAAATACTACAGCATGATGCAACAGGTGATTAAATTATCCGAAATTGATAACGGCAGTATTGAATATTGGAGTAAATCACCCGAAGTTTTTAATGAAGAGAATAAGTATGATAAGTTTGCTAATGCCGATTTGTCAGAGCAATTTTTTACACAATATTTAGCGCCATATATTAAGTATACTTCCGCGAAAAAAGCAAAGTCGGCTACTGATAGTGAACTTGTTGTTTATTTAATTGATGGAACACAATTATTAATACATAATGGCGGCGCCATGGATATTAGTATTGACGTAAACGGTGATAAAAAACCAAATAGCTACGGATATGACATATTTACTTTTACTTTGGGCTTTAGTACCGCTAATACTAAAACCTTCTGCGGAGGAGACGGAACCAAACATTTTTGTCCTATAGGTGTGAATACTTATAAGACCAGAGAGGCTGCCTTAAATGCGTGTAAAAAATCAGGATATTACTGTACATCACTTCTTTTTTATGACAATTGGGAATTTAAAGATGATTACCCGTATAATCCATAATCGGATTATCGACAAATTTTATTGTTAGGAAATCCGACAAACTAAAGAAGATGCACACTTTGCAACTTTAGTCGAAACACTTATGCTTCCCGTCCTAGTGCTACGCAGCGGATTTGCGGACGGACGGAGCGAGTCCGGATAGCGAGTGAATTGAGCCTGCTGTGGCAAAGCCGCAAAGGCGAAACTTCACGAGCGTGGAGCAAATCCAAGACATGTAGTCATTTGTGACAACTTTAGTCAGAACATTTATGCTTAACCGTTCAAGAGAGGTCATCGCATTTCAGATAGTCCATGTTCCTTTTAGAATTAGCCAATGCGCTTGAAGTTGACATTGAAACTCTTTTAGTTTTTAAATAGGGTTTTCATCATGTTTGTAGTAAAATGCCTGTATAGGAATTTTTTGATGGATTACGTAAAAAAAATATCAGAATTATTGGGCAGACTATTTTCCGTAAAAAAAGATAATATTCATCTTACATACTCATTTTTGGGGATAAAACTGAAGGTAAATTTACCATTTAACAGAAAGCTTTACAATAAATTTAAAAATCATAAGATTGAGCCTCATACTATTTTAATTATTGAAGCCAATAATTGTCATTGGGAAATAATTCCGGGGCTGGTAAAATACCTAAATGAACTGGGCTATAATGTAGAAGTATTAACAAGGTTTGAGCCAAAAAATATTTTTCAAAACAATTCAGACATCACCTGTTTTGAATGTAACCGTAAAACATTTGATAAAATTTTTAATACCTTTGATTTTTCTAAATATGAAAGAATAATTTACAGCTCTAAAAGAGTTTATTTTAAAAAAAATGATATGAATATAGACGGTTATGATTTGTCTGAGTATTTTCCCTTTATTGCGAAGGGGCAAAAGGATAATATTTATTTGCAGCATCATATTAATAAACTGGACGAAACTCCTAACGATAAACAAATTGTTTTAGCAAATCCTTCTAAATTACCCGAGTTAAATAACCGTATTGTGGATTTGAGTTATTACGGGGATATAGAAATTACACCCAAAAATCCCGATTATACAAATTTTATTACAGTAGGTGAATTAATTAAAAAACGACGAAATGTACCGTTACTTATTGCAGCAATTAAAAAATTACATAATGCCGGATATAGAAATTTTAATGTGACTATAATCGGCAATGGTGATATAGAGGATATTCCGTCGGATATTAAAGGATACTTTAATATTTTAGGTAGGGTAGATTATCCGATAATGTTTGAGCATTTAAAAAACTCTGATTTTATTTTACCGCTTTTAGATCCCGATTGGCATAAACAGTATTTGACAGATAAAGTCAGCGGAACTTTTGAATTGATATACGGGTTTCAAAAGCCATGTATAATTCACAAATTATTTGCGGACGCTTTTGATTTTGATGATACTTGCAGTCTTGTTTATGAGCAAAACGATGAATTTGCCGACAAGATGATTGAAGCAATAAATCTTGACGGTGACAAATATCTTGAAATGCAATCGGCGATTGCGGTTAAGGCGGATAAATTGAGAGAGATATCAAAAAATAATCTGGAAATGCTGTTGAAAAGTCAATGAGCTTAATTTTGTGATAGGATTTGCGGATAAAAAAATGTCACACTACTGAAAATTTCGTGAGGGTCAAATGTCAGAAAGATTTTCAAGAACCGAAATGCTTATAGGAAGTGAAAAGTTAGAAAAACTTTCAAAATCGAAAGTTGTCGTATTTGGTGCAGGCGGTGTCGGAGGGTATGTAATTGAGGCGCTTGCAAGGTGTAATGTTGGTGGAATTGATATTGTAGACAATGATAAAATTGCCGAAAGTAACTTGAATAGGCAGATTTTTGCGCTCGAAAGTACAATCGGAGAATATAAGGCTGATGTTGCAAAAAAGAGGGTTTTGGACATAAACCCGAATGCAAAAGTTAATGTTTTTAAAATGTTTTATACACCCGACAGCGAATTCGATTTTAGCGCTTATGATTATGTGGTTGATGCGATAGATACAGTTACGAGTAAGATTGATATTATTATAAAAGCAAAAGCGGCGAATGTTCCTGTCATTTCGTCAATGGGTACGGGAAATAAACTTAATCCGACGGGATTTGAGGTCGCTGATATTTATAAAACATCTGTTTGTCCGCTTGCAAAGGTCATGCGCTATGAATTGAGAAAACGTGGTGTTGAAAGTCTCAAGGTAGTCTATTCCAAAGAAATTCCCCAAAAAAGTCCGGCAAAAACCCCTTCAAGTATTGCGTTTGTTCCGCCTGCGGCGGGGTTGATTATCGCATCGGAAGTGATTAAAGATTTGTATTAACTATTGTAAAATTAAACTGATTTTAGAACAAATTTAGTTATGTTCATGGTTTATTAGTATAAAAGATGCAAAATACAATCTCTAAAAAAAGTAATCATGTTTTAGGCAATCTTGTTCTTTTTCAAAGTATTGAGAAAGAGCTGAAAAAGATTTTTTATGAAGATGAGTCTGTTATAATAAAGTATTCAAATGAGGCAATTCACAAAGCGGCGCTGTTTTTGTCAAATTCAAGACCGTGTTCTTTGGGAATAGCAGGTGAAACAGCAAGCGGAAAGTCAACTATAGCACACGACATTATAGAAACTTTAGAGAGTTTTGCACGTGAATATTGTATAGACGACTTAATAACAAGAATAAATACGGACGATTATTATTACGACAGGTCAGAGATGGTAAAAGCGGCGGGCAGTTTTGCCGAATTTGCAAAACATTACGATTTGGACACCCCCGATGCTCTTGAGCTTGAATTGATGAAAAAGCACATTAAGCAATTGTCAAACGGGAAAAGTGTTTATTTGCCCGAGTATGATATGTCGGGAACGGCAATCAGAAAAGATAATGCAAAACTTGCGCTTCCTTCAAAGATTATCATATCGGAAGGTTTATTTACGTTAACGGCAGCTGATGCTTTCGATTTTAAGATATATGTCGATGTATCAAGTGATGTTCAAAAAGAAAGATTTTACAGACGTGCGCATGAAAGAGGGCTTGGGTCATCCGTTGATGAAGTTTACAAAAACGCATCGGAAAAGGCTAAAATATATATCAGACCCACAATGCAAAATGCCGATGTGATTTTATCCGGTGAAGCGGACAGGGAAGAATATAAGATTTTTGTAAATAAAATCTTGAATATAGTAAAAAAATTGCACTACAATAGAGTGTTGGCATACGCACTATAGGAGAAAAGATGAATGTAAATTACCCCATATTTGGCTCGAATAAAGCTTTAGTTCCAATGTTAATTTTAATGTCATATCCGATTAACATTAATAATCAAAGAGTCAAACTTGTTGAAAAGCATGATGTGTTTGTCAAAAACCCCATTGAGACAGTCGATGAGTTTGATTATCAGCAACCGGTCGATTCTTTTGAGTTGAGAGCAAAAGACGTAAAAGCTTATGAGGAAAAACAAAAAATGATTTCCGACATAATAGAAAAAGATAAGTCTTCGCCCCGTGATTTTATGGACAGCGACAGAAAAAAGCTTGCGGAATTTATTATAAATGTGTCTGAAATAAGCGGAATTGACTATGATATCATAACTTTTATAGCACAATCTGAATCTCACTTTAATCAAAATTTAAGCGGCGAAAGCGGCAAAGGACTTATGCAAATAACATCCATTGTACCCAAAGATATGTTTCAAAGGCCTGCTTTTTATGATGAAAACTTAAAACCGATGATAAAAGAATACGGTTCTTTAGAAAAATTATTTGAAGCAAAAGATTTGGATAATTCCTTGGACTTAGGGAAGTTTGGAGAATTTTTATACATGCATAAAACTCCCGAAAATCTTATACAAGATTGTATAAATGATGCTCAAACAAATTTGATTACGGGTGCTTTTTGTTTCAAAGCCAAACTAAAAAGCGCAGGCGGTAATATTTTTAATGCGCTTGCAGATTATAACTCTACCTCGACAAAAAATGATTATGCAAAAGATATTTATAACAAAATAATGAAATTCAAACATAGTTTGAATTATACACTTTAGGGCGTGATGGTATTTTTTAAATCATCCAAAAACTCTTTTCGATATAAAAACCCCAAATGCGCGCCGTTATCAAGCAGAACGGTTTTGCTGCCCGAATACTGTTTCAGTTTTTTCAACTGGCTTTGATTTGTCAGATAGTCGTTTAATGAGTGGTATATTTTGTAGTTATTATTGTTTTTAAGATAATCTGATATTGAATGCAGACTTGATGTATATTTCAAATCTTCAAGTTTAAACTCATCGTTTAATAAGTATTTATCAACGTAGGCTCTGTAATTCATTTGATTTATGTTTTTGTAAATATCGGTGCAGTTTTTACAGCGTGATGTATTTTCGATTGTGTAAACTAAGTCGGAAAGCTTTTGGTGCATAATAAAGCTTGTGATAATTTTAGCCTCATCATGCGAAAAAGGAAGGGTTTTAATATTTGTTTTGTCGGTTTCGTTCATAAGTTTTGCGACTTTTGCCGCAGTTAGCGCAACTCTTTCTTTTAAATCTTTGCTGTCCTCTGTCATGTTTTTATCTACCTGCTCCATTGCATAAACAAGTTCAACGGGCGGACAAATTGAGATGTATTTGCCTATATTCAAAATCGGGTTTTGCGATTCCAAATTTGCTATAAACAATGTGGTCAAAGCGCCGAAGGATGTGCCAAGTAAAACTTTATTTTTAAATTCGCACTCGTATTTTTCTTCAAGTTTTGAAATTATTTTACCTGTGACATCAATCAACTGTTTTGCGTCGCGTTCGGGGATGCCGGGGATGTAGCCGTCAGGCATGCTTTTTACAAACTCCCACTGAAAATGGCTTCCCTGAATTATAACGGAATATCCCGCATCGTAAAATATTTTTGCCAAAACCGCCGAATGATAAGAAGTTATCCCCTCGCCGATTGAAGGATAAATTATTGCAAGCGGTGAATTTTTATCATGCTGCATTATGTATTTGAATTTGTAGTTTTCTTTTTCAGGCGCTATATTAACCGATGATGTTTTGATACGATTGCAAAACGACCTGTTCCAAAGCGAAAATTCCGCCCACATTGATTTTTTAATTTCGGGCAAATCAAAAAGCGCCGTGCGCATGGAATCTATAACGGGCGATTGCGGATTGTAGTCAAACAGGACAATATCCGCCATCAAAGGTATGGTATCAGATTCATAACTTTTCAAAACGGCATTATCCACTCCGCCATACAAGACTTCTGCCGCCGTCAAGACTTCGTTTTCTTCATTGTCAAGCAAAGCTATTTCGCAATCTTCACTGTTAACTTCTTTTATTGTGTTGTTTAAAACCTCGTTTCTGTCTAAATTTGCACATTTTATGTGGCGTTCTATTCCGTAGAGTTTTCTTGCAATTTCGTAAGGGTCTGCATAAGTCGATTCAATCATTTCAACCAGCGGCTGAACGTATGAGGTTCTGTTTACCGTAAGACCGGCTTTTACAAGCGCCAAAATCGGGGTCGCAACGTAAGTTGTGGGGTTTAAGGCTGTATCTAAAAGCCGCCCCGTAATGTTTCTCGGGCTTGTTGCGGCAAGAACAGGCAAAACCAAAAACGGGCCCGATTTCATATTGCATTTTGACAAAGCTTGTTCGATATCTTCATCGACGGGTTCTATCTTAAAAAATTTCTTTGCGGGGTCAAACATTCCGCCCAAGCCTAAAGTGGTATTGGTTAAAAATCTTACGGTTTCCGTTCCCGAGGCTTTAAAATCTTTTTGAATAAGGCAGCTTATTACTCTTTTGGGATATTCAATATTTTTATAAACGCTTTGGATTCTTTCAATCCCGTATTTTGGCATTATTGACGCCCAAACGGTATGAATGGGTTTTATGGCGTATTTGTTTAACCCTAAATTAAACGCAAACATTTTGCGGTTGTAGTTTTCAAACTTGTCTTGCCCCATATAAGTATTTGCAAAGTCGGGGTAATTTGCAAAAGCGGTTTGATTTATGAATAAAATCAGCACAAAAATTGTTAAAATATTTCTCATTTAATAAATCCTCAAAATCATTTTATTTATATGAGAAAATATTTTTCATTACACAATATGGTATTAGCCAAGTTTTTGACAAGCTTTTTGAGAGTAATCTCGTGCCTGATTATCTGTTCTGAATACATAATCCCAGTGCTGTTCGCATTCAGTCCAAGAGGGTGAACCTTTGAGTTGAACAACATTGGTCATTACTTTGTGTGTATTTATAAAAGGTGAGAGTGGGAAAATGTCATTAATCTGCATAAAAGTCGGGAGCCTGTCATAATGGTGCGGCAATATACAATCCATTTTCCGCAGTTTGGTTTCAAACGGGATTATCCCTATATCGTTGTCGTTTGAGATTTCGGGACCTGAGGCATAGCGTGAATATTTTTGTTTTTCGATTTCATATTTTATGTTATCGAGGCTTTCGCTGTCGCCCCAACCTGCTCCGGCAGTAAACCCCATTTGTCTGTAAATGTCATCGGGTGTACATTTTTCACCTATAAAAGATAAATCCGTCCTGCCTGTTTGTTTTCTTATTGTATGAAGGATGTATGCCATTTGCTCTTTGTTTGGAACACGTCCTATGCCGCAGTAGCCGTTCATATCAATAATATGTTTTGCGCTGTCAAAATATATCGCATCAAAACCTAATTCTATTGCCCAAACGCAAGCATCTATATAAGCTTTTTCATGGCTATACCATGAAAAGTCTTGACCTTTGACCCTTAATTGACCTTCGGAAATCGGCATTCTTATACCTGTTTTAAATCCCATAAGATGCGCCAAATCATTGAAAGCTTTAACTTGTTCATCGTCGCCCATTTTATAATCAAGCCCTCTTGCGGTGAGGTTTTTGCTTATACCTTTGTGAAGGTTGGCATGGTATAGCGTTTCGTCGCCTGTTGTTCCGTCACCGTTAAATGACGGGTAAAGCTGGGATAATATTATGCAATTGGGTGCATTATCTTTTGAGGGCGGAATTGCAGTCATAATTTTCAGGGTTTGTAAAAGTCCGTCAGAGATTTGTCCGTTGTTGTATTTTGCAATAAGCCTAGGGTTTATTTCTATGTAATTTGCATATCTGCCCCAATTATCACCGCAGATGTAAGGCGTTGGGATATATGAAGGGATTTGAGAATTACCCGTTAATTTCATTATGATGTCGATTGTATCTTTAGCACTGCGTTTTAAAATCGTGTCGGGATAATCGTTAATTCTGCGTTTGCCGTTTTGCTCAATTATATTGGCAGGAATTTTAGGGTTTGGTGTATTTTGATGACAAATATTCCAATATAATTTTTTAGCGGGCTGTTCGTCACCGTAATAACCTTTAAAACTTAAAGGTTTTGTCAAATATTGCGCATAAAAAATCGGGTAAATTTTCATACCCGATTTAAAACTCGTGAAAAATATTTTTTGCTAGGAAATTCTTCCCGGAACAACAACTCCGCCTTTTAAATTCTTTTTGTAATATTCAACGTGCGGTTGCAAAACGCTGTCTAAAACTTCGGGGAAAGATTTGTTTGTCATAATCTTATAAACAATTTCCTGATAAACCGTTGCAAACGCTCTTAACTGTGTCATAGCGCCCGCTGCCTCAGGTGTTAAGCCCATTGAGCTTGTTTCAACGGATTCATTGAAAAATGCACCCATGCTTTCGTAAGATTTTTTCAAAGCGTCAACATAGCTTTCGGCATTTTCTCTGCAAACCCCGTTGTCTTTTGGAGTTGTAAGTGCAAACGCATATTTGTTTGCGGGGTTAAAGTGAGCCTCTGCACTGTGGTGCATTGCATCGGGGACTTTTGCAACCTGTTTCAGCGTATCTTTTACTGATTCGTTTTGCATTTGTGCATGCCAATAAACAGTGTTTTCAAAAATCGACCCCATATACTGATGAACCGATGTTGAAATCCCGTTTAAAACGGCATCAGCCCAGAAAATTCCTTCTTTTAAAGCGTCACTTAATTCATCGGATAATGAAAGCTCCGAAACGGTTTGTGCGGCTTCAAGCATTTTTTCCATATCGGATTTTGCCATACCCGCATAAGCAAGCGTAAACAACGCATGGTCGTCAAATGCCGAAAATCTTCCGCCAACATCATCGTGGATATACAAATCACCGAGCCAGCCGTTTTCGTTTGATGTTCTTCTAAGTTCGCTCTTTTCGGCATTTCCGTCAGTTACGGCTATAAAATGCTTGTTTGCAAGCTCCTGATAGTTTGAATAGCCCTTTGCTTTGTATTCGTTTTCAACCATTTTCAAAACTCTTAAAAATCCGTCTTTTGTTTCAAAAGTTGAACCTGATTTGGATGCGATTAAATAATTTGATTTTGTAACATCGCCCAATCTGTACAAATATCTTTCCAAACTTGCAGAATCCACATCCGAATAAAAAAGAATTTTATCCTGATTAACGTTAAGCCCGTTGATGCTCAACATGTGTTCCACAGTGTGTTTTGACCCGCCGATACCCAAAACGCTCAGCTTTTCGGCGCCCGTTTGAGATTTTAATTTTTCTGCCAGAGAATAAATCTCGTCAACTCTTTTTAACTGTTCTTGCGGCAAATTTACCCAGTTTAAAAACTGACCTTTTTTGTTTGCCCGTGATGAAAATTCTTTTACAAATTCGCTGACTTTTGATGAATATTTATCAAAGTCAATCCCTGTGAATGATGTTGAAATTCCAAGTTTAGTCATAGTTGTCATGATGCTTTCCTTTCTCTTAATAAAAGTATTGTACAAATAGCTATACAAATTACGGCAGACAGCGCCCAAAATATAATTGCACCGTTCCAGCCGAATTTATCAACGACATAACCCGTTCCGCTTGAAGAAAGCGCTGCGCCGACATATCCGAAAACGCCCGTAAATCCGATGGATGCGGAGGCGACTTTTTTCGAGCTGGATTCTACCGCACAAAGCCCGCCGATAAGCATTTGCGGACCTGATGTGAACATTCCTATCATAGCGGCATAAATATAATCCATTACATCATTGCTTGCGGGGTTTGCCGCAAAAGCCAAAAGGCTTAATATTAAACAGATTAAAAATATTATGTTAATAGGAGTTCTGTTTCCTTTATAAACTTTATCAGAGATAAATCCCGCAAGTATTGCCCCAAATGCCCCGACAAGCGCCAACGAGCTTAGTTTTGTACTTGCAAGTGTCAAATGGTTATGCTTAACTTCCACAAGATATTTGACAAGCCAATCTTCTGTCCCGAAACGTATGATATAAACGAAAATATACGCGATTGCCAAAAGCCAGATAACGGGATTAAAGATAATGTGTTCTTTAAATATTTGAAAATAAGTTCTGTTGT
Source organism: Candidatus Gastranaerophilales bacterium (assembly GCA_947624935.1). Classification (GTDB taxonomy): domain Bacteria; phylum Cyanobacteriota; class Vampirovibrionia; order Gastranaerophilales; family Gastranaerophilaceae; genus SIG32. Next base: position 10,082 of record CANQML010000002.1, read on the forward strand.
CTTTTTCGGGTTCTTCGCATTTAACTTCGGGTTCGTTTCTGAATTTTTCGACATCAGGAAGCCCCAAACTCTGCGGTTTATCCCTCAACCTGTCAAAAAGCCAGATACCTGTTATAATACAAACGATTGCAGGCATGTAAAACGCTGCTTTCCAGCCGAAATGTTCGATTGCAAACCCCGAAATTATAACGGCGGAAAACACACCGATTTGATGCGATGTTGACCACAAAGCCCACTTTGTTCCTCTTTCAGAGTTTGAAAACCAATAGGATAAACTTTTTGCAACCGGTGGAAATCCCATGGATTGAAACCATCCGTTAGCGCCCCAGAAAAAGCACAAAAGCCAGAGTAAAACACTTGCACTCGGCAGACCGAAAAACGTAACGTGCCCCGGGGTTACAAAAATCGCACTTATTACAAAAAACAGATTACATAAAGCCGACATAATAAGCGCCGTCGGTAAAAACGTTCTGACATTCGATTTGTCAGCCAAAATGCCGTTCACAAACTTTCCGATACCGTAAGTTACATAAAGCGACGAGCCTAAAAGTCCCAATTCAGTATTTGAAAGGTGAAGCGCATCGCCCAAAGAAGGTAGAGCGACGGCAATATTTTTCCTGCAAATGTGAAATACGACGTATGCAATGAAACTTGAATAAAAAATTCTCCACCTGAAATGAGCGTAAGTTTTTTTAATCTGTTCTTCATCTTTAATTACTTCAATTGCCGGAGGCTCTTTAAAAAAATCTATAAATGACATAATTATTTCCCTGCTTTAATTACCTGTATGTTTCTGGTTTCGGTTATTTCCTGACGAGCGTTTTTAATGATATCTCTTTTTTCTTCGTCAAGGCTGTGTCCGCAAACCAAACGGTCGATAAATCCCGTATTCAGCTTGACTGCTTTTTCAAATGCGCCGACTTCGTTTAAAACCTCTTTAATTTCCGCCAAATCGTAGCAGAATGATTGTTTTGAATTATAAACCAAAGTATCTCCCGATTGTGATGTAATCGGTTCTCCGCCCTGTTCAAAATAGAGTTTGAAAACTGATTTCAAATCCTGTAATTCCGATTGCAGGGTATTAACGGTTTGCTGAATTCTTAAAAATCTCTCAAAAAGATATTCAACGTTATCGAGCTGTTTAACTTCCCAGTCGTATTTTTGAAGATATAGTTTTTTAAGTTTCGGGTAAGCAAGTGCAAGCCCCATGGTATCAGCCATTGCTCTGTGGTGGTTTTCAAGTTTTACATTGAATTTATTTGTCAAAGCTTCCAGCCCGTGAGATTCAAGTTCGGGGTAGATTTCTTTGAACATTTGTTGAGAATCTACTCTCGGGTTTGTAATTTCGCAATTTAAAGTTCTTTTGCTTGCCTCGTTTAAAAAACTGTAATCGAAAATTGCGTTATGTGCGACAATCGGATAATCGCCGATAAATTCCAAAATCTTCGGCATTATTTCTTTTTCGGTCGGGGCATCTTTTACCATATCTTGCGTAATTCCATGGATTGCAATGCTTGATTTTCTGATGTGCTGTTCGGGGTTAATTAGAGTTTGAAACTCATCTTTAATTTTGCCGTTTTCAATTCTTACTGCGGCAAATTCAACCATCTTCTCCTTTGTAAAATCCAATCCCGTTGTTTCCGTATCAAGTACGATTTCAATTATTTTTTTTCTTGCCATTTTTTAATCCTGTGTCAGTCTATTAAGATAATAGCACAAAAAACTTTTCTGTGATAGAATGTGAAAAAAGGAGAAAAGTTATGGCTTTAGAGATTAGTGATTCAACGTTTGAACAAGAGGTTTTAAACAGTGAAAAGCCTGTTGTAGTGGATTTTTGGGCACCTTGGTGCGGGCCTTGCAGAAAGCTCGGGCCTATTTTGGATGAGGTATCTTCAGAACTTGGAGAAAAAGTTAAGGTTGTAAAAGTTAATACGGATGAAAATTTAAAAACAGCGAAAGACTATGCAATAAGCGGTCTGCCGAGTTTACTGGTATTCAAAGGCGGCAAAGCCGTTGAAAGATTGGTAGGTTTGATGCCAAAATCCACCATAATTTCTAATGTTGAAAAACATTTATAATTTTTAAACAAAAAAACAAAAAAATTCTGTCGCAAGGCAGAATTTTTTTTATTACAATTTGTTACAAATCACCTTGAATCCTTAAAGTTTTAGCGGAAATCAGCCGATAAAACAAGTAAGGAAAAAGGTATGTCCATAAGAATTTCAGAATTGAAAAAAATGTATATTCCTACGTTTGATACGGAGGAAGAAAGGCTTGCCTGGGAAGCGGCTCAGCAGGAAAAATTTGAGGCTGCAGTTGCCGATAAAATTAATGCATTAAAAAATTTATATAACGCAAATCCTGATAAATATTCTAAATTCAACCAATTTACTGATGAAGATTGGACGGATTATGCGACTAAAGAATTACAATATTATGGTACATACGTAAATGCCAATTATATGGCAAATTTAGTTTCATCCGAGGGTATAAAGCCGGATGATGAAGAGTGGGCAAGGTTTACATACGAAGAAATATTGCAGATGGAAGCTGATGGCGTTCTTATTCCTGATGAAGTGCTTGCCTGGGCTCATTCAATGGAGGAAAGTGATGTAAACAATTTCGAATATGAAGATGACGGTTCTGAAGATGTTAATGACTCGCCGGCATCTGAATTTGATGAAATGAAAAAAAATACACAAAAATTAAGCGAGAAATCAAAGAGAGCGCAAGCAGATTCAAAACAAAAATTTGAAGAAATGAATGAAATTTCAAAGCATGCCGAAAAGATTAAATATGAGCAGGAAAATGCCCAAAAGGATTCTTTGAAAGAAATTCAGGATTTAACAAAAGAATATGATTCGCTGGCACAAAAGGTTAAAAAAGGTGAACAGCTTGATGACAAAGAAAAGAAACGTTATCAAGAATTAGGTACGATGTTAAACGGAAAAGACGGTGAGCTGGTTGCTGATGTGCAAGCATCAAGCACCGAGCTTGAAGAACTTATCAATTCAATTGACGGACTTAACAGTGATATTGTAAAAAATATAGAAATCGGTGACGATACAATTGAAGCTGCAACACAGCTTGCATGGTATGAATCAGGGTATAAAGACAAAAATACCGATCCTAATTTCTTTATGAATGTTAGTGTAAGTGATATTTGTGAAACTTTATTCTCTACAAAAGGTGAAAGTGTTGCAAAGGATGCGCTTAATAACGGTGAAAATCTGATTGAATACTCAAATGTCCTGGGTAATCAATTAATAATGAACCAATATGTATCGCTTTATGAGTTTGCAACGACATTTACGACCAATGCTTCTGAAACAATCAATATTACCAAAGAAGTTATGGGTGCAGACTTTAACAAATCTTCCGAAGAATTTGAAGAAGAAGGCGAAATAGAAGGTCAGGAAACCGAAGAATCAGACGAAGAATTAAATATGGGCGGGCTTACGAAAATGGGCTTGGGAACAAGAAAGCTCACTGAAAAAGTCCTTGAAACTCAACAAAATTCAGCAAAACTTGCAAAAGAAGCAGTTGAAGAAATTAAAGCGTTAAACAAAGAAAATGCGAAATTACTGGAAGAAAAGCAGGCTGTAATATCAGACCAGGTTCAGGATGCTCAAGCAAAGGTACAAACTCAAAACGCCGAAAATACGGAAGATCCGCAAAATGCCCCCGAAGATGTTAAAGAACCGGAAGATCCGCAAAAATCAACCGAAACCGAAGAAATTAACGGTGAAATTGAAGCAAATAACGAAAAAGGTTTAACTAAACAAGAAAAATTAAAGAAATCATTAAAAACTAACGAAAAATACGACGATTTCAATAAAGATGCCAATGATGTAATGACTTTAACCGGTAGTATGGGCAGCCTGTCAACAGTATATGGCGGAACATTGATAGCAAACGGTTCACAGTTGATTTCAATAGGTGTGCCGCTGCTTGGCAACATCTTTACACATTTAATTGGTGTCGCATTTGTATCCAGCGGTACGATACTGGTTACAGCCGGTACCGGATTTGTCGGAGTTGGTACCGATTTAATTGCGATAGCAGTGGATGGCACCGAGGCCGTAAATATCACCGGTCAGCAGATTGATTTAACCGATGAAACTATACAAAGTGCTATGGACGCAATAGAAAACAGCGGATTGTTAGAAGAAGAACAAATGTCCGAGGCTGAAAGCAAAAGAGCCGAAATGATTAAAAACGGGGCATCTTTGCCGGAACAGGCAAAATATTTCAAAGAAGAAAGCTCCAAAAATGGCCGTGCAGCTTCCACCGAAATTATGGCTAATGCCGAAATACAGTCAAAATCAAATAAAGAAGGCAAATCGGCAGAAAAAACAGCTAAATCCGTTGAATTCTGGACAAAAAGAGATAAGAAAGAATACGATGAACTTAAAGAAAAATATGAAGATGCGGATGCTAAAAAAGAGGATGCTATGGAAAAAGCAGCCCGAGCAGGTGCAAATCCCGATGATTTAAAATCCGATGACGATTTTAGCGACAGCGACAAAAAGAGAATGGAAGAACTTGAAGCAAGATTAAAATCTTTCGGTAATAAACGTCAGCAAAAATTATTCAATGCATTAACAAAAATTGAGGGGCTTGAAAAACTTTTAGAAGACAAAGACGAAACCGCATTAAAAGCAATAGATTACGGTACGGTCGCACAAATTGTCGGAACTGAGCTTTTCGATTCCGTAAAAGGTCATATATTCTTAATATTTAAAATGGTACTTGCTCTTGCAACAAAAGCGGCAGGCGAATCTGCTCAAAAATCAGGTGAATCTTTAAATGAAACGGTTGATGAAACAAGAGACGTAATTGACAAAAACAGAACCAAAATCAATAATGCTCAAACAAAAGTAACTGAATTGACTATGGCAGAGGCTGTAAATCCTGTAGGTCAAAATGAAGATTCTCAAGACGACAATCAAGGTGATTCTCAAAGCGACGCTCAAAGCGACACTCAAGGTGATGCTCAAGGTACGGCTAAAATAGATAATGGAGCAAACTCTCAAAATGTCGTAAACGTTGGAATAGGTACTCAAGGAAGCATTGCAGAAAACAATATAGGTGGACAAGAAGATGGTAAAGGCGCACAATCACCGGTTATGTCAGAATCTGTAGAAAAAGTGCAAGAAACTCCGGAAACTGCAAATGTAGTAAATAATATGAGACCATCAGAAAAATCACCTTCGGGCAAATTAACCGGAGCTGCAGCTATTGCAGCATGGTCTGATCCTGTCGGTGAAATCAATGCTATCAGAGCAAAATACGGTATCGACCCGAGACAAAAATTATCTGACATTCAACCCGGAAATTCTTCTAAAAAAGAAAAAGAAGAGGAAGAAGATAATGTTGAAGAATTAATTGAGAATCAAAATGAAAATGATAAAAGTGCTAAGGAAGAAACTAAAACATCAAAAGATGCAAAAGATGAGGCCAAAAAAGATGAAAAAGATTCTCAAGGTGTCAAAAAAGATGCTGAAAAGAGCGAAAAACAACTTACAAAAGAAGGCAATAATATTGTCAAATTCATCGAACAAGACCAAAAAGAAATTGATAACTTAACAAAAGATTCTGAAAAAGCTGTCGAAGAACAACTTGCATTAATAGACGAATTTGAGGCATTAAATGCTCAAAATGATTCAATTGTTTCAGAAGCTACTCAAAACAGTGGCGGTGGTCAACAACCGGCATCACCTATGCTTTCTGCACAAAACGGCGATGACCAACAGGGCGGCGGATTATTAGGCGTTCAGCAATCAGGCGGTATGCAAGATACTACTATGCCTGCAAAACAAGCAGAACTTGATACAAATAACAAAAGACTTGAAACTATTTCCACAAGATTTATGTCATTGGGCGTAAGAATTAACAAAAACCGCTTGTCAATGATTAAAATACAAGGCAGTATCAATAAGCGTGTAAGAAAATATGAAAAAATCACCAAACAAAAGATTGCTATGCAGAAGAAAGCTAAGAAAGCTGAAGAAGCTAAGCAAAAGAAACTGCAAAAGACATTAACAAAACTTGATATTGTATCTAATGTATTCTCAATACTGGCTTCCATAGCAACCTTAATGCAGGTTCTCGGTGTAACTCACATACAAATAGGTACTGTTTTAATTGCAACAGGTACACCGATGTTATCAAACCCGTTTACGGCTGCAGCCGGTGCTGCATTGATAGCAGCCGGTACTGTAGAAGAAGCCACAGGTAGTGCATCTGAAGCAGGTGGTTTAGGACTTGCCGGTTATTGTGCAATAGGTGCTGCTGTTATGCAATTAGCAAAAGCAGGTGTCTTGTTAGCAAACGGTTATTCAATGCAAGCGTTGACCTCAGTAATTACTGCCGCAATTTCAATTGCAGCATCAGTTGCGGGCGCAGGCGGAGCAGCAGACGGCGTTCTGGCAGGTATTTCATCAGGCTTGAGCATTGTCAGCTCGAGTGCTACTTTGGTTGCTGATGTTCAAACATTAAAAGGCAAAGAACCGTCAGGCTGGTTAAATACCGTATCTCAAGTTACAGGTGCTTTGAGTGCTGTTACAGGTATTGCATCAGGATTTGCCGGCGGCAAAAACTCCGCATTCTCAAAAGCAAATGCATTCGGAAAGGCTACACAAATTGTAGGTGCTACCGGTACACTTGTTTCAACAAGCGCACAAGTAAGCGCTATGATAAAACAAGCTGAAGGTAAAAATCCCGGTAAATTTGAAAATATTATGGGTATGATTGGCGCAGGATTAAGTACTGCATCATCTGTAATGTCATTAGGTCAATCTTTAGTCCAGAGTTTCAACGCGAAAAAAGCTGATGGTAAAGGGCAAGATAACACACCAAAACCCGAACAGTCAGATCAAAAATCCGATAAATCGACATCAAAATCCGACCAGTCAAATCAAAAATCTGACAAATCGACATCAAAATCGAACCAGTCAAATCAAAAATCTGACAAATCAACTCCAAAAACCGATAAGTCAGACAACAATAAAAAACCTGAAACCGAAAATAAAACTGAAAAGAAAAATGATACTAAACAGGACAATAATGATAAAAAGACTGATGAAAAGAAAAGTGATACTAAACAAGAGAATAATGACAAAAAAGCTGATGAAGAAGAAAGTAAGAAATCATTAGAAATAGCTCAAGTTAACAGCGGCGATGTCATGCCTGAAACAGTTGAATTGCCTGAAACAACCGAAACTACTCAAAAAGCTTTTGATGAACTTGATCAAAAAAGCAGTGAAGTAGAAAACAATCAAACTGCTGATGATATTGAAAACTTTAACCTTGATGAACATAATTCCGAACAAAAACAAGAAGTTGAAAAGAAAGTTGATACTAAACAAGAGAATAATGACAAAAAAGCTGATGAAGTCGAATCTAAAGATGAAGTCGAAACCAATGATGAAAACGAAACTAAAGACGAAAACAAAACTAAAGATGAAAACGAAACTGATTCTAAAGATACTGATACAAAAGAATCTGATGAGAAAAAGAAAGAAAAAGAAGCACGTGCTTTAAGAAAGCAAAAAAGAAAAGAAAAATTTAAAAAGACGATGGAGGTCATCAACAAAGTTCAAGAAGGCGCATCCGCAGGATCTCAGGTCTACAGCTTAATCGACAGTATGCTTAACGATGGAGCTGAAGAACAAGACCCAAAATCTCCTGATTTTTCAAGAATGAAAAAAGGTTATGCGCTTATGAAAAAAGTAAACGATTATCGCCGCAAAGATCGTTCAAAAATCGGAAGAGCTTATTAATAATCTTCTTGTCCGATGTCTTCCTCATCTTGTAATGAAGATAAATCTCTGTGACTTCTCACGTCAAAATCATCAGGCATTAATTCATCATCCGGCCAAATGGTATCTTCATCGTATCTTGAAGAAGATAAATTATAAGATGTTGTCAAGTCGGAGCTTGTCAAATCGGTTTCGGAAAAAATACAACCTGCCAAATCACAATCGGTAAAATTGCAATAAGTCATTTCCGCATAGCTGCAATCTGCGCCGGTCATTAAACTTTCGGTAAAATTGCATTCTAATACCCTTGCTCTTGTAAAATCTACCGAGGTTAAATCCGCATTCGTAAAATTCACAAATGACAAATTACAGTCGGCAAATGAGCTTGAATTTAAATCCACATCGGAAAAATCAACTTCTCTTAATACTATTCCCGAAAAGTCAACTTCGCTTAAATCAATATCTTCGCGGTCAACCTTCCATTCGTTAAATTTTTCGGGAAATTTTCTCAACAATTCAACCAGTTCTTCTTTTGTATAATCTATCATTATGTTCTCCTTAATTGCATTGCAAGCAAAACTGCCTGCGTTCTGTTCGTTACCTTTAGTTTCTTAAATATACTGTTCATGTGACTTTTTATTGTCACTTCGCTTAATACAAGTTTTTTTGCAATATCTATATTGCTTTTGCCTTGTGATGCAAGCTCCAAAACTTCCGCCTCACGAGGGGTTAGCATCTCAAGCCGCAAATCTTTTGCTGACGACCGTCTTGTGCGCCGAAGCACCGCTTCCATTCTTGCAAGCAGATTTGGTAATACAAACGGCTTTATGATGTAATCGTCCGCTCCGCTTTTTAATCCGGCAACCATTTTTTGTTCTTCGTTGACTGCCGTTATCATTATAACAGGAATATCTTTTGTTTCAACATTTTTTCTAATTTCTTTTAAAGTTTCCCATCCGTTCATATTTGGCATCATTACATCCAGAAGTATTATGTCAAATTTGTTTTGGCTTAGGATTTTTAGCGCCTGTATGCCGTCGCCTGCGGTGTAAACCTCGTACCCCCAATGTGGAAGGGCATCTTTTAAATATTTCGGATTGTCGTCTATTACCAATACTGTTGTCATACTATCTTATTTTTTATAGCCTTTAATGCTGCTTGTAACCTGTCATCCACTTCAAGTTTTTGCAATATGTTTGCAACATGCGTTTTTGTAGTGTTAATGCTTATTACAAGAATTTGCGCAATTTCCATATTGCTGTAACCTTCTGTCATAAGTTTTAAAATTTGTGCTTCACGTGTTGTTAAATCGTAGTTTTTGCTGTTGTTGTCACTATTCGAGTGAGTTGAACTTGCGCTGGCTTTTAAAACGATATGTGCGATACTCGGGTCAAACCATGCGGCGCCGTCTGCCACAGACCTTACAACCTCAACAAGCCTTTGCGGATTGATTTCCTTTGAACAGTATGCGTTTGCTCCCGCTCTTAAACTGCTTATTACCTCTTTTTCGTCGTTGTGTGAGGTTAATATTATTACTTTTACGTCTTTGTTTGAACTCTTTATCTGTTTTGTGGCGTCAATGCCGTTCATTTTCGGCAAGCCCAAATCCATGATTATTACATCTACGGGATTGTTGTTGAATATCTCAATAGCTTTTTCCGCAGAATCAGCCTCATAAAGCGTTTCTACATAATCAACACCGTCAAATGTCGTCTTTAATCCAAATCTTGTAAGCTCATGATCTTCCACTATCAGTATGTTCATATACTCAACTCCTCTTTGGCAGGTGTATAATCAGGGTTTATGGAAAGACTTTTTCTAAAACTGCGTTTTGCATCTGCCGTCAACCCTTTATTTTTATATACCAATCCTTGATAATAATAATATCTAAAATCATTTTCGTCAATATATTTCGCAATCGCCAAATATTGCGATGCACTGTCAAGTTTGCCGTTTTCTATGTCTATTCTGGCTAAATCTATCCAACTGTCTTTGAATTTGGGGTTTATTGCAAGTGATTTTTTCAAATATTGAACCTCGCGACTTTTGTCTAACAATGCGGTTTCGTAATACGCCTCGTAACAATCCGAATGCGTTTTCAAAACTTTTGCATATAAATCTTGAGCATGTTTTGTGTCGCCGATTTTTAAATACGTTTGAGCAAGTCTGATTTCGGGAATAAAAGTATTTTTCCCACAGGCATTTTCGTAATATTTTTCGGCTTTTTGATAATCTTTTTTGTTATAAGCCAAATCGCCCAATACCATTAACGCTTCACTTTCCGATTTGTCGATTTTATACGCTTTCGTTGCGGTTTCTTCCGCTTTTTCATATTCCTTTAAGTCATAATAAACTCTCGACATTAAAGCATAAACCTTTTTGTTGTTGCTTTTTTTGGTGTTAAATGCCGTCTGTAATGTCCTGATTGATTTGTTTAATTCGCCCTCTAAATAGTAATAGTGCGCCAAATGATATTTTTTTTCAAATTCATCTTTTTTGCATTTGTACAAAACGTATTCTTCTATTGAATTTATTTTTCTTGTAAATTCTGTTGTATAAAACGGGTGCGATTTAATTTCCGCAATTATTTTCAATGCGTTTTGGGGTTTTTGAGATTGTGAAACTATTTCCGCTTTGAGTTTTTTGTAATTTATATTTTGCGGATTTTTTTGGATTGCGGTGTCGATAAATTTTTGCGCATCATCAATGTTATTTGACTTAAAGTAACCCAAAGCCGTAATATAATTGGCATAATCAGATTTTTGCAAAAGGTTTGTGTTTTTTACAAGTTCTGCCGTAACTTCTCTTGATTGGTCGTTATATAATATGCTTGAATACATTTCCGCCAAATAAAGCTCGTCATCTTTTTCAAGCTTAACGGACGGATAGTAAAAATGCTTGACATCTTCAATTAACAAGTCCGATATGTCTTTATCTTTAAGTTTTGCAATTGAAAGCTCGGACAGGTCAAAAAATCCTAAATCAGCCATTTTTTCAGCCATTTGAAGATACATGTAATCTGAGGGAGTCGCACTTTCAAGCATCACGTAAAAATCCGTATAAGCTGATTTTACGTTGCTTTGAATATATTTATTCAACGCTATCGCATATTGGTTATAGATATCGTTTTTGGTTAAGGTAACTTTTTTAGGCGAAGTGTAGGTTTGAACGGTTTCGGGAAGGGCATGTTCAAGCGGGTTTGCGGGTTTTATTATGTCGTTAATGTTTATGGCATACGCTCCCGATGCCGTCATTAACGCTATTAAAATCAAAACCCGTTTTTTCATTTAGCCTCACATATAGTAGTGATTAAACAAATCTACTATTTCTTTTGAACTTTCGCTGTTTATAAAATTATATATATCTAAAAGATTATAACGGCTCAATAGCTCCCTGTCCTCATCTTTAAAGACGATATGACTTTCCGTTAAAAATACGTCAATTACCTTGTCTAAAGGTATTGCCAAAAATACATCAACTATATTTTTGTCAAAATGTGAACCCGAATCGTTGATTAAAATTTTAATTACGTTTGCAATCGGCATTTTGTCACGATAGTGTCTTTTTGAAGTTATGGCGTCAAAAACGTCGGATACGGCAAGTATTCTCCCGCCATAAGGGATGTTTTCTCCCGCAAGGTGCCTGTAATAACCCGTTCCGTTCCACTTTTCGTGGTGCGAGCAGGCAATTTCGGTTATCAATTTAAAATCATCTGACATGTGAATTTTTTCCAAAATGTCGTGGGTAATTCTTACGTGTTCTTGAATATGTTTGTATTCTTCGTCGGTAAGTTTACCTTCTTTTTGCAAAACCGCATCACGTATCCCGATTTTACCTATATCGTGTAAAATTGCGGCTTTTTCGATTATTTCTTTGTCATGCTCATCAAGATTGAGTGCATTTGCAATAAGCATTGCATAAAGTTTTACCCTGCTTGAATGCCCTGATGTTATCTTGTCACGTGCGTCTATGGATTTTGCAAGTGTGTCTATAAAGCTTTCAAAAAGCTGCTTTTGCTCTTTGTATAATTCTTTTTGCTGCTCGAATAATTGCGCGTTTTCTAAAGCAATACTTGCACTTCCGCCGATTGCAACAAGCAAATCTTCATCATTTTTTGTAAATACGCCATTAAGTTTGTTCAACACCTGAAATGCGCCGATGATTTCCTGATTATTGTTTTTTATCGGCATGCAAAGAATTGATTTGGTATGATAACCCGATTTTATGTCAACATCTTTGTTAAATCTGGGGTCAGCGTAAGCATCTTCAATATTAACGGATTCGCCCGTTTGAATTACATATCCGGCAAAGCCTTTATCGGCGGGGAATCTTATTTCTTCCATACCGAGCGCTACTTTTGACCAAATCTCATTTTTTTCTTTGTCTAAAATAAATACGGTGCATCTGTCCGCTTGAATTGCATTTTTGGTTTCTTCCGCTATAACTTTCAAAAGTACGTCAATATCAGTCAGCGCTGAAATAGAACGCCCGATTTTTACCAAAGAAACCAATGGGTCGCTTTTCATCGGCAGTGAAAAGTCAAGCCCGTTTTCAATCTGGTTTATTCTTGCGTTTATGTAGTCGGACATTAAAAATTCATCTTCTTTTTGTGCTAAAAGTTTGGCATTTTTGAAATTCAAAAGCGCGACATCGGTGCATTTTTCGCCCAGATTGATAATCCCTTGTGCAAGCTCGGCAAAAAGTTTTGATGTTGTGCTTTTTGCGGTAAGGTTTGCATCGTTTAGAAGTGAGAGCGCTTTTTCATAATCATGATTGTTATATGAAATTATCGCCAGCAAACTGTAACACACACAAATATAATCATAAGATTTCGTCTCGGTAAAATTTTTGTGTGCTTGCAAAAGATTTGTTGCGTCAAAGTCGTTGCCTTGGATTTGACTTATCACTTTTCTTATAATTTCTTTTCCTTCTAATTCTAAAATATTTGTCATAAGATTTCCTCTTTTATTATTTTACAATATTTTAGAGAAATGTACAAATATTAAAAAAAAACGACCGCAAGCGGTCGTTGGAAAAAAAGGAAAAAAGGGAAAAACTTTTTGTAGTATACGTATAGTGTAAGCTCGAGAATTAACCGAAAGTTTTGAAAGTGGATTCAGTGTTCTTTTCGATGACTTTTTGAACGGCTTCCATTTCGGTAGAGATTGCGTCTTGTTCAGTGTCAAGTTGTTTCAATCTGAGTTCTAAGTTTTTATCTTGAGCTTGAATAATTTCAATTTTAGCGTTAATTTCTTGAATTGCTTGATCATACTGATACTTATCGTATTCGTACTGGTTCATTGCATCATCGTATGCGTCTTGATCAGTCAAAGTATTAGTTGTCAATGAATAAGTAACAGGGTTTTTATTATCTTTGTCATAAATCGTGATATTTATGTAACGCCCAGTAGAATCTTTTTCCAATTTAGCGGTTCTCTGCTTAATTTCTTCGGTTTCTTGAACGGAACCCATTTTGTAAGCGGGGATGCTTGATTGAGATGTTCCTTGAGTACCATTTGTATAAATAGCATCTTCAACCACCTTTTTGTTGTAGAAAATAGGTGACCAGGTGCCGGTAGAGGTATTTTGAACGTATCTTACATACCAATCTGTTCCTGCTTGAGGATATCTTTTATTTAATTGTTCAACGAAAGCTTTTTCTTCTGCCGCAAGATTTTTTAATTGATCAGGTGAAAGAGTTTTGAGATAAGGATCATTTTCATCGTTAGTGATAGTATTTTCGCCCATTTTTCTCAATTTTTGAGAGCCTATATAGTATGAACCATCTGTTTCTTTTGTAATAACAGCGTTACCGGCAGCAACGGGAGCGAAGTCATTAGTCCAAGATTGCACGTAGCTAACTTTGTAAGTACCGTCATTTTGTGCAATCAAAGAAGTGATAGAGTTATACAAGTTACCGTCTTGGAAGGTGTAAACGGTTTTTGTATAATCTGCAGATGAAGGCGGAGTAGGAACCGTCATACCAAGCAGTTGGTTGTAGTAGTTAGCTGTTTCGTTAGCTAAGGTTGTACGCTGCTGGTTAATCTGCTGCCCTTCGTATTCGACGTTAGTTTTTCTTGCTGTCAAGCCAAGGAATCTGGCTTGGGATGCTGCCATACCCATGATATGCTTCCTTTCGTATTTTCCTTTTGTACTCATGATTACGGCATAGTTGAGCGAAAACTTTAATTTTCAGCTCGTTTCTTGTTACATTTCGTAACAAAACTACTGCAATTGGAAAAATATTGTCAATTTCTAACCAAATGTTTTGAAAGTGGATTCGGTGTTCTTTTCGATAACTTTTTGAACCGCATCCATTTCGGTAGAGATTGCATCTTGTTCAGTGTCAAGTTGTTTCAATCTAAGTTCTAAGTTTTTATCTTGAGCTTGAATAATTTCGATTTTATCATTGATTTGCTGTATTGATTGATCGTATTGATACTTATCGTATTCATATTGATTCATTGCATCGTCATAAGCATCTTGGTCGGTCAAAGTGTTAGTAGTTAATGCATAGGTAATCGGGTTAATCAAATTACCGTTTTCATCTGTATCATAAATAGTTATGTTAATATAACGCCCTGTAGAATCTTTTTCTAATTTTGCAGGCTTTTGTTTAACCTCCTGATTAACTTTTCTCGTACCTATTTCATAGGCTTTTACTTTTGAAATAATGTCGCCGTTTTCGGTCGTAATTCCTTCGTATAAATCATCTCCGTTATAAAAAACGGGTTCGTATTCGCCTGACGTGGTATTTTTTACATACCTTACATACCAGCCGTTGTCGGATTCGTCCAGCTCCTGTAACCTTTCTGCCCAGTAGCATTCTTCATCATATAATTCTTCCAACTGCCCGCATGAAAGACTTCTTAAATATTCGTCATCACCGTCATAAAATTTACTGCTTGTAATCTCATAAACATCACTGTAATTTTGTGAGTTCATGTACTTGCCTGCATATTGGTCGTATAACTCTTGCCATTGCGCATGTTTGGTGTTGTATATGTTTTCCGGGCTTAAATTTTCTACCGTAGTCCAGAAATCTTCCCACCTTTGCTGCAGTTTTTCAGGAGTTATTTCATTTTCGTTATAGTTCGGATTGCTTAATGTGTAGTCATATATGTCATAACCTTGGCTGTTGTATTTGTGGTTGCTCAAATAAAGCGCTACATCAACATATAAATCTACTAATTGTTGATAAGTATCCGGATATAATTTTTGTAATCTGTCTTTTAATGTTAAAGTTGTTTGATCTACCGCATTGGTTTCCCAACCCGATTTGGTAAGAGAATAAGTATTAGCTCTGTTATTTGTAAGTGTAACTCCTTTGGAAGAAGTTACGGACTTATCGGGATTGTTGCCCCAAATCAATTTGCACAAATTGTGTTCCATGTGTCCCATGTGGTATTGGTCGGTTAATTTTACACCCGAATAGCATTGAGTTTGTTGATAGTTGATTACAAGCCCCTGCATGCTGAAATCTTCACGGGTCGGCTCTTTGCCGATAACTTCGCAGATTTTTTGATAGTCTGCCGGAACTAAAGTAATATCGCCGTCATAAAATTTGTAATTATCGTTTAATCGGTGTTGTTGCCCGTCTTTGCCTATGGCAACCTTTGAGGTGGTAATACCTGTCCCCAATTCTCTTAATGTGTCTTTCCCTATATTAAACGTATATTCTGTTTGTGCAATTTTATTTGCCGTTAATTGTAAAAAGTTAGATACAGTGCTTATTTTTCGATTTTTAGGCTGCGCATTTACTATTGAACTTGCACTGGATGTAACTATTGAAAAATCATCATTATAGCTTGACAAATAACTTACCATATAAGTACCGTTTTGTTGCGCAATTAAGGAGGTGATTGAATTGTACAAGCTGCCGTCTTGGAATGTGTAAACTGTCTTGGTAAAATCTGCAGATGAAGGAGGTGTCGGAACAGCCATACCTAAAAGCTGCCCGTAGTAGTTAGCGGTTTCGTTCGCCAACGTGGTGCGTTGCTGATTAATCTGCTGTCCTTCATATTCAACATTTGTTTTTCTTGCTGTCAAGCCTAAAAATCTGGCTTGAGATGCTGCCATACCCATGACGTTTCCCTTTTTATTCATGTTTACGGCATATTGAAAGGCAGACTTTAATATTTAAACCTATTTTCTTAACAAATCTTAATGATTATTTTTTAAAGGCAGCAATTTTTTCTAAACTGTCACTTTCAAAATAAATTCTCAAAAGAGGTTCAGTTCCGCTTTTTCTGACCAAAACCCAGCTTGAATTGTCGTCTAAGTACAATTTTACACCGTCTTTGAAGTCTTTTTTTATAACTTTCATTTGCGCAAAATCTTCGGCGACTTTGAATTTATCGAGGATTTTTCCCGCCGCTTCGTTATTTTCAAGCTTTAAATCAACTCGGTCGTTGTAGAATTTGCATCCTGCCAGAGTTTCAATTTCACGCTGCAATTCAACCAGTGTTTTATTTTCATAAGCCATAGCCTCTAAAATAAGCAAATTTGCCAAAATACCGTCTTTTTCGGGGATGTGACCTTGTATACTCAATCCGCCGGATTCTTCGCCTGCAATAATCGGGTTAAAGTCACGCATGGCTTTTCCGACATGCTTAAATCCCACGGCGGTTTCAATCACTTCAACATTGAGCTTTTCGGCAATTCTGTCAAGCAATAAACTTGCGCCGACTGTTTTTACAAGGCATCCGTCAAGATTTTTGTGACGCTTGAGGTGCAAAAGCAAAATCGCAATAATTTCGTTTGGCGTTACATATTCACCGTTTTCATTTATGACGCCAAACCTGTCGCCGTCACCGTCGTTTGCAAACCCGACAGAATTAGGCGTTTTTTTGACCATTTCAATCAAATCTTTCATATACTGCGGTTTAGGTTCGGGCATTTGCCCGCCAAAATTGGGGTCATGCATCATGTGTATCGCGTTAAATTTAATGTCTTTTTCACTCAAAAGCTTGTCAAAATACCCGATTGTTGCCGAATACAAACCGTCAAATATTATGTTTTTGTTCAATTCTCTTATTTTTTCAAAATTTATATGTGATTTTATTTGTTTAAAATAATCGGGTGCAAAGTCATAAAGCTTAACAAAACCTTTAATTTTTTTCTCAAAATCTTTGCCTAAATAAGAAACAATTTCGTCTGTTATTTCGCTTGTTGCAGGGCCTGCAAAGTCAGGGATAAACTTTATTCCCAAATATTCAGGCGGGTTGTGCGACGCCGTAAACATTATGGCGCACGCATCCAAAAGTTTGGCGTTATAAGCTAAAACAGGCGTCGGAAGGACTTTTTCACTGTATAAAACATTAAATCCAAATTCACAAAGAAGGTTTGCACATTGGCTTGAAAATTCTTTTGCCATATTCCTCGGGTCATAGCCGATAATTATTTTTTTATAAATCCCAAAATTTTCAAAGACATAATTTGCAATGGCTTTGGTCACAATTTCTACATTTTCTTTTGTAAAATCTTCTCCGACGACGGCACGCCAGCCGTCCGTTCCAAACTTAATATTTGCCATATCCTTCTTCTTTCTGTTATAATTATATATGAAATTTCAAGTTAAGTAAATATGGACTTTTCAAATATACTAAACATCGCATACTTAGGACCAAAGGCATCGTTTTCAGAGATGGCACGTGATGCTTTTTGCGAAAAATATAACATCAACACTTTTTCAACTCCGCTGAAAACAATTCCCGAGGTTGTTGATTTTGTTGACAAAAACCCGTTTACGCTCGGGGTGCTTCCCGTTGAAAATTCAATAGACGGTACGCTTAGAGCCTCTTTGGATTGCCTTATGTACACAAAAAATCCAAACATAAGAATTTTATCCGAGCTGGTTTTACCGATTGAATATTGTCTTTTGTCAAGGACGACGGAGTTTTACAGCATAACGGGAATTATCGGAACGCCGTATCTGCTTGGGAAATGTCAGGATTTTATAAAACACGAAATGCCTTTAAACTTGAATATAATTGAATGTGCAAGTATGAGCGAATGCGCCGCAAATCTTTCCAATTACAATTTGACTTACGGCTCAATCGGCAATAAAAAAACGGCAGAAACTTATATGCTCAACGTCTTGAAAGAAAATATTAACGATGATAAAACAAACCAAACAAGATATATTTTAATAGGTGATTTTGAAACATTTCCCACCAAAAACGACAAAACAACGCTTTGTTTTGCTACAAAACATGAGCCGGGTGCACTGTTAGAGGTTTTGAAAATCTTTTTGGAAAATGAAATAAACCTTACCTATATTGCATCGCGTCCGGCAAAACACAATTTGGATGAATATATGTTCATAGTGAACTTTGACGGTCATATTCACGAAAAAAGAATTTTGAATGTTCTAAATCAAGTTAAACCAAAAACGATTTTGTTCAGATTTTTAGGGTCTTACGAAAAAAATATGCTTGACTGAACCCGCAAAAGTATGTTATAATTAAATTTGCCAATTGATTCATATAATTTATTGCCCGGAAAGGTAAAAATTATATGCAAAATTCATTAATTCCCTATTCATTTATCCCGGGAACGAAAGCAAAAGCGCAGGAAGTTAATGCAAACTTTATAGCTTTAGCTGACAAAATTCAGGATAACCAGTCGGTCGTAACAAATCAGTTAACCGAAATAGAGAGCACTTTTTCAAACAAGCTTGAACAAGTAGAAAATACCATAACAAACCAATGCGCAAGTCCTTCACTTGCAAATACCGGTACTATAACCAACACGATACTTGAAGCCCCAAACGGTGTTGCAGATTATGATAGTCAAACCGTAAACGTAAAAGCAGGGCTTAAAGTCCTTATCCCTGACGGGAAAGAAGCAAACGGCAGATTGAAAAATGTCGAATACGTCACACCTGATATCATAACCAAAACCGTTACTAATCTAAAAAACACAAAAACCGTTTTGTTTTTAAACGACGACGGCACAGTAGATATAGTTTATCAGGGTAATGTTTTTTATAAAAACACAACACCGACTACTTTGACTGATAATGTCCATTGGTATAATACGGATACTAATAAATGGAATAAGTATGTTAAGTCAGCTTCCGAATGGCAGGAAATCAAATGTCTACCGATAGCCATAGTTATTTGGAATAATAACAGCCAAATATCTTCGCTTGTTCCGTCAAAAGCCATCAATTTGGTAAAAGCTTCTGATTTAAACGATTTTTACACAATAAAAGGCATATTACCAAAAGAGTTGGATTATGTTGTAGAACGCTGGCAAAGCGGTTGGAGCTATTACGAAGTTTACAAATCGGGTTGGGTTCGTCAGGGAGGTTACGTAGACGGTAACGGAGATGCCTATGCCAACTTTTTTATTCCGGTAAGTACGGCTACAGGCATTGCGCTTGCCCGTGCCTCCGGTCCGTCAACCACCGGCAGTTCTCAAGTATGGGTGCGTAGTATTAGCTCTTATAATATGGCAATCTATTCACCGTCCGCTACAGGTAGAATTTGGAATGTATGCGGTTACAAATTAAATGCGGAGGAGGTGTAGTTATGAAAATATTAGAAAAACCTTTTACACAGCTTGAGCTTAACGTATTTATTGATGAGTGCAACAAAGACGGCAAACTCAGGGTTGAAAGATATGACGGAAATGTCTATGCAATGTACGATTATGAAGTATTTCAAGACGGCAAAGTGATGGATTTACGCGGTACGAAAGAGTATGAAGCCGAACAGGCAAAAATTCAAAAAGAAAGACGTATCGAAGAAATTTACACAGAGCTTGCCGAATTGGATAAAAAACGTATCAGAGCCGTATGCGAACCGGACGATTTAAGAGATGACGGCACGCCCTGGCTTGAATATTACAATAAAAAAATATTCCTTTTAAGAGAAGAATTAAGTTCACTCTGATTTTTTTAGAGCCGATTTATTCGGCTCTTTTTTTGTGTTATAATCGACTTATGATAAGAGAAGAATTTATAGAACAGGCAAAAAAATTATCGCGAGGTGCGGAGATTTTGCCGAGCTTAGAAGAGTTAGCGGCAAAATTGCAGCATGCAAAAGATACGAATACACCTTTGAGAGTAAAACTCGGTATGGATCCGACGCGACCCGATTTACATTTGGGGCATACGGTTGTTATGAGAAAGCTTAAAGAGTTTCAAAGGCTCGGTCACAAAGTTGTTTTAATCGTAGGCGGTGCAACGGCAATGGTCGGCGATCCGTCAGGCAAATCGGAAACACGCCCGTCGCTTTCAAAAGAACAGGTTGAAGAAAACGCAAAATCTTATTTTGAGCAGATGTCAAAAGTTGTTGACGTAAATTCGGCGGAAGTTACAAATAACGCTGATTGGCTCCATTCAATGAGTTTTGTTGATTTGCTTAAACTCGCATCACAAGTTACGGTTGCACAAATGATGACACGTGACGATTTTGCAAAACGTTATGCTGAAGGTAAACCCATATCGGTTCATGAATTTTTCTATCCTTTAATGCAGGCGTATGATTCTGTTGCAATAGATTCAGACATTGAGCTTGGCGGAACGGATCAAAGATTTAACACGCTTTTAGGACGTCAAATTCAGGAGGCTTACGGCAAAAAATATCCGCAAATGGTTATGCTTTTGCCTTTAATTGAAGGTACTGACGGTGTTGTCAAAATGTCAAAAACGTATCCCGAACACTGTATTTCTTTAACGGACAGCGCAAAAGATATGTTTGGCAAATTAATGAGTATCCCTGACACTTTAATAACCAAATATTTTGCGCTTTTAACCGATATTTCGGACAAAGAGCTTGAAGATATTGAAAATCAGCTCAAAACCCAATCCGTTAATCCACGTGATTTAAAACTTAAACTTGCCCATACAATTACCGAAGAATATCACGGCAAAGACGGCGCTGATAAAGCTCAACAGGATTTTATAAATGTTGTTTCAAACAAAGGTATTCCGGATGATATTCAAGAGGTTAAGGTCGAAAACGGCAAAAGCCTGATTGATTTGATATGCGAGCTTGGTTTTGTACAGTCAAAAGGCGAGGCTAAAAGGCTTATTGCAGGCGGCGGAGTTAAAATTGACGGCGAAAAAATTACCGATATGGCTTATACACTTGATTTTTCCGATAGTGTAATATTGCAGGCAGGTAAACGTAAATTTGCAAAACTGATAAAATGATAAATACATTAAAACGCGGAATTACAAAAGTAAAAGAGGATATAAAAGTTATTTATGACAAAGACCCTGCGGCAAACAATATTTTAGAGGTATTGTTTTGCTATCCGGGGTTGCATGCGCTTATTGCCTATAGACTGGCGCATAAACTTTACAAATGGCGTATTCCTTTAATCCCGCGCGTGATTTCATATATAACAAGGATAATAACGGGGATAGAGATACATCCTGCGGCAAAAATCGGGCGCAGATTTTTTATAGACCATGGTGAAGGTGTTGTGATAGGTGAAACAACAGAAATTGGCGATGATGTATTAATCTATCAGCAGGTAACGCTTGGCGGAACGGGCAAAGAACACGGAAAACGTCACCCGACAATTGCAAATAATGTTGTAATCGGTGCGGGTGCAAAAGTTTTGGGAAATATAACAATCGGGAAAAACACAAGAATAGGCGCGGGTTCTGTTGTTGTGGAGGATGTTGGAGAAAATTGCACGGTAGTGGGAGTTCCCGGACGAGTTGTACAAAGGCATTTTATAGATGAAAACGGGGTTTTGTCGCACAACAGGATTCCCGATCCTATACGATGCGAGTTAAACCGGCTTAAATATGAAGTTCAGGAATTAGCGAAGATTGTTGAAAACTCTTGACAAGATTTAATAATATGTATATAATGTACGTATGGAAAGAGAAAAGCTGAAAACACAGAGTATAAGAGAGATTAAGGTGGCTACCCCCCCCCCCCAATGCTCATAGAGTGAGTTTCGGCTGTTCTATAGGTTTAAAACGCTTGCGGTGTCTTGCCGGAGGCGATTTTCAAGTGAGTAAGATGAGGTGGCGAAGCCACTTTCCATATTGGGTTTTGCATAATAGCATTCGTCATTTGGCAAGCCACTCACCACATAGAGCTTTGCGAATTTGCCAATATGTCATTGCGAGCGACCGAAGGGAGCGTCGCAATCGCAAAGTCATGGCGTTCCACCAAACCTGCTTAATGTAAAGAACTTATCGACTTAAAGACTTAACGTCTTAACGACTTAAAAAAATGTAGGTTGGGCTTTCAGCCCAACAAGAAAATGAAAGGATAATAATATGACAAAAGAATTAGTAGATGAAAAAGCAACAAAGCAAAACGGTAGTCAAGAAAACTCCCTCCCGCCCTTGAGGGGGAGGGTTGGGGTGGGGGGTTCACTCACAATGGGCAAGTACGAACCCCGCCCCTGTGGTTGTAGCACTCGTAAACTCGTGCACAACCACTTCCCCGCCCGCAAGGGGTGGGGATTGCGTGACGGCATTCCACAAAGCCTAATTAGTAGTAACCACTTTACTCACTCTACTCACCTCACTCACTTTACTCACTTCAAGAAAACAGCCTTCACCCTCGCTGAGGTTCTCGTCACCTTGGCTGTTATCGGCATTGTAGCCGCAATGACCATTCCGACTGTTATGAACAAATACAACCAAATCTTAGCCGAAACAAGACTGAAACTGTTTTACAGCACTATGAATAACGCAATTGCACTATCTGAAATCGACAACGGCGATAAAACTACATGGCATTTTGATCAATATAGTCCATGTATAAGCAATGCTTATAGTAAAGATTGTATCGTTCCCTTATTTGAAAAGTATTTTGAACCTTATCTGAAAATCGCAGGATATGAATTTATTGAGAATTTTAAATATCTTAAAAGAAACGTGTTGAAAGTAGATTTTCAAAACGGTTCAACTGTTTTGTTTACTTATCGTGCGCAAGATTTTTATTTTTACCCTGTAGGTTCGCATTACAATAGTGAAAAACACCAAACGGACAATAAAGACCGTTTTATCTTCGCGTTTTACCCTAATGTTACTACTACTTTAAAGCGTAATAAATACTTTGTCGGCAAGGGTATAGAAGCATATATAGAAAATTCGTGGGACGGAACAGAAGAAAATCTGCCATGCATAAAGAAAGTACAACTTAACGGGTGGAAGTTTCCCGATGATTGCAACCCGTTCAAATAAAATGTTAATTAGTATAAAGAAAAAAGTCATACATTTCATTGTCAGATTATATTCATGATACAATTTTATTACAGTAAAAGAAAAGGAGAAAAATTATGACAGAAAAACGTGTATGGCTTTTCAGAGAGGGTAACGCGGATATGCGCAATCTTCTTGGCGGAAAAGGTGCAAACCTTGCGGAAATGACCAATTTAGGCTTGCCTGTTCCTCCCGGATTAACCATTACAACCGAAACTTGTATGGATTATATCAACCACGGCAACAAAATGCCCGAGGGTTTAATGGATGAAG
This sequence comes from Candidatus Gastranaerophilales bacterium, assembly GCA_947624935.1. GTDB lineage: Bacteria > Cyanobacteriota > Vampirovibrionia > Gastranaerophilales > Gastranaerophilaceae > SIG32. The sequence goes on from CANQML010000002.1 coordinate 33,305, forward strand.
TTAAAGCGGCTTTGAAAGACGTTGAAGCTCAAAAAGGACAAAAGTTTGGCGATAGCCAAAACCCACTTTTGGTTTCAGTCCGTTCAGGCGCAAGAGTTTCAATGCCCGGTATGATGGAAACCATTTTGAACCTGGGCTTGAACGATGAAACAGTTGAGGCTATGGTCAAATTGACCAACAACCCGCGTTTCTGCTATGACAGCTACAGAAGATTTTTGACAATGTTCGGTTCCGTTGCTTGGGAAATGGACAGACAAAAATACTTTGAATCCGAAGTTGAAAAAGTCAAAGCACGCGAAGGAGTTAAATCAGATACCGAAATTTCGGCAGAAGGCTGGAAATCTTTAATTCCTGTTTATAAAAATACAATCAAAGAAGTTACGGGCAAAGAATTTCCGCAAGACCCGTATGTTCAGTTGCAAGAAGCAATTGAGGCGGTTTTCCGCTCTTGGAACATTCCCCGTGCGGTTGCATACAGAAACATGAACAAAATCGACCACAATTACGGAACAGCCGTAAACGTACAGTCTATGGTATTCGGTAATATGGGTGATGATTGCGCAACAGGTGTTTCATTCACAAGAAACCCCGCAACGGGCGAAAACAAATTCTACGGTGAATACTTAACCAACGCACAAGGCGAGGACGTTGTTGCAGGTATCAGAACACCTAAGCCGATTGCCATGCTTGAAACCGAAATGCCTGATTTATACAGACAATATGTTGATATAGCAAAAAAACTTGAACTCGGTTACAAAGATGTTCAGGATATGGAATTTACTATTGAACGCGGAAAACTTTACATTCTTCAAACGAGAAACGGTAAAAGAACTGCGGCAGCTGCCGTTAAAATCGCCGTTGATATGTGCGAAGAAGGCATAATAACCAAAGAAAGAGCAATTCAGCTTGTTGACCCGTATACGGTAAACCAAATTCTTCTACCTTGCTTTGATGCAAAAGCCATGGAAGAATCCAAAAAAATTGCTCATGGTGTAAACGCATCCCCCGGTGCTGCTGTAGGTAAAATCGTATTTGACACCGAAGAAGCCGCACAAAGAGGCGAAGCGGGCGAAAAAGTTATTTTGGTTCGTGTAGAAACCTGCCCCGATGATATTCACGGAATGGCTGTTTCTCAAGGTGTATTAACACTCAGAGGCGGTGCAACTTCTCACGCAGCTGTTGTTGCAAAAGGTATGGGCAAACCCTGCGTTTCAGGTTGCGAAGATATGAAAATCGACCTTAATAACGAAACTTTAACGGGCGCTGACGGAACGGTTTACCATAAAAACGACGTTATTTCATTAGACGGCGGAAAAGGTATCGTTATGGCAGGTGCCGTTAAACTTGTCGAAGCTAAGATTGACGAAAATTGGAACAAATTCTTCACTTGGGTTGACGAAATCAAGAGATTACATGTTGAGGCTAACGCAGATACGCCTAAAGATATTGAAAACGCACTCAAATTCGGTGCTGAAGGTGTAGGGCTTTGCAGAACGGAACACATGTTTATGGATCCCGATAGACTTCCTTGGGTTCAAAAAATGATTATTGCAGGAACTCCCGAGGCGAGAAAAGAGGCGTTGGACAAATTATTGCCGATGCAATATTCAGACTTTTACGCTATGTTCAAGGCATTGGGCGACAAACCTTTGACGGTAAGATTACTCGACCCGCCGCTTCACGAATTTTTGCCAGATAAAGAATCTTTAATCGCAGAAGTTGCGACATTAAAGGCTCTCGGCAAAGACTACAAAGAAAAAGAAGAACTCTTGCATGTAGTCGAAGGCTTATCCGAATCCAACCCGATGATGGGACTTCGCGGTTGCCGTTTGGGATTGACTTATCCCGAAATCAACGAAATGCAAGTCAGAGCTATCTTTGAGGCATGCTGTGATTTGAAACGTGAAGGCGTTGCCGTTAAACCTTGGGTTATGATACCTTTAATCGGTCACGTTAACGAGCTTAAGGTCGCAAAAGACATTTTGGTTCGTGTGGCAAGAGAAGTGATGATTAAAAAAGGCGTTGAAGTCGATTACAAATTCGGTACGATGATAGAAATTCCGCGTGCGGCATTGACGGCTGACGAGATTGCAGAATACGCAGAGTTCTTCTCATTCGGTACAAACGACTTGACCCAGATGACATTCGGTTATTCACGTGATGACGCTGAGGGCAAATTCCTCAATCGTTACGTTGAACAAAAAATCTTGCCGTCCAACCCGTTTGCAACACTTGATACAAAAGGTGTCGGACAGTTAATTGAAATGTCAATGGAAAAAGGCAAAAAAGTAAACTCAAGCCTTGTAGGCGGTGTTTGCGGTGAACATGGCGGAGATCCCGATTCAGTCAAATTCTGCGACAAAATCGGTTTGGATTACGTATCCTGCTCACCGTTCAGAATTCCGCAAGCAAGACTTGCGGCTGCTCAAGCAGTTGTTGAATCTAAAAAACTTGCACATGTTTAGTTTGTAAGTTTAATAATAAAAAGCGGAGTTTCAAAACTCCGTTTTTTTATGCTGTTTTCTTATGATATAATTTAATCAAGGAGAAAATATATGATTATAATCATGGAGCCAAAGGCTTCCAAAGAAAATATAGATAGAGTTGTACAGGTTTTAACGGAACACGAATTCAGAGTAATCGTAAACCAAGGCGAAATCCATACGGTAATTGACGCTTTTGGTGACAAGACTTCAATCACCCCCGGAAGAATAAGCGCACTTGAGGGCGTAAAAGAAGTTAAGATAATCAGAGAACCGTTCCGATTGGCATCGCGCGACAGAAAAAGCGAGGATACAGTTATTGAGTTTGCAAACGGGGTTAAAATCGGCGGAGCAAACAAACCCGTTATGATTGTGGGTCCATGTTCAGTTGAAAGTGAATACGAGGGCTTAAGACAGGTTGCAATTGCCGCAAAAGAAATGGGCTGCGAGTTTTTAAGAGGCGGTGCTTTTAAACCAAGAACTTCGCCTTATGATTTTCAGGGGTATGAAGAAAAAGCTTTGAAATATTTGAAACGTGCAAGCGAAGAAACAGGTTTGCTGACGGTTACAGAGGTTATGGACAGTGCGGATTTAGAACTTATCTGCTCTTATGTCGATGTAATCCAAATTGGCGCAAGAAATATGCAGAATTTTAAGCTGTTGCGAGATGTCGGCAAAAGCAAAAAGCCTGTCATATTAAAACGAGGGCTTTCAAGCACGATAAGGGAATTTTTGCTTGCGGCGGAACACATTATGTACAACGGAAATGAAAACGTCATATTGTGTGAACGCGGAATAAGGAGTTTTGACAGCACTTTTACGCGAAACGTAATGGATATAGCGTCAATTCCCGTAATCAAAAAATATTCGCACCTGCCGATAATAGCAGACCCGAGTCATGGTACGGGACAACGATATTTGATTGAACCTATGGCAAAGGCAAGTTTGATAGTAGGGGCGGACGGAGTAATGGCGGAAGTTCACCACGACCCTGAGAATGCACTTTCGGACGGTAAACAAAGCCTTTCAATCCCGATGTTTAAGGATATGATGACAAGAGTTAATGCGATGAAAGAACATCTGCATTATGAAAAGAATTGTCTTTCCGCAAATGTGGATTAGACTAATAAGCCGTTTTCATCAATAAAATTAATCATCCATTTTTCGATTTTGAGAGTTGGGGTGGTTTTTTGTTCGGTGCAAGCTTGTTTAAACAATTCCCACAATTCTTCATTAATCATAATACTGGTTTTTTTTGTTTTATTGCGCGTCAGGTCAATAATTCTGTCTGTTTTGTTTATCATATATCCCTCTAATTAATTAATAGTATTTTTATATGCAATTTTCAACCTCATATTGACACATACTTAATACCATGATATATTATGGTATAAATAATGGTGGAAAAGGAGAAAAGATATGGAACAACAGGAAAAAGTAAAAGAAGTAATCACTTTATGCGGTAATCTAATGAGCGAGTGCGAAAAATTGTTTCGTGAACACGCTCCCGCTTTGCTCCCGTTATTGTTCCGAAACAACATTTCGCACATAAGCCGCAACAACAATTCAAGACGAACCCTCACCAACAGTTGTAGTTCACTACGTTCACACAACTGTATCCCCAGCTATGCAAGCAGGGTCACAAAGCTCGCAAGCTCGCTTGTTCCCTTTGCTCCGCAAGGGGCGAGGGGGCATGTCCTACTAACAGTGGCATTTTACAGAGTCTAATTAATGTAACGGGCTTATTCGCTTATTTGCCTATTGGCTTATTCGCTTTTAGTAACCACCTTACTCACTCTACTCACTTTACTCACTTGCGTAAACGCTTTGCCACCCAAATTATTCGGGGTGCGGCAAAAGCGCGGTTTTGCCGCACCTTACGGGCTGGGCTCGCTGACGCTCGCACGGCGCCCTACCGAAAATTTGGTTTTACCTTGGCAGAGGTGCTGATAACCCTCGGCGTCATTGGCATTGTTGCTGCGATGACTATTCCGACATTGGTTACTAATTATCAAAAAAAAGTTACCGAAACTAAATTGAGAAGATTTTATGCAACGATGACAAATGCGATAAAGCTTGAAGAAGCCGAAATCGGTAGCATTACGACTTGGCTGCCTGACGGCGCAAATGGTGAAACTTTTGAGCAATGGTATAACGATCATTTGGATAAACATATCAAAAGCCTTTCTAAATCTGACTTAGGCAGTGTTGAGGATGGAGTGTCGTCACCCAATCCTAATTTTTTGGTCGGATTAGTCGACGGTTCCGGTTTTGTGGGGGTAAATACAGAGTTTCCTACTGGTCATGGTAATTATGCTCATTTTTTCTATTGTACGGAATTGAAAGAATGTGGCGTTAACAAAATGGACGGGAAAAAGTCGTTTCTCTTTTCAATAATTGAAGATGGTACTTTTGTGCCGTCAGTTATAAAATCACAGTCTAAAACCCGTGAAGAACTTTTAGAAAGCTGCAAATACGGAAATTATGACAACCCTGAGGTTTCTACACCTGACAAAAGACATGATTGTGCCCTGCTTATAATGCGTGACGGCTGGGAAATAAAAGCCGATTATCCGTGGGAACAAGTCATTTTGCCACAAAAATAATGAAGTATTGGATTGCCGCGTCGGGCGTCGCATTAAACGGGCACGGCTCCGCCTCAGCCCTTTGGCTTGCCCTCCTCGCAATGACGAAAACCGTGGCATTCCACAAAGCCTAATTAATGTATAGAACTTAACGTCTTAACGACTTAATGACTTTATTAACGTGCTTATTCGCTTATTGGCTTATTAACTTATTCGCTTTATTAACCACTTTACTCACCTTACTCACTTCACTCACTTTTGTAAACTACAAACACATCAAAAGCTCTCGGATAACCTTTGTGGCAACGGCGGTTGAAACCCCCGATGCGTCATAATCGGGCGCAAGCTCAACTACATCTGCGCCTATTATTTCAAAGTCTTTCAGGTACTTAAACCACTCTATAAGCTCTTTAAACTGCATTCCGCCTGCCTCGGGTGTTCCGGTTCCACACATTACGGAAGTATCCAACACGTCTAAATCAACCGTTACAAATATTTTTTTGCCCTTAAATTCATCAAGCCCGCTAAATTCGTGAATTAAAGTATTGTGTTTTTTCATAAACTCAAATTCTTCTTTCATTCCCGATCTAATTCCGATTTGCTTAATGTTTTCGGCGCCGACGATTTTTGAAATATGTCTAATAACAGCCGAATGCGACATTTCTTCGCCTAGATATTCTTCTCTCAAATCGGTGTGGGCGTCAAAATGCACAACTGCTAAATTGTCGTAAAACTTTGATATGGCTTTTATTTCGGGCAAAGTTACAAGGTGCTCGCCGCCGATTGCAAAAACTTTTTTGCCCGCTTTGTATATTTCTTCAACGTTTTTTTCTATCAAATCAAGTGATGCGTAAGTGTTCCCGAGCGGAAATTCCAAATCGCCCGCATCGTGAAAATTCACATCCTGCAAGTGTTTGTCAAATTCCGGTGAATAATCTTCCAACCCCCAGCTTGCAAGCCGGATTTGTTCGGGCGCAAACCTTGAACCGGGTCTGTATGATACCGTTCCGTCAAACGGCAAGCCCAGCATAATCACGTCTGATGTTTCAAAATTCGGGTTCTGCCCCATCCAATTCCTGTCTAAAAACGGCCCTGTTAACATAGAAAAATTATACCATGAAAGTATCGCAAAGCATTAAAAAATACTTCAAATAAAGGATAACATTTGAATAAAAAAACGATATTCTTAAAGTATCTTATATCAGACTTTTACAAATTGTAAACAAAATGGCATGGCGGGCATGCCCGAAAATGCAAGTATTACAAAATGTAACCAAAATTTAAGAAATATTAAATATGGCTGAAAACATGTCCTCATCATGGTTTCGGGAGTCGATAAAAGAGGGTAAAAGGCTTAAAAATAAAATAGTTGTCCGACCAAAAAGGTTAGAGTACAATTAATTATGTGGTCAGTAAAGGCTAAAATGACTATTAAAGAAAATCTTTTACAAATACAAATTGAAATCGCACCTTATACACCAAATATCATTGCAGTTACAAAGTATTTTGACGAAAGTGCCATAATCAACGCATACAATGCGGGATTAAGGGATTTCGGAGAATCGAGGGTAATTGAGGCATCAGAGAAGATTAAAAATCTGCCTGAAAAGATAAAAGAAACATCAAAATTTCATTTTATCGGACATCTTCAGACGAACAAAGTCAAAAAAGCCGTTGAGGTATTTGATTTAATACAGTCTGTGGATTCGGTCAAGCTTGCCGAAAAGATTTCGGATGAGGCGGGAAAAATCGGCAAAGTGCAGCAGGTCTTAATCCAGATTAATAATGCCGGCGAGGAACAAAAATCAGGGTTTTCCAAAACTGAGGTTTTTGTGGCGTTTCCTCAAATAAAAGAGATGAAAAATCTTGATGTTATCGGCGTTATGAACATGGCACCTTTGGGCGCATCTGATGATGAGCTTACAAGACTTTTTTCCGAAATAGTTGATATAAAAAACGAGCTTGAGAAGAAATTTGATTGCGAATTGAAGGAAGTATCAATGGGCATGAGTCAAGATTACAAAATAGCGGCTCGGCAAGGTGCAACAATGCTTAGGATAGGTAGAAAATTATTTATAACGGAGGAATAAACGGTGGCAGTAGTTACAGACAAAATTAAATCAGTAGTAGACTTTTTGGTAAAAGGCTTTGAGCCTAAAGAATCAATCTTTGAAGATTTGGCGGAAGAAATGAACGACGAGTACGAAGTTCAGGAAAATCTTGCGGTTGATCCTAAATATACCTATGAAAAATCAAACAATTTGAAAGTTGTTAATCATCCAAACTTTAAAGGTTATGAAGTTATGGTTATGGAACCTCGTTCATTTGAAGATGCGGCAAACATTGCTCTATATTTGAAAGAGAAAAAAACAATAGTTTTAAATCTTCATCTGTTGGATAAAGAGCAATCTCAAAGAACGATTGATTTTATATGCGGTGCGGCGCATGTCTTGGATGGCAAACCGCAAAAAGTGGGAGATTTGGTATTTGTATTCACACCGAATAATGTAACTTTGTCTGTAGACTTGAATACTAACCAAAATAAATTCAATGACTCGATTTGGAGAGCTCCGTTGCAGTCATAAATAATGATAGTTGTAAAGAGAGCCTTTAAGGCTCTCTTTTTTTGTGCTATAAATTTTTGTATGAAAAATTTTGCGATATGCGCTAACAACAGAATTGAAAATGCTTTCGCCACTGCAAAAGAGTTGCAAAGTTTGCTTAAAAACGCACAAATTTTGGATATCGATAATCTCAAAAGCGGCTATGACTTTGTGTTTGTAATCGGCGGCGACGGAACAATTTTGAAGGCTGCAAGATTTTATGCCAAAACTGCAACCCCGATATTCGGCGTTAACCTTGGAAGGCTCGGTTTTTTGTCGCAAGCTTCAAAAGAAAATTTAAAATCCGCTGTCGAAAAAATCCTCGCCGATAATTTCAGAACGGAAAAACGTACAATGCTGCAAAGCGGTGACAGGCTCGCGCTGAACGATTTTGTGATAAAAGGTACTACAACAGGCAGAACTTCAAGGTTTTCTTTAAAAATTAATAACAAATTTGTATGTGATTATTTGGCAGACGGTATAATTGTAACGACGCCGACGGGTTCAACGGCTTATGGTCTTTCTGCGGGCGGCCCTGTTATTTCACCGCATTTGAATGCGCTTTTGGTCGTTCCGATTTGCCCGCATACGCTTAATGCAAGACCGATTGTAATTCCTGATACAGAAACCGTAACGGTTTGTTCGGGTTTGACAAATTGCTTTGCATCAACTGACGGGCAGGAATTTTATGAGTTTTCCGGACAAATTGAGATAAAAAAATCCCAATATTGCGCCAAATTAGCGCTTTTAGACGGTGATGATTTCTATTCCGTTTTGAGAAATAAACTTCACTGGGGTACGTCACCTTGCAGTAAATAACAGGTTTTTAAAAGTTTTATTAACTTTTGTTTATAATTTGCCAAAAAATTATTGTACTTTTTTTCTATTTAAAATAGTATGTTAATATATTGTTGTCCGATTTGTAATCGACTATACATGTAATTTAGAATATAAGAGGTAAAAACAGTGGAAAATTTTGTATCAGACATTTTCGCAAAGAAAGAAGAAACGACAAACACTACTATTAGCAGATCACCGATTAACCCTACAAACATTAAGGTAGTAGGTATCGGCGGCGGCGGCGGAAACGCAGTTAACCGAATGATTAAAGCAGGTTTGTCGGGTGTAGAATTTTGGCTAATGAATACAGACCTTCAGGTCTTGGAATACGGTCAGACGAAGAATAAAATCCAGTTAGGTGTATCGTCTACAAACGGTTTGGGTGCAGGCGGCGATCCTTCGGTTGGTGAAAAAGCTGCAGAAGAAGCTCAACAAGACATTACAAATGCACTTGAAGGTGCTGATATGGTATTCATTACGGCAGGTATGGGCGGCGGTACCGGAACGGGTGCTGCTCCGGTTGTTGCTAAAATTGCCAAAGAATTGGGTATTTTGACAATTGCCGTTGTAACTAAGCCTTTCTCCTGGGAAGGTAAGAAAAGACAAAATCAGGCGGTTCAAGGTTTGGAAAAGCTTAGAGAAGCTGTTGATGCCGTTATCGTAATACCTAACGATAAGTTGTTACAGGTCGTTGACAGACAAGTTTCATTGACAGAATCGTTTATCATCGTTGATGAAGTTTTACTCCGTGGTGTTCAAGGTATTTCAGATATCATTACTGTTCCCGGAATTATCAACGTTGACTTTGCTGATGTTAAAAACGTTATGCAGGCATCAGGTTCGGCACTTATGGGTATCGGTCGCGGTCAGGGCGAAGGCAGAGCTGTCAAAGCCGCTGAAATCGCAATCAATTCTCAATTGCTTGAAACTTCAATTAATGGTGCATCGGGCGTTATCGTTAACATCACAGGCGGTCCTGATATGACACTTCACGAAATTGACGATGCGGCAAAAATCATTCACGATGCGGTATTGGAAGATGCAACCATCATCATAGGTACTGCAATGAATGAGAATATTCAAGGCGAAATCCAAGTTACTGTTATAGCAACAGGCTTTGAATTGAAAAACACTTTGCCTCAGGAAAAAACGGAAGTAAGGCAGTTGAATGCGGCTGATTTCTTCGCAAATTCCGGCTCTTATAACCAGCCGAGAAGAACATCAATCCCCGAAGTTTCACCAAGTTTTACAAATATAGAGATTCCTGATTTCTTGAAAAAGTAGAAGGTGGTAAGTAGTAGAAAAGACGGCGCATGCCGTCTTTTTTTATGCCAATTTGTTAAGAAATGTAAACGCGAATTTTAGAATGGCTAAAACCCAATAATATTGTATCATTGTAACTTCATGCAAAAGCCTGTTGAGACATGCATTTAGGCAATTTTTGAAGAGAAAAATTTTTAATAAAAGCATAGGGGATACACAAGACATACAAGGATTGGAGGAAATTATGTCAGTTAAAGTTGGAAAGTACGAAGTTGGAGTACGTGATTTGAGTAAGCACAATGGGGAAAGATTTGGGAAACCGTTAACTCCTCAAATTAAAGCAGGTGCAAAAAAATGTTCAGTATTTTTAAAGAATCACAAATCACAAATAGCAAAAGGCGGATTATTTACATTAGCAGGTTTTGGATTATTTTTTGCAGGTAAAATGTTGTATGATTATTTTACAGGTAAGAAAGCAGATGACAAGAAAGATTTAAAACAGCCGGAAGTAAAACCCGAAGTTAAACCTGAAGTAAAACCGGAAGGTAAAGAAGAAAAAATGACGGGTGATTCATACACGGTAAAAGCAGGTGACAACTTGTGGAACATAGCGAAAGCACACTTGAAAGAACAAAACAAAGATGTAAAAGGCTATGAACCTTCAGGGAAAGAAATCCACAAACATGTACAAGAATTGATGGGAATCAACGGTTTGAAATATGAAAAAGATGATTATACAGTAATCATCAGACCGGGCGATGAAATCAAATTCAAGGCAGACGACAACACACCGGTAGCGCCGACGAAGCCTGAAGAAAAACCGGAAGTTAAACCCGAAGTTAAACCTGAAGAAAAGGTTGAGGTAAAACCTGAAGTTAAACCTGAAGAAAAGCCGGAAGTAAAACCCGAAGAACAGGTTGAAGAAAAACCGGAAGTACAAGTCGAAGAAGAACCTGCACAGGGTTTAACCAAAGAGGAAGCTCGTGAGATTAGACGTGAACAAAGAGCGGCATATCGTGCAGAACGCAAAGAAATCAGAAGAGCACACCGTGAAATTCGTAAACAAATCAAAAGTGAAACAAAAAGTCAAAAACGAGCACTAAAGGCAAAGAAACGTGAACTTAAACTTAAAGCAAGATCACTGAGATTGGAAGGCAGACAAAAAGCTTGGGATGAAATAATGATAAGCAGAAACAAAGTAGCTAAGTTAAAAAATGAAAGTATGGCAGAAGCTGCCTAAGATAAAAAATCCGTTCCGAAAGGAACGGATTTTTTTTGTGTGAATTAGTCGTTTGCGTGACCTGCTGTTCCAAGCACGTCGCGCATTTTGTGCATAACCATTTCTTTAACGGCTGTTCTGCCCGGTCCCATATATTCTCTGGGGTCGAATTTTTCGGGATGTTCGATGAAAAATTCTCTAATGGTAGATGTCATAGCCAATCTCAAGTCGGTGTCGATATTGATTTTAGCAACGCCGTGTTTAGATGCATAGTTAAGCATTTCTTCGGGAACGCCTTGTGCGTTAGGCAATTTGCCGCCAAACTTATTGCATTTTGCAACAAATTCTGCCGGTACTGATGAAGAACCGTGCAGAACGAGCGGGAAATCGTATCCGACAACCGCATTAACTGCTTTTTTAATTTCGGCAAGTCTTTCAAAGTCAAGTTTAGCTTCGCCTGAGAATTTGTAAGCACCGTGAGAAGTTCCGATAGCAACAGCCAAAGAGTCGCAGCCTGTTTCTTTTACAAATCTTGCTGCTTCTTCAGGGTCAGTATATGTAGAATCTGCGCTGTGAACTTTCACATCATCTTCAACGCCTGCTAATTTACCGAGTTCAGCCTCAACAGAAACGCCTCTTGCATGTGCATAATCTACGACCTGTTTTGTTAACTTGATGTTTTCTTCAAGCGGGAAACGGCTTCCGTCAATCATAACGGATGAAAAACCGCCGTCGATACAAGATTTGCAAATATCAAAATCTGCGCCATGATCAAGGTGAAGTGCGATAGGCACTGTTGTTGTTGCAAGAGCAGCTTCAACAAGTTTCAACAAATATGTTTGGTTAGCATATTTTCTTGCGCCTGCAGATACCTGCAAAATGATAGGTGATTGGGTTTCTTGGGCAGCTTCTGCAATACCCTGTAAAATTTCCATGTTGTTTACGTTGTAAGCACCGATAGCATAACCGCCTTGGAGTGCTTTTTTGAACATTTCATTTGTTCCAACTAATTTTCTTTCACTCATTTGAGTTCTCCTTCTTTTTTACACAAAATCAGTGTATTACAAACATTTATTAAATTCAACATCTCAAATTTAGAGATTTTGTTAAGAATTGTGAAATAATTCTATCGATTTTTACAAAGGCTCAAAATGCTGATATAATATGTTTATCAGGCAAAATTAGTCAGTTTTGTCAAAGCAAAAAGAAATATTTACGAATTTTAGAATTGCATAACGAATAAAAAAAGGAGTGAAAAATGAAAATAGCAGCGATAAACAATTACGGGAAATATCAAAATTATGCGATGCCGCAGTTTGAAGGCAAAAAGGAAAAGCATACAAATCCGATAAAAACGACATTAAAGGCTGTTCCGTTGGCGGTATTGGTAGCGATGAGCCCGTTGAATACGGTTCAAGCCCAACAACAGCAGGAAGAAAAAGTCATTGAGACTGTTGATATTACGAACTATTTTCACGAACCTTATCGTAATCTTACTGGCAAACTTTTCGCTATCAGTACTGATGGAAATGATGATGATTTTGAAAAAGTAGTTATACAAACTAAAGAAATAGAAAGAAAGACATTTACAGACGATAGGACAGGCAAAGAAATCATAGGTAAAAGAACCACTACAACTAACTATCAACTTGAAAAATTGGAAAAAACAACCTATGTAACTGATTTATCAGAAGATGTTAAAAAAAGTGCAGAAATATTGGGAATACCAACTGGTGATCGTGTCGAATATTCGTTATTAGGTCATGCAACAATTCATTCAACGCCTTACCTATTGGAGGACGGAAGCTCTTATGGAGAAGACTTCTATATAAAATTGGAAGAACTCCCTTGCAAAATAACTAAAGAATTGTACCAAGCCCTTTCGGATACTATGGGTAATGGTGTTAAATATAAAGAATATGAGATAAAGATATAAGACGTGAAACCAATGAATCTGATAACTCCTTAATTTTGTAAATAATTGTAAACATGTCCAAACATGCTGAAATCAATGGATTTTCATTGTTTTTATATAAATAAATATGTCTGGAATTTTAAATAAAGTAAATAATACCGAAAATATCAGTTTTGCGCAAAACAATATTGCGCCAAGTACTACTGATGCCAAGCCAACGATTAATGTTCCTATTGGCGAGAAATCTGATGTTAGTAATAATATAAAGATTTTAGCAGAACGATTTAAAATTCCTGAGGATTTGATGCTTCAGATAATGAATCAATATCCTGATTTTACAACGAAATCGGATCAAGAAAAAACTGAAATTGTATCAAGTTATAAAACCTCATCAAATGAAGTAATATCGGAAAGTAATAATCGTTCACATGAGCATGCAAAAATTGATACTACTTCTGAAAAATGGCAAAAAATGACTGATAGCCAGCGTCTTAAATTTGTATTGGATGAAAACACTAAAGCTTTTGTTGGAGATAAATGGGAAAAATTTAATTCAGAAGAAAAATTTAAAGCTGTACAAGATTATGTTAATTTTGAGTTTAGTGAACATGTAAAAGATTGGGATAAGTTAACCGATGAGCAAAAACTTGACAAAATAGGTGAAGTTTTTACTATGTTTGATATCGCCAAAAAACAACATATCAATCCAAAAGAACTTATTAATTTAAAATTGAATAATCCTGACGAATACAAAAAAAATTATGATGAATATGCAAAAGATAATGCGCCTATAACTTATTGTACAATACAAGATGTATATAAAAAAGAAGAAAATGCGACCCAACATGTTAACGGTTTACTAGAATATTATGGATGCTCTAATTTGTCTGAATTAAAAGAGCCTTCATTTGCTGAATATTCTTATCTCAAACAGCTTGATAAAAGCAGTATGAATGAGTTACAAGAAATAAGGTTGGAAACTTATAATGATTTAGAAAAAAATATTGGCGAACGAGGTATAAAAAATTTAAGATTTGGTAAAACAACTCTTTACGATTTATTTACTAAAGAGCAATTGAATGATTTGGGACTTGAAAACCCTGATCAAAGTAAAAGTAAAGATGAAAAAATAGCAATATATAAGCGAAATCAAGATAAGATGGCGCAAGCCCTTATGCCTGAAATCTTACGCTGCAAAACTGTTGATGATTTTGATAAAATGTTTGCAAAAAGCGGACTTGATATTTCGGCTATTAATGCTATTACCCAAAAAATAAGAAGTATGGATAATCCGCCTAAAGAATTTATTGAAGCTTATAATCAGTGGATAAATACGGATAATACTGCGGCTTTAACTTCTTTAAGTGTTGATGCTGATGCAATCGAAAAAGGTGATAAGACTCCAAAATGGGTTCAAGAATACAACTCAACAAAAGGTATTGAACGACAAAATGATTTAATCAAACAAGGTATTCTTGATATTAAAAATTCCAAAAATATAGTAAGGCTGTTTGCAAAGAGTTTTGATGCTGACAATGCTGCTTTAATTAACAGAACAACATTAGAAACCGGAAATGTTGATTTGGCAGAAGCCGCAATAAATGGTGTCGGCGAGCGTGAAGATGCTCAGGAAGTATTTGCAATTTCAAACAAGCAGATTGCAAATTCCAATAAAATCTCAGATGAAATGAAAGAGTTTTATGCCCAAAATTCAATCGTGGCTTTAAAATCACCGGAGGCAAGACAGGCTCAGACAGATGATTTGGGCAAATATAAACTCGAAAGCTTTGACAAAGGCACCCAAAAAGGTTTTGAAACGGTAAGACTTAATGAATCAAAAGTTTCAGAAAAATCTTTTGATACGGTTCAAAAAAGCACTTCCGAAACCTTTACAAAAGTTACTTCAAGTGACCCGAAAGTGACAACTTTTGTTGAAGAAACTAAAAAAATCGATTGGGATTCGGCTGAAGGTACTCAAAAATTCGTTGAGCTTGCCGATCAGCATTCGTATGAGTTTTCAAAGGTACTTAACCAGCTTTCTAATACAGACAAAGAAAAAGTTATTGATAAGTTCTGCCAAAATGCAAGCGCCCAGCAGATTTTAAAACTTATTCAAAACAACCCCTCTTTATATTCCGAAATCCTTAAAAGCTCAGGCTCTAAGCTGAATATTTTTTCAGAACAAATTTTTAAAATACTTATTTCCAATGGCGAAGATATGGTTAAAATCGCTAAGGATTTGAATATAAATCTTTTTGAATTTGCTGAAACAAATAAGGAGTTTGCAACCAAAATTGCGCTCAAAACCCAAAACGAAAGCTTTGCACGTAAAATGCTTAAAGATTCTGTTTTCTATGGCATTTTACCGGGAGCAAAAGATTATAACGATTTGTGCCAATTGGCGTCACAAAAAAATATTGAAAAAGCAAATCAAGACCCGCCGATTCCTCCCGAAAAAGACAGGATAATTCCTCCTCCCAAAATTATGATTAAATCTTAACTTGATTTTTTGATTTGTTTGTAGTTTAATTGTCTTACAGCCGAAAGGCGAGTTCATTAGAAAGAAGACTATTTTTAGTTGCCCAAAGACATTAAATTAGCCAAGAATGCAGGTTTTTGTTACGGAGTGAAAAGAGCCGTCGAAACCGCTAAAAAATTAAAAGCCGAAAACCCTGACAGAAATGTGTTTGTGCTGGGCGAACTTATCCACAACACGCAGGTAATCCGCGAGCTTGAAGCTTTAGGGATTAAAACGCTGACCGACATCCCCGAAAAAGGCGAGGGAATTTGTGTTATAAGAAGTCATGGCGAAAGCCCAGAAGTTATTGAAAAAATTAAACAGGCGGGCTTTGAACCTGTCGATTTGACATGCCCTGATGTCAAAAAAGTTCAGCAAAAAGCGGTTGAGCTTGCAAAGGAGGGGTATTATGTCGTTATTGTCGGCAAATCCGAACACCCCGAAGTTATCGGCATACGTGCAAATGCGGCACTTTATACCGACAAAGTCGTTGTCGCAAGCTCGGTTGATAAACTCAAAAACCTTGAACATGATTTGAAATCGCACAAAAAAATCGGGGTCGTTGTTCAAACCACGCAAAGAATTACGACTTTGACGCCGATAGTTGAATATTTAACATCGATTGCCAAAGAGCTTCATGTTGAAAACACAATTTGCGCAAGCACATCAAAACGTCAGGCGGAGGCAAAAGAATTGGCGCAAAACAGCGATTTGATGATTGTGGTCGGTTCTAAAAAAAGCGCAAACACGACTCACTTGGCGGAAATTTTAAAAGGGATTACGACGACAATTCACATAGAAAACGACGAAGAACTGAAAAATTATGATGATTTGGTTCAGAAATCGAAAAAAATTTCAATTACAGCGGGCGCATCCACCCCGCAAGAGGTTATTGAAAAGGTAATTAAATCTTTATAATAGAAAAGGAGAAAAAACATGACAACAACAATGACAGATGAATTTGAAAAGCTTTTGGAAGAAAGTTTTGCAAAAGCTTACAACGTAGCCGATATCGTTGAAGGTACGGTTATCAAAAAAGAACAGGACGGCTATTTGGTTAGCGTTCGCGGCGCTAAAACCGAAGGCTTTTTGTCAGACAAAGAACTCTCATCAACCGATGAAACTTTGGAAGTCGGCGACATCAGAGAATTTTACGTGCTTAAAGAAGAAACAGATGAAGACGGCATGCTGCTTTCACTTAAACGCATTGCATTCGCTCAAGCTTGGGCACAGTTAAACGACGCCAAAGTTCAAGGCGATACAATTCTGGCAAAAGTCGTTTCACCCGTAAAAGGCGGACTTTTGGTAGATGTTGCGGATTTGAAAGGCTTTATCCCCTCATCTCAGCTTAGAACCGGCACTCCGTTTGACGGATTGGTTGACCAAAAAATCGAGGTCAAAGTGTTGGAGGCTGACCCGAAAAAGAATAAGTTAATTCTTTCTCAAAGACTTGCCGCTGCCGAACAGCGCGATCAGGTTGTTGACAATATCTTGGCAACTCTTGAAGAAGACCAGGTAGTTAAAGGTGAAGTCGTAAGAATTGCCGATTTCGGCGCTTTTGTTGATATTAACGGCATTGACGGACTTCTTCCGATATCCGAAATTTCTTGGTCAAGAATTAAACACCCGTCTGATGTGATTTCTTTGGGCGAAACAATCGAAGTTAAAATCATCAAGATTGACAGCGAATTAAAAAGAATTTCACTTTCTTTAAAAAGAATGGGCGAAGACCCTTGGCAGCAAATTGAAGGTCAGTTTGAAGAAGGTCAGGTAATCAAAGGAACGGTTAATAAGGTTACGGGATTTGGCGCATTTATTAACATATTCCCCGGAGTTGAGGCACTTCTTCCGGTTTCAGAAATGGCTGAAGAAAACGTAAATCCTTTCAATATGTTCAAGATTGGTGACGAAGTAGAAGTTTTGATTAAAAAATTCACTCCGCAGGAACACAGAATTGCTTTGAGCATAAAAGACATCGGCAAATCTGCCGAATAACAAAAAACCGCCTTCGGGCGGTTTTTTTATTTCAAATAATCCATATTGCCTTTTGAAATTATCCATGCAGCACAAGTGTATCCTGATGTTTCTGTAGGACATGTTTGTTCCCAATCCTTTACAACTCCGCATGGTCTGATTTGCCCTTTGTATTCATCAAATTCAAACAAGTCATAGCCCCATTGATTTGGACCGCCTTTCCCGTTTACGTCATATAAAATTTCAAAATTGTATTTAAAATCACCGTAATTTTGACCGCCTCGAAATATCAGTACCGAACCGTCGTTTAGTGCTAATTTATAATATCTGTTATTGCGGTTATAGTTAACTTTATTAGTACCTAATTTATTTTTGTAATTTGTATCGGTTAAGCAACTTAAATCTGTATTTCCGCAATCTTTTACAACTTTAAGATACGGTTTGAACAAATCAGCTACTTTTACATCTGCTGCTGTACCGGTTACAAACTCCTGTTCGTTTTCGAGCTTAGACATTTCATAAGCATTTGACAATATGGAATACATCTTTTTGACTTTGGTAACGGTGACTTTTTCGTTATAGCTTTGAACCAAATTAGGAATAGTCATCGCGGCAATAATGCCGATGACGCCGAGGGTGATTAGAGTTTCCGCCAAAGTAAAGGCAAAGCGTTTGCGCAAGTGAGTAAAGTGAGTAAGGTCAGTGAAGTGAGTAAAGTGGTTAATAAAAGCGAATAAGTGCATAACATTAATTAGACTCTGTGAAGTGCCACAGTTATTGGAACATGCCCCCTCGCCCCTTGCGGGAGAGGGCTGGGGTGAGGGGTTTTGACTGTCAATGTTTGAATTGACCCCGCCCCTGTGGTTGTAGCTCGCTTCGCTCACACAACCACTTCCCCGCAGCTTAGACGCAAGCAGGGTCACAAAGCTCGCACGCTCGCTTGTTCCCTTTGCTCCGCAAGGGGTGGGGATTGCGTCACGACCACCGTCTTGCCTTGTTACATTTTCATCAACTAAATCTTTTTTCATAAATTACTACCCTTTCTATTTTCTGTTGGGCTGAATGAACCGTACCCTAAAAAATGGACAGAGCTGTAGGCAAAAATTTTTGTATTCGTTTTTTTAAAG
>CANQML010000003.1 GCA_947624935.1 Candidatus Gastranaerophilales bacterium
ATGAAAAAAGGTTTTACAATGGCAGAAGGTGCTACGCACGTAGCCATGCAACACAATAATCGTAAACTTGCATTTACATTGACAGAAGTCCTTATTACCCTCGCCGTCATCGGTATCGTCGCCGTTATGACAATACCAAACTTGGTACAAAACTATCAATCAAAAGCATGGGAAACGGCAGCAACAACATTTAACAGGAAACTGGGTGAAGCATTAAAGGTAATGAATACGCAAGAAACACTTGCAGGCTACAGTTCGACGGAAGATTTTGTAAAAGAATTATCAAAACATTTAAAAATAACAAAGACATGTGATAAAAAAAACTTAACAGCATGCTTTAATAATAAAGTAATGTGGGGAGAAGATGAAGTAGATATATCGGAATTATCAACGAGTGCGGATATGGGGCATGATGATTGGAAAACAAATATGGTAGGATTTCAAATGGCAAACGGTGTAACGGGACTTGTTGCATATAATCCTGCATGTACTCAAGACCCGTATAATAACAGACACATAGCAATAAGCGGAGGTATAGACGGCAGAAAAGGCAAGGTTGAGTTTCCCGGAACGGATTGCATAGCGATGGTATATGATGTAACGGGATACGGAAAACCTAATACAAAAGAAAAGGATATATCAGGCAACGTAACAACATTAGCAAAAGCCAAATCTTGTGATGTGAAATTTGCAGATCATTGTTGGGCTATATTGGATCAATCTACACCGCTATCATCGACAGAATGCAACGAACACAAAGCAGAATTAGGCATACCTGATTGTTGTACCGAAGAATGGTGTTCGTCACGTGACGACTATTGGGCAGGAGCTGTTAAACAGTGTGGCGGAATAAAGAACATGCCAACTATGGAACAGTTAGCACAACTTGCAACACAGATATATGGAGTAAGTATAGGAGCAAAAGATAATAAATATCCTGTAACAGTTCAAGACCAAGTGTTATTTGACACGCTTCTGTCGAAATCGCCCTATTCCGATTGCTTCTTTGTTTGGTCGAGTGAGGAGTATAGAGATCTTGAAGTATACAATCGCGTCTTTTACAAAACATACACACGCTATAACGATAGCAACACCAGTCGTGAATCCGGCGGTGAAGGAGGTCGTAACATTACGGTTTGTTTGAGTGATTAATCTGTGTGATATATCACAGGTTTTTAAAATTGTAAATTATTTTTGCAAAATATGTATAAAACTTGCCAAATAATTTAAAATGATGTATGCTATTCATGTCGGTAGGGGTAACCGACACAACTCTTGGGCGTTTTCGCCCACCTCCTTTATTTAAGCAGATCTTATACTCTCTGCTTATTTTTTTATGTTTCTAAAAGACGCTTGTTTTCTTTGATTAAAAATTCTTTGCCCGGAGCAATTTCAATAAAATCCCATGGCAAATCTTTTTCAAATTCGATATTTGCCAGTGCAAAATAATCTGCATCAATTCGACCTTTAGCAGCGGTTTTAAAAGCGCCTATATTTGCCTTGTTTTTGTAAACTTCCACCAAAAAATCACCCAAGGTTTCATCGCCCCGTGAAAGTACCGCTTGCCAATAATCCCATTTGATACTTGAAATTTGCGCCCTGATACCTATTTTGTGAAATTCTTTCTTTAAGTATTGTGCTTTTTTTTCAAGTGACTTTGTATCTTCTCTGCCAATCCATTGAAACGGTGTGTGCGGTTTTGGTACAAAGCTTGAAATTCCAAAAGATATGTCAAAACCTTTATATTTTTCTTTAATCCGTTTGCCCAAAGAAATCATCTCGTTTATATCCTCTTGAGTTTCTGTTGGTAAACCAATCATGCCGTAAAATTTAAAACCTTTTAAACCGTTATCAACGGCAATTTTTACCGCATCAAAAATCTGTTCTTCGGTTAAATTTTTGTTAATAATTTTTCTAAGTCTTTCACTTCCTGCCTCAATTGCAAGAGTGGTGTTTTTTTGACCGCATGCCACAAGAGTTTTTACAATTTCGGGGCAAAAAGCATCAACACGCATTGAGGAAACGCTCATGCTGATTTTTTGTCCGGCTTGAACTTTATCATAAATAAATTTGCAAATATCTTTAAACCTTGGATGCGAGGTCAATTGTGCACCTAAAAGTGCAATTTTATCGGTGTGTTCAAGCCCCAAGTCGATTGCTTCAATAACTTTTTCGTAAGGCACAAACCTTATCGGTAAATTCAAATATGAAGCCAAACAAAATCCGCACCTGTTTGAACAGCCTCTTTCCAATTCAATAATAAACGTATTTTTAAAGTATGCCTCATCGCTTAATATTGGAGTATAAATACAATCATCGAGCTTTTGAGTAATTTTTTTCACCTTTTTTGGGAAAAATTTTGGAACATAAATCCCGTCGCACTTTGCAAGTTCTTTTAAAATTTCAATCTTAGGTCTATTGCGGTTTTTACGGCATATATCAACAGCAATCGTGTTTATCAACTCGCCGTCGCCGATTATAAAAAAGTCGAAAAAATCTGTATACGGTTTTGGATTTGCGCTAACAACAGGCCCGCCCGCAAAAATCAGCGGTGAATTTTCTTCCCTTTCGCAGGCTTTTAATTTATATCCGAGTTTTTCAATTAAAGAAAATATTCCGTAAAAATCCATATCAAAAGTAAACGAAAAGCCCAGCATATCTGCTTTTTTAGTCTTTGTAAAAGCCGTATCCGAAAAAATAGGTTCAACGTTTACGCCGTCTTTTTCGTCCAGTTTTTTAAGCATCCACATGTAACCCAGTGATGACATGGCAAAGGATTTTGGTCCCGGAAAAGCCAGCAATACATTAAAGTCACTGTTTTTTACCTGTGTATAGAGCTTTTTCAATGTTCTTTGCCTCTATTTATCGGTACCAAATAAAGCTCATCCAAAAGCACGCAGATAGTTGCCGCTATAGCCGGAGATAAAATCACACCCCATACGCCCAAAAACTGCTGTGCCACAAACAGCGAAAAGAATATCAAAAGCGGATGTAACGACATGAATTTGCCGAACAAAAACGGTCTTACGACGTAATTTGAAAGCTGCTGTACAAGTAAAAACAGAACAATTGCAAGAATAACTTTAACAAGTCCCAGTTGCGCAGCAACCAGAATTATTACTGCAAGAGCAATTGCAGGCCCGAGTATCGGGATGATGTCCAATATACCTGCAATCAAACCCAATAATAGCGGGTAATCAATTTTTAATATTGCAAGTGCAATCATTACCATAACAGCTACGGTAGCCATTGAAAGTATTTGTGCTCTGACATAACTTCCGACCTTGTTTGTTATTGAGGCAAGTATTGCGTCCGCTTTATTTTTCATATTAGGCGGGAAAAACTCAAGAAATTTTTTCCGCAAATAACTTTTATCAACAAGCAGGTAAAATACAATCATTGTGATAGCAATAGCCAAAACACACACTTGCGCCGCACCGATTGTGATATCAAGCGAACGGTTAAAAACATTTTGTGCAATATTTGTTGATGAACCTAAAATAGAATTTAAGTCAACCAAATCGGCTATACTTTTCCCATGGATTTTGTACGATATAAGAAATTGTGTAAGTATTGTAATTTTTTGCGGAAGTAAAGAAACAAAAATTTTAATTTCTCTAAATGCCATTACAAAAATAGGCAAAAATAATGCCACCATGGCAAAGACGCTTGAAATAACGACAATAGCGGTTGCAAGTCCTCTGTTCATACTGGCATTTAGCTTGTTTACATAAGGGTTAAGCGCAGCCGCAATTATAAATGCCGCAAAAAATAACAAAATTATACCTATAATTTTCGGTATAAATATTAACAATAAAATCAGTAAAATTATAAAAATTAAATTTTTCCAATTAAAATTTTGTTTAAACATAAAACCTCACAAATCCATAATACCACAAGCAAAAAAATATATTAACTTTTGTAACAATGTTTTACACATGTGGCAATTAGCGCCAATATATATACTTTATATATTTAAGAGTAATATCACGAGGACTACACATGGGTTTCTTATTAGGAATGTATGGAAAACTTATGGCGGGCAAGCGGGTCAGAGAGCTGCAAGCTCGGATGATGAACGTCCAATCTCAATTGAGACGTGCTACTCGTGATGTTGCAAATATGGAAAAATACCTCAATCAACAACAACGAATGATGAAGACTGACTTGCAGTCTAAAATGTATTCTACGATGATGGGTATGTCAGGCTCGATGCAAACAAGCGTATTTGATGCTTTAAAAACAACCGGTGCATTTAGTAAGGCTCAACTTGAAGCGTTGAAAGGCGGTAATTTAAAAGGACTTTCAAGCGAACAATTAAGTTTATACAATTCAGAATCACAAAAGATTTCGACACAATTCCAGTATCAGCAACAAACTTTGCAGTCAAATTTAATGCAACAACAATCAATGATGGAAAACAATTTTGAAGCTTACAAAGAAATGATGCTGGAACCTTTGAAAGATACGGAAGAAGATTTACAAACAGAAAAAGATTCACTGGAATCCCAAATACAACTTGCACAACAAGATTACGAAGCTTGCAAGGAAATGGAAAAAGCAGGTGTGAAGAATTTAACTCCGCAATACACAGGTCAAGGTTAATAAATAAGTCCCTTCGGGGACTTTTTTAATGCCTATTACCCGACTATTTTTATTGCATTTACCGGACATTCAAACAGCGCATCAATGCACTTTTCTTCATTACCTGCAATATAATACGGATTAACAACGGCAAAATTACCCGTTATATCAAATACTTCTGGATTTATCATACTGCAAATACCGCAGCCGATACACTTTGTGGAAACACTTATATTCACACCCGTATTATGACAGATTTAGCGTAATAAATTATGCTCTTAAAGTTTAATCTTCATTGCTAACAACTTGTGCCCCGCATGGCTCGATTTGCACAGTCTTGATTTCCGCCTTAATGTTTATATCGTTTAATGTCTGTTTTATAACAGAGTGAATTTTATCAGTATTATTTTTATTAGAAATTACAAGCATGGAAGGTCCTGAACCACTTAAAACACAGCCTAAAACACTATCTTCATGCCTTAAAACTTCTGAAATTTTATCTAATCCCGGAACAAGTTTTGACCTGTATGGTTGATGTAATTTGTCTTGCAGCGCATACTTCATAAGTTCATCATCGTGCTTATTTATTGCCTCAATAAACATCCCAAGCCGTTTTGTGTTAAATATCGCATCGCACATGGCAACTTCTTTGGGTAAAACTGACCGCGAGATTTCCGTTGTTAACTCGTAATCGGGAATACAAAGTGTAATTGTCCAATCATCAGGCCAATCGAGCTTTCTGTATATTACAGAACAATCTTCTTCTTGAGATGCTAAGACCAAGCCTCCGGTTATTGTAGCCGTGACGTTATCGGGGTGTCCGTCAACTTCTGTTGCGATAGATAACAGCGCCGCTTCATCTGCAGGACGCCCCAGCAATTCGTTTGCTGCAATTAATCCGCCTACAATAATTGATGCACTGCTTCCTAAACCCCTTGCTATCGGGATATCTGATTGTATATTTATCTTTAATTCGCTCGGGGTTTGCCCTATAGAATTGAACAAAAGCTCAACCGCTTTATAAACAAGACTGTTTTCGTTTAATTCCATGTGCTCAATTGACAACTCATCAACCTCGGAACTGTCAGAAAAAACGTTAATTTCAACGCCTGTACCGGGTAATACTGTTTCTTCAATGGTAACAGTATTATAAATTGGCAATGCCATCCCTAAACAATCAAATCCGGGGCCTATATTAGTCGCCGTAGCCGGCACTTTTACGCTTATTTTCATAACTTTTATATTATACCAAAAACATAAAAATTGTGTTAATAATAAGATTTTTAACGAACTTGAACTATTTTTGCAATAGGCTATAATGGCAATATGTACGAATTGTATCCTTATTTTACAAACGACGGTTCTGTAGGGCTTTATAGCTTTAGTGATGATGATATCTATCACTCTACTTATGGCGCTCTTTCGGAAGCCTATGAAAAATTTATCCTACCCGCTGACTTTGATGAATTTTTTAAATCCCATTCGCAAATAAAAATTTTGGATATTTGTTTTGGAATTGGTTACAACACAAAAGCATTTTTAAATTATTTTTTTGAAAATTATAAAAAAAATACTTCATTAAAAAATAATACTATCGCCTCGATAGATACCGATAATAAAATCAAGAAAATTTTTATAAAATCAATTGACACTGATAAAAATTTAATTTTTCTTTCACCCTTTATAAAGACCTCAAAAAAATTCTACATGAATAATAAAATCAATTTTGAAAACGAAAAGATTTCCGAAAAACTTTCCAAAAAAACAAAACAAAAATATAAATTCAACAAATTTATAAATATAATTTTATTAAAAAAACTTGTGAAAATTTTTCCTGAAATTTTAGATGACGAAGAATTTGCCGAAATTTTAAAAATGTATTCCAAATTTTGTGACCCGAATATGAGAGCCATTTTTAAGTTTTATCAAAATCAGGGGGGTATAAATGGCTCGTTAACCCGTTTAAACGTCTTTTTACATAATATATAATCTTGGTATATCATGCTCCGATATAAATCATCTAAATGATGTAGTTAGTTTAGTTGATAGAAAAGGAGTATTTTATGACAGAAACAAAAATTGATGTTGGAAATTCAGATTTTTCAGAAAGTGTTGATTTAATGAGTAAAGATGATGGTCATTATGACCGTACGGTTTATGCCATTTATGACAAAAAATCGCGTTTGTTTTCTGCTCCGTATATTGCTGAAAATGATGATGCTGCTGTTCGTATTTTCGGTGATATGTGTTATTTTGGCGGTGATAATCTTATCGCTCGCCATCCCGAGGATTATTTACTTTATTCTGTGGGTCAGTTTTCTGTTCTTACTGGTTTGATTTTCGGTAAAGATTTAGTTGTTACTATTATTTCTGCTGAAGATGTTATTAAACGGTATAAAGAACATTATTCTAAGTTAAATAAAGTTGAAAAATCGTCAGAAGTTTCTTCAGATCCTTCTTAGTTAATTCTCAATCCTCCGATTATGAGTATCGGTTATTTTGTTTCATTTTTGGGAGGTTTTTGGATAATTTTCCTCCCCTTTTTTTTTAGAAAGGAGTTTTTATGGTAGATAAAGTAGAAAAAGTAGAGAGTGTTGAAAAAGTTGAAAAAGTTGAGGATTTAGGCTCTTTTGGTCCTTTATTACGTAGACAGGTTACTGTTAATTCCAGGTTTAATAGACGTCGTGATAAGGCATTTTCAAGTGATTTGCCGTCAATGACGCAGCAGCATTGTGCTGCAGAAACAGATTTAAATAATTTAGTTGACAAAAATATGCGTTTTAAAGATCCGGCATTTTTGACTAAACTGCAGTTAATGGGAGCTGGCAAACGTAATGAGCCGCTTTATGGTGATTTTACTGAGGTTGGTGATTTGCAAAGTGCTTTTGATACTGTTAAGCGTGCAAGTGATTTATTTATGTCTTTGCCTTCAGATGTTCGTTCTAGGTTTGATAATGACCCTGTTAAACTTATGGATTTTGCTCAAAACCCTGACAATTTTGATGAAGGTGTTAAGCTAGGTATATTTAAGGCTAAGGATCCTGATATGGTATTCGCAACTGCAGAAGGTGCAGTTAAAGCGACTGGTGATGCATCAGCTTTAGCTGATGTGTCACAAGCCGCAAGTCAATCGCCTGGAAAGGCAGGTGTAGACACCGTTTCCGGTGTTCCGGAAACGTCCGCACAATCGGCTACTTGATGTAATTGTGCGGACTGACAGGGTCAAGGAATAGTGTACATTTCCGCCCTGTCGATATGTAATTTTAGTTATTAAAATTTTAGAAAGGTAGGTTTGAAATGAGTTTATCGGACAAAATTGAAACAATTAAACACGTTTTGGCAGTGTTTACAAAGGTTGTGGATGTAATTGTAAAGTGTGTAGAATATATCATTTCTGCAGTTGAAAAGTAAAGGATTGATTTATGGCTCGTGAATTAGATGATAATCAGTTATATTATTTGTTACGTCGTTCGGTTGTTTATTATTTTTCAAAGCAAGCTATGAGTGAAGAATACTATGTAACTGATTTTAAGCAAGTTATGGATTTTACAACAAGGCTTTATAAGTCTTATATAGAAAGAAAGGTAGATGTACAAAAATGTTAAAGTCAGTAATGTCACATAGATTTAGTCAAGCGCCTGTTGCGAATATATCTCGTAGTCGTTTTGACCGTTCTTTTGGTTATAAAACCACTTTTGATGCTGGTTATTTGGTACCTTTTTATATTGACGAAGCTGTTCCCGGCGATACTTTTGATGTTGATACAACAATGGTTGTTCGTATGTTGTCAGCTTTACAGGTACCTGTTATGGATAATATTTTTATCCAAACGTTTTTCTTTAAAGTTCCAATGCGTTTAGTTTGGTCTAATTTTGAGAAGTTTATGGGTGCACAGGATAATCCCGGTGATAGTACGGATTATTTAATTCCTACTACTTCATCCGGTTCTGACGGATTTGCTAGTGGTAGTGTTTTTGATTATGCTGGTTTGCCTGTTGGTGTATCTAATTTAAAGGTTAACGCTTTGCCATTTATAGGTATGTTGCGTATATATGATGAGTGGTTTAGAGATGAAAATTTACAGAAATCTAAGTATTTTGGTAATGATGAATTTTTTGCTACTAATAAGCAGGATGGTCCTTTTGATAAGTCATTGTTTCCTCTTTTAAAACGTGGTAAGCGTCACGACTATTTTACTTCAGCTTTGCCTGAGCCCCAAAAAGGTCCTGCAGTTGATTTGCCTTTAGGTACTACAGCTCCTGTATTGTCTACAGGTCATTCGTTATATTATAATATTGGTGGTGTTGATCAATATCCATTTATTAACGGTTTATCTGGTCATGAAAATAAAACGTTGCAGTTTGTAGCTTCAGCTGCTGGTACTACTACTTATGGTGCTGCTAATTCTGTTTATAGATGTTTAAATGTCGATTTATCGTCGGCAACTGGTGTCACTATTAATTCATTACGTCAAGCATTTATGTTGCAAAGGTTTTATGAAACTGATGCACGTGGTGGTACACGTTACATTGAGAAAATTCTTGCTCATTTTGGTGTACAGTCGCCGGATGCAAGATTACAACGTACAGAGTATTTAGGTGGTAAACTTGAGAGATTAAATATTTTCCAAGTTACTCAGACTTCCGGTACAACAGATACTGCGGCATTAGGTGATTTAGCTGCTTATGCTGTTTCGCGTTCTTCTGGACACGGTTTTGTTACTTCATTTACAGAACATTGTTATGTAATTGGTTTTGTTAATGTATTTGCTGATTTAACATATCAGCAAGGTATTGACCGGATGTTTTCACGTTCAACGGTTTTAGATTTTTATTGGCCGGATTTTGCTCATTTAGGTGAACAGCCAATATATAATAAAGAAATTTATGCTCAAGGTACTGACGATGATAATGGCGTTTTTGGTTATCAAGAACGTTATGCTGAGTATAGGTATAAACCTTCAAAGATAACAGGTAAGTTACGTTCTTCTGACCCTCAATCTTTAGATGTGTATCATTTATCTCAGAAATTTGATAGTTTACCTAAGCTTAATTCTGATTTTATTGAGGATAATCCTCCATTAAAACGTGTTGAGGCTGTACAAACTGAGCCAGATTTTGTAATGGATGCGTACATTAAGAATATTTGTATACGTCCAATGCCTGTGTATAGTGTACCGGGATTAACCCCGCATTTTTAAGGAGTAGTTTATGGCATTTTCATTAGCTGCAAATGCAATAGGTAGTGCTGCAGGTAGTGCGTTCGGAAAAGCTCTTGGTGGTCTTTTTGGAGGCGCTGCTAGTTCAGCCGGTGCATTTCTTAATTATGAATCTCAAAAGAAATTGATGGATAGACAAAATGCTTTTACAAAGTATATGTCTGATACAGCGCATCAGCGTGAAGTTGTTGATTTACGAGCCTCAGGTCTTAATCCTGCTCTATCAGCCCTCGGCGGAAGTGGTGCATCCACTCCCTCCGCTGGGACTGGTTCATTGAGTACTGATTTTGCTAATGGTGTAAATTCAGCTTTAGCATGGCGTCAGCAAAAAAATGAAAATGATATAGCTGAAACTCAGCAGGATTTGAATACTGCTAATGCTTTTCGAGCACGTAAAGAGAGTGCTTTGATTGGTGAACAGGCACGTAATGAGGCTGAGCGTTATGATAGTATTATTCAAGATAGAATTAATAGTATTAATTTGACTGCGGCACAGATTGAAAATTATAAAAAGCAAGGTGATGCGGCATTAATTAATGCTATAGCTAATCAATCTACAAGTGCCGCTCAAGTTCGCAATTATGATGCTAATACTAAGTATACTAACGAGCGTTCACGTGGCTATTCTGAAAGTGATGGTTTTTCTCTTCAAGGTAGCGGATTTGGTGTTGGTTTAGGTGGTAGTCGTTCTCATTCTCGTACTTATTAGTATCTGGTATTAGTAGATTAGATAATGTAAAAAATCCTATTACAAATGCTATTCCCCCTATAATAATTACAGCGAATTGAATAATCAAATACCATTTAACCAACCATTTAACACATTTTTTAAATTCTTCAAAGTTCATACAATCACTCCTTGGTTAAAGGATACAAGAAAGAAAGGACAAAGTCAAATGGCGAAACGACAAAAAATGAGTTTAAAGCAAAGTAAGCGTATATTTAGCGCTGCTGGAGCAAAGATTAACAATTTAAACACTCGTGCAGTTCCAATGCGTGGTGGTTTTAGAATTTAGTTTGTTACGAAGTTGGCGCCGCCGTAGAAAGCCTGTATTGAGCTTTCAGGCGGCAAGCCAAAAGGATTGAGAGGTTTTATTTATGGTTTGTTATCATCCAGTTACGTGTATTTATCCTGCAGTTGAAAATTCAGAAGGTAAACGTCCTTTATTGTTTTCAGTTCCTGAGGATTGGCGTTTAGATAGAAAGTTGCCTATTTTTCGTATGGCTGGCAAGAATTATGAGGATATTCAAGGTTTTAAGATTAAAGTTCCATGCGGTAAGTGTATTGGTTGTCGTTTAGATTATGCCCGTCATTGGGCAATTCGTTCTATGCATGAAGCTCGGATGCATAAAGATAACTGTTTTGTTACACTAACTTTTAATAATGAGCATATGCCCGATAACGGTTCTTTGTGTCGCGGTTATATTCAGTCTTGGTTGAAACGTTTTCGTTGGAAATATGGTAATAATATTCGTTATATGCTATGTGGTGAATACGGTTCCAAAACTCATCGACCTCATTATCATATATTGTTTTATGGTTTTAATTTTCCCGATCGGTATGTTTGGTCTGAACGTCACGGTAATTTGTATTATCGTTCCCCCGGATTAGAAGAAATTTGGCGAGATGCTTCATCTTCTGAGAGTAATGGTTTTTCTGTTATTGGTGATGTATCTTTTGAGAGTTCTGCTTATGTTGCAAGGTATATTACAAAGAAAGTTTTTGGTGTTCCTGCTAAGGATCATTATAATGGTCGTGAGAAAGAATTTTTGAATATGTCCCGCATGCCCGGACTAGGCAACGAATTTTTTTATAAGTATTGGTCAGATATGTATAATGTTGGTTATGTTGTTTGTTATAATCGTGGTAAAAAGTTTAAGGCGCCCATACCTCGTTATTATGATAATTTGTTATCTGAGTACAAACCAGAACTTTACAATCGTTACAAATTTGACAAACGAAAAGAAATGATTAATAATTTGTTTGTTGAACATTTAGATGAAAGCACGGAGCGTTTACAGGTTCGTGAGGAGTTACAAAATTTGAAATTGGACAAATTAGTCAGATTTTATGAAATAAGTGACTTTTTACATAATATATATTATAGGTATATATCTGCAAGTTATAAAAAGGCACTGAATGCCCTTAAAACACTGGATTTTATATTCGAGGCAAAATGCGACGATGCTCGCCAAGTTTTACAAGATGATAAAAATACGTACGATTTTATATTTTTAGACGCTTTTACGCCTGCCAAGTGTCCTGTGCTTTGGACTGTTGACTTTTTCAAGCTGCTCCATTCTCATCTTGACGATAACGGAATGATATTAACTTACTCAAACTCTGCCGCTGTTCGTAACGCGTTTATTCAGGCAGGATTTTGGGTCGGTAAAATTTATGACAAAGCCTCAGATAAATTTAACGGCACAATTGCCGCAAAAAAATTGGAGCTTATAAAATACGGGCTCTCAGAATACGATTTAGGGCTGATTAATTCAAAAACAGGTATTGTTTATAGGGATGAAAATTTAACGCTTGATAATGAGGCTATAATCGCCGCTCGTCAAAAAGAGGTTGATATGAGCGGGTTACAGTCGGGTTCCAAATTCATAAGAACATACAGGAGTGCAAAATGATATACGATTTAGCGGTTGTGGGAGGCGGAACGGCAGGATGTGCCGCTGCATACATCGGTGCTAAATATGGCTTAAAGGTTATACTGATTGAAAAAAACATACATCTTGGCGGCACAATCACGTCAGGGCTTGTTGTTCCGGTCATGAAATCGGGTGATAATCAAATTAATACGGAATTTTATAACGATTTAATCACCGAATTACGCAAAATTGGCGGGCAAATAACTTATCAAAATAATTCGGGATGGTTTAATCCGGAACTTGTAAAAATTGCACTTGATACCTTAATGCTAAAAGTCGGTGCAGATGTGCGTTTCAAGTGTCAGGTGTATAAAATTGATGCAAAAAATCAACATATAGAGACCTTATATATAAATGATAAAATTTTATCGGTATATAACTATACGATACATAATGAAAATAATATGTTATTGGAACCTATCGCCGCGAAATATGTTATTGATTCGACGGGAAATTGTGAAATCGGAAAAATTTTAAATTGCAAATTTTTAGAAAATTTTTCACAGCCGATGAGTCTAAGATTTATCGCAGGCGGAATTGATATAAAAACGTTTGCAAAATGGCTTGAAGAATTTGACACGGACAGAAATGTTACAACAGTTGAACATATAGAGGGTAGTATACACCTTTCAACAGCCTATACATGGGATGGTTTGTGGGCACTTGCGCCATTATTTGAGGATGCCGTTGCAAAAAACATACTAAAACCCCCTGATTGCAACTATTTCCAGATATTTACGGTTGCGGGAATGTCTGATGCTATTGCATTTAATTGCCCGAGAATTATTGAAAACATTGACCAAAACAGTGTTAAAG
Source organism: Candidatus Gastranaerophilales bacterium (assembly GCA_947624935.1). GTDB lineage: Bacteria > Cyanobacteriota > Vampirovibrionia > Gastranaerophilales > Gastranaerophilaceae > SIG32. The sequence goes on from CANQML010000003.1 coordinate 13,277, forward strand.
ATGTTTCAAAAGCGCTCATTGAGGCACGTGGCGCCATATTCAGGCTCATGGATTTTTGCAAAATTTATTTTCCCGGATTTGAAAACGCGTACATTTCAAATATCGCAGATGAGCTTGGCATAAGGGTTTCAAACAGAATTGAAGGTAAATATGTTTACACAGAAGATGATTTAAAAAACTCTAAAAAGTTTGAAAACCCTGCCGTTGTTGCTGATTATCCTATAGATGTTCATTCGTGCGATAAAAACAAGGGCGAACTTATCAAAACAGGTGAATATCAGCTCCCGATTGAAGCCTTGATGAGTGCGGATTTTGACAATTTATTTGTTGCGGGAAGGTGTTTGTCGGCGGATTACAAGGCACAGGCGGCTTTAAGAGTTCAGGCAAGCTGTTTTTCGATGGGTGAAGCCGTTGCAAAATATATTGTAAAAAATTGTTAAAATCTTAGCAAAAAATATTTTTACAAGTTTTATGCCTATATGACAAATATTAATAAAGTAACTTTTACCGGCAGAATTAAATATGGTGACATCATTAAGAAAATAAATGCCTGCCAAAATAAAGTTAAGACTAAATGTAATGATGCTCTGGAGTATTCTTTTTTTGATGTAAGCAAATTATCAAATGATGGAAACCTTACATCAAGTGATTACTCAAAAATTGTTGCGCTTGCAAATTCTACCGGTACAAGTTTGCCTACATCAACGTCTACAAGCTCAACCCGGTGGGAATATCTAACCTCTACAACTTCAAGTTTATTAGGATGAATGTAAATAAGATAATTAATTATGCGGATTATATACCACGCAAAGTATTAAATACCTTAACCTATACTTTTGCTAAAAAGCGCATGGACAAATTCTGTCAATGTATTATAGAAAGCGACAAACAGGCAGAGATAACCGGTGCAATAGCAGACATATTTTTGCGCAAAAAAGATGTTTTATGCAATTTTGAAGAAAAGCATTTTCAGGATTTAATAAATTCAAACAGCCCGACAATATTTGTGATGAACCATTCAAAACAAATATCTGATGTTAAATTAATGTGTATATTTAATTCACTGTTAAATATGCACTATTTTATAAAGGGGCGTCCAATACCTCAATCCAAAATAGTTGTGAATGAAAATATAATTAAATCACAGCCAGCAATTATACAAAAGGTTTATGAAAAAACAGGCGTAACAGGCATAAACATATTCAGCGCAACAGCCAGTAATATAAGAAAATTTTTTGGATTAATTAACGGCTATATAAATGAAAACAACAATATATTCATATTCCCCGAAGGTAAAAATTGCTGCAAGAAAAACGCAAAATTAAAAGAAAAATTTCAAGACGGGGTATCAAAAATCGCAAAGCAAATAGCAGAAAGCGGCAAAACTGCCAAGATAATTCCGCTCGGCTTTGCCTACGGGAAAAATAAATCGCTTTTAGGCTCGATTTATGCAGGTAAACCACTGTATTTTAAAAAAAGCGGGCAAAAGCTTATAACAAATGGTGAAAAAATCGAAGAAGTAAAAAGCGTTTCGGATATTTCAAACAGGATTATTAATGCAATGGAAAAAAGCATAGAGTCTGCTAAAAAACGATATATAAATCCTGATGAAACAAGATTATAAACCTTCCTCGTAAATTTTCAAAAGAATTTGCGCAGCGTTAAGCAGGGGGTCAATGGTCGGGGCAAAGGGCGGAGCGTAGGTTAAATCGTTTTTTGTAAACTGTTCGATTGTGAGCCTGCCTAAAAGTGCGGCAGTCAGCGCATTAATTCTTTTATCTGCATCACCGCTTCCGACAGCCTGTGCGCCCAATAAAAGTCCGGTAGTTTTATCAGCAACAAGTTTAAGCGTAATGTTATTAACATCGGGCATATAGCCAACTTTGTCGTACTTTGTAACCTTAGCAGATATCGGATTAAACCCTGCAAGATTTGCTTTTTTAACGGTTAAACCGGTCATTGACATGGTTAATGACAAACATCTGACGACAGCCGATGCCAAAATTCCGTCAAAATCCTCGTCAAATCCTGCCAGATGCATAGCGGCAACGCGTCCTTCTTTGTTTGCGGTTGAACCTAACGGCACCCAGACTTTTGAATTGTTGATTAACAATGTTTTTTCTGCGCAATCACCGCAGGCGTAAATATTTTCAATGTTAGTTTGCATGTGCTTATTCACCTTAATTGCCCCTGTTTCTCCGATTGCAATGCCGGCTTCGCGTGCGATTTCAACATTCGGTAAAACGCCCGTACAAATCACCGCCATATCAGTTGAAAATTCTTTTCCCGTACCCGTTTTAACTCCTATAATTTCGCCTTTATCATTTGAAAAAAATTCGGTCACAAGTTCTGAGGTTACAATCTCAAACCTGCCGTCACTGATACTTTTTAATTGCTGAGAAATAATTTGAGAGATATCTTCATCAAACATTGGCGCAATGACAGGCGAATATTCAACCAAAGTCACTTTTAGCCCAAGCTCGGTGAACGCTTCCAATAATTCAAGTCCGATATATCCGCTTCCGATAATTGTCGCATGCTTTGATTTTAGCGCGCATTCACGTATTGAAATTCCGTCCTCAATTTTTCTGACCGTAAATACATTTCTTAAATTAACGTTGGAAATTGAAGGTATAATAGGTCTTGCGCCTGTTGCGATTACAAGCTTGTCATAATCGACCAAAAACGCCCTGTTTTCTTCTAAACTTTGGATTAAGACCTGTTTTGTTTCGGGAACGATTTTTATTGCTTTGTTTTTTAGATGAACGTGTATGCCTGATGCTTCAAATTCTTCGGGGCTTCTGACCAAAAGCGTTCTGTAATCTTCAAAGTTACCCTGAATATAATAAGGCAGACCGCAGGCCGAATATGACACATGCGTGTCATCAGTATAAATATCAATAACCGCATCGGGCAAAAGCCTTTTTGCCTTTGCCGCAGCCTTTGCGCCTGCCGCTACCGCTCCGAGAATTACTATTTTCATACCAACAATTTATAAACTGTCAGCCGATAATACATCCCGCCGCTAGTTTAAGCCTGATGTCGCAAGAAATGTCTGCTTCATAAATTCACAATATGCGTCAATTTCGCTTTGAAATTCTTCCGCGATATCAATCAATGTCTTAAGTTCTACTATAACCTCGTTGTTTTTTAATTCGTCGTACATAATAATACACACCCCTTGTAATTTATTTATCGGAGTGTGTACCATGATTCTTTAATATTTATATTCAATTTTTTACATAAGTTTACATATTATGCGATTATGTTTAAGTATTTTGCGTTAAAACCTCCGTTGCTTTCAAAGTTAATACTGCCTTGCGGATCAAACTGTTCCAAGTTAAATCCTTTAGCTTTTTTCTCTGTTTTTTCTTTTCCAACGCCTGCAACCTGTACAAAGTTATTAAATTCCGCATAACTTATAACACCGTCGCCGTTTTTATCATATTTGTCAAACGTTAATTGATCCATTCTGCTTAGCGATTCACGCCTCAAACCTGCTATAATATTTACCATAAATGCTCCTCTCATATATATAAAGTTTTTAAAAAATAGCCGATTTCAAATGTTAAAATTTTTGTTACGAAAGTTAATATTATTAATGCTATAATAATTTAGAGGAGAAAACTTATGACAACACAGATTATTGAAGCAAAAAAGGGTAATATAACCGAAGAAATGAAATTTATTGCACTCAAAGAGGGTGTGAGCGCTGAATTTGTACGGGATAAAGTTGCAAGCGGCAGAGTTGTAATTTTAAAAAACAACAGACGCGAAAACGTCATACCGACCGCCGTCGGCGAAGGTATGACAGTCAAAATAAACGCAAACATAGGAACTTCAATGGAACGTTCGGGAATTGACGAGGAATTGGAAAAAGTTAAAATAATTGAAGCGACGGGCGCGGATGTTTTGATGGATTTATCAACGGGAAAAAACATTGATGAAACAAGAAAACAGATAATTGCCGCAACAAAACTTCCAATCGGAACCGTTCCGATGTATCAGGCGGGAAAAGAAGCCATTGACGAATTTCAAGACATTTCAAAGCTTTCAAAAGAAAAACTGTTTTCCGACATTAAAAAGCAGTGCGAGGACGGGATAGATTTTATAACAGTGCATTGCGGAGTAACAAAGTTTGTCGTAGAGCAGTTGGAACGTCAAGGCAGAATAATGGATATAGTATCCAGAGGCGGGGCGATGCTTGCGGCTTGGATTAAGGCGACAGGCAAAGAAAATCCTCTCTATGAATATTATGACGAACTGCTTGAGATAGCTCGAGAATATGATTGTACGCTGTCACTGGGTGACGGACTTCGCCCCGGATGTATTGCGGACGCAGGCGACAGAGCGCAAGTTGCTGAAACAATCGTTTTGGGTGAATTGGTTAAAAGAGCAAGAGAAGCAGGTGTTCAAGCCATGGTAGAAGGCCCGGGGCATGTACCTTTAAATAAAATCCCCGCTATGATAGAAACAGCAAAGGTTTTAACCGATTATGCACCGCTTTATGTTTTAGGGCCGCTTGTAACTGATATTGCACCAGGGTATGACCATATTACATCGGCAATCGGAGGAACTCTTGCCGCATATCACGGCGCAGATTTTTTGTGTTACGTTACACCGGCTGAACACATCGGTTTGCCTGATGTGAAACAGGTTCGTGAAGGAATTATTGCAAGCAAAATTGCAGCGCATGCCGCTGATTTGGCACGCGGTAACAAAGCCGCTTACCAAATGGATTTGGATATGGCGATTGCACGTAAAAAACTTGATTGGGATGCTCAAAGGGCTTGCGCTATCGATAAATGCACGCTTGAAGATATTAATAACGGCGAACCCTGCACTATGTGCGGAAAATATTGCAGTGTTAAAGTGTTCAAAGAATACTTCAACGAATGCCGCTAATCTTCGATGTAAACGATTTTTTTGCGCAAATTCCACTGGATTAGCGTTAAAACAAGTATTATTACAAATAGAACGTAGGCAATAGCGGACGCTTTGCCTGCGTTAAAGTATTCAAACGCATTTTTGTAAATTGCATAAACAAGTACGTTTGTGCTGTCAAAAGGCCCGCCCTGTGTCATTAACCACACTAAATCAAACACTTGGAAAGAACTTATCGCCGTAATTATTACAACGAAAAAAATCGTCGGCGATAAAAGCGGAACTGTAACATTTAAAAAGGTTTGAACCGAATTTGCACCGTCAATTTTTGCCGCCTCAAAAAGCGACTGATCCATGGCACTTAGTGAGGACAAAAATATAATCATGTTATATCCGATAAGTTTCCACACGCTGACCGCAATTAGAGCAGGCATGGCAAAATGCGTGTCATAAAGCCAGTTTATGTGCAAATGTAAAACCTGATTTAAAAGCCCGATATTAGGGTCAAATATCCACTGCCAAACAATCCCTATTACAATCATAGGCGTAATAAACGGCAAAAAATACGCTGTTTTATAAAATTCCGACCCTCTTATTTTATTATTCAAGATTACCGCTAAAATTAACGGAATTATTACCCCGAAAACCGACGTCGATATTGCAAAAACAACTGTATTCAATAATATTTTATAAAACAATTCTTCATTAAAAAGCTCTTGATAGTTATATAAACCGACAAATTCGGGCGAAGTCAGCAAATTCCACTTGAAAAAACTCAAACCAAATGAGCAGATGACAGGAATGATAATAAATATAAGCATCCCTAAAATTGCGGGCAAAATAAATATCCAAGCTTTTGCGTCATGTTTCATATATAATAATTATACAGTACTGAGGAGAAATTATGCAAAAATATGAACAAGCTTTCGGTAAAAACGACATAAGAGGGATTTTCGGACAGGACATAACGGAAGAACTTTTCTATAATATAGGTTTAGGGTTTGTCGAGTGGCTTAAAATAAATTCAAATAAAAAGCCGGATGAGATGAAAATAACCGTTTGCCGTGACGCCAGACTTCATTCGCCGCAGCTTGCAAACGCTTTGATATGCGGGGTTTCTTCAACAGGCGCAAAAGTCGTTGACTTGGGGCTTTGCCCGACACCATTGGGCTATTATTCGGAAGCCGCCGCAAATGACGTAACATCCGCCATGATTGTAACGGCAAGCCACAACCCGAAAGAATACAACGGGCTTAAAATGACTTATAACCGCCAAACTTTAAACGAAAATCAAATAAAAGAGGTTAAAGAGCTTACGTTTAAAAATTGGCAAAAACCCGACTTTAATTGCCCCAAAGCCGAAAAATACAATATCATTCCCGATTACATAAATGATATGCTAAAACGTTTCGGAAAAATCGGGGAAAGCATTAAAGTTGTTGTCGACAGCGCAAACGCAACTGGCGGAATTGTTGCGCCCGAATTATACAAAAAATTGGGGTGCGAAGTCGTTGAACTGTTTTCCGAACCCGACGGCAATTTCCCGAACCACCACCCAAATCCGAGTGATTTAAAGACATTGGACACAATCAAAAAAACGGTAGTTGAAACGGGAGCGGATGTCGGGATTGCGTTTGACGGTGACAGCGACAGAATTGGGGTTATAACAAGCGAGGGGCAAACCTTGACGGGCGACAAGCTGCTTTTAATCTATGCAACAGACTTAATTAAAAATTGCAAAGAAATGCCGACGGTTGTATCGGAGGTTAAATGTTCGCAAGTTTTGTTTGATACCATAAACAGTACGGGCGCAAAAGCCGTTATGTGCAAAACAGGTCACGGCTATGTAAAAGAAAAAATGAAAGAAACTGGCGCCGTTTTAGCAGGCGAAATGAGCGGTCACACATTCTTTAAGGACAGATATTTCGGTTTTGACGACGCGATTTATGCAGGCTGCAGAATTATAGAAATAATTTCAAAAAACAAAGCCGAAAATCCCAATTTCAAACTTAGTGATTTGTTAAAGCCCTTTAATGCGGTTTATACGTCTGATGAGGTGAGATTTCCCTGCCCGAATGAGCTTAAAAAGCCCGTTATGACAGAATTAAAAGAATATATTGAAATACATAAAGATATGTTTAGTGCCGAAATCAAGGATATTATAACACTTGACGGGATGAGGATTGTATTTGACGGCGGGTTTGCGCTAATTCGTCAAAGCAACACAGAACCTGTTTTTACATTGAGATTTGAGGCAAAGACGAAGGAAATGTGCGAACATTTCAAAAAATGTATGCTTGGCAAATTGGACGAAATAATAAAATCAAAACTTTAAAAGTTCATACGGTTCAACATTCAACGCTTTAGCAATCATTCTTATTCTTGAAAGCGGGATATCTCTGTGAGCGTTTTCAATATTAGCGATATATGAGTTATCTGCACCAATTTCAAAACTGAGCTGTTCTTGAGTCATACCTCTTTCAAGACGGAGTTCACGCACCCGCTTGCCGAATTTCTTATGAAAAACTTTACTCATTTTTTTACCCATAAATAAAGATATAGCAAATAATACAAATAAAAAGTATTGCTATTTTGAAGATTATATGGTATAAACATGATTGTAATGCGTGTTTATGGCATGTATTTTTTGTTTAAAAGATGTTAGGACTTTAAGTCGTTAAGACGTTAAGTTCGTATATGAAAATAAATTATTAGAAAAGGAGCAATAAAGATGAAACAATTAAAGAAAATTACAAGAAGTAGAGTCATTGCGAGGTGGCAAGCCACTCATCACTTAGGGCTTTGCGAATTTGCCAATATGCGAGCCGAGCGTCGCAATCGCAAAGTTGGTGAAATGCAACGATTATGCGATTACGACGTCGCTTACGCTCCTCGTAATGACGAGAACATTGGCACTTCATATAGCCTAATTAAAGTAAGCGACTTAACGTCTTATCGTCTTAACGACTTAACGACTTTAAGAAAAGCCGCCTTTACATTGGCTGAGGTCTTAATCACTTTGACGGTCATCGGCATTGTTGCTGCCATGACTATTTCTAATTTGGTTCAAAATTATCAGGAAAAAGTTATTGTTACCCAACTCAAAAAAACATACGCAATGCTTTCACAGGCAACTGAACTCGTAAAAATTGATTATCCGTTTAGCGAATGGAATTTGATAGATACCAACACAGATTCAGTAAAAAATATTTACGAAATGTATAAAAAATATTTAAGAATAAATAAAGACTGCGGTTGTGGAGTAAGGGCACCCGTCGGCTGTTGGAGTGAGGATGTAACAAAGCGATTTAAAGGAAATGATGCTGCCAACGTAGCCGGTAAAGGCTATATTGGATCCTATGCCTGCGCGGTTAGACTTGCTGACGGTACAAATCTGACATTTGATATTTATACCGGAACACCGGATTACTTAGCATTTTACTTGGATTTTAACGGCGATAAAAAGCCTAATGAGGTAGGCAGGGATGTTTTTGTATTTAAAATAACTGACAAAGGTACTTTTTCTCCATTTGGCTTAGCAGAAGGTTGTAAGGCAAGTAACAGCGTGTATTCCGGCTTTTCTTGTGCTGATTATGTCCTAAAAGAAAATAAATTACCAAAATAAATTTTACGGATGCTTGCAAATAAAAATCTTTTATGTTAGACTAACACTTGTCAGAAAAGTTATCTCACATATTTTTACCAAACAGCTTGAAATAAGCTTATTTTTGGTGTATGAGTGAAATTAAACAATGAAAGGTAGACAATGAAAGACGAATTAAACGTTGAAGAAAAAGCGGCAGAAGCAGCCGAAAAAACAGAAGAAACAGTAGCAGAAACAACCGAAGAAGTAACAGAAGAAGTTGTAAAAGAAACTGCTGAAGAAACCGTTGAAGAAGCGCCTGAAGAATTGCCTGTTGAAAGACAATCAAAAAGACGTTCAAGATCGGGTAAAAAACAAAAAATCGAAACAATCGAAGAAAAACCCCAAAGCGAATGGACGGAACAAGTAGTACAAATAAGCCGTGTAACTAAGGTTGTAAAAGGCGGTAAAAAATTGAGTTTCCGCGCAATCGTAATTGTCGGAAACAAAAAAGGTCAGGTTGGTATCGGTTGTGCCAAAGCATCCGAAGTTATTATTGCGATACAAAAAGCAATAGCTGACGGCAGAAAGAACCTCATCACGGTTCCTATATTCAAAACCACAATACCTCATCCGATAACAGGTAAATCAGGTGCAGGCTCTGTAATGCTTAGACCTGCATCACAAGGTACAGGTATCATTGCAGGCGGCGCTGTCAGACCTGTTTTGGAACTTGCAGGGATTGAAAACATTCTTGCAAAATCATTAGGTTCAAAATCACCGCTAAACGCGGCTTATGCAACAATCAATGCGCTTAAATCACTTACGCCGTTCAATGATGTTGCTAAAAAACGCGGTTTAACAATGGCAGAACTTTTAAACTAAGGAAGGTAAATAATGGCAAAAAAAGCAAATACTATAAAAATTAAACTTGTAAAAAGTTTAATCGGCGCATCAGAAGCGCAAAAGAAAGTGGCATCTTCACTCGGTTTTTCTAAAAAAGATCAAGTGGTTGAGCATGCCGAAACACCCGTTATAATGGGTATGGTAAATAAAATATCACATCTTCTTGAAGTGGTAGAATAAAAGCAGACCGCGTACGGTTACTCGTGTAACAATAGTGAAAAGCGAGCGGTAAAATTATAAGGAAAGATAAAAATGATTACATTAGAAGACTTAAAACCTAAAGAAGGTTCAACAAAAAAATCAAAAAGAGTAGGCAGAGGCAGATCATCAGGACACGGCAAAACATCTTGCCGCGGTCATAACGGTGAAGGACAGCGTTCGGGCAGCAGTGCAAAACGCGGTTTTGAAGGCGGTCAAATGCCTGCTTACAGAAGACTTCCTAAATTAAAAGGATTTCAAGTTATTAATAAACTTAACTATGCTGAAATCAACGTAGGAAGAATTGCTCAATTGGGACTTAAAGAAGTTTCTTTGGAAAGCCTGAAAGAAGCTAAGAGAGTTCACCCGTCATCAGACGGTTTGAGAGTACTCGGAAACGGGGAAATCAAAAAAGCCGTAACGGTTAAGGCGTCTTACGTTACACCTTCGGCAAAAGAAAAAATAGAAAAAGCAGGCGGAAAGGTTGAGTTGGTATAATGGGAATTAAAATGCCTACAACTGAAGATTTGATGTCGATGTGGCAGGCATCCGGGCTTAAACAAAAGATTTTGTTTACGTTTTTGATGATTGCTGCGTTCAGACTTGGTGTTCAGATGCCGTTATTCGGGATTAACAATCAGGTTTTCTCAAACATCGCTCAAGGAAACAACATCATCGGATTTTTGGATTTGTTCTCGGGCGGTGCGTTGGGTACGGTATCAATATTTGCACTGGGCATAGGACCGTTCATCACATCATCAATTATCATTCAGCTTGTTTCTGTCGTAATTCCTTCGCTTGAAAAATTGCAAAAAGAAGAAGGCGAAGCCGGCAGAAGAAAATTATCACAGTACACAAGAATATTTACGGTAGTATTGGCAGTATTTCAATCGGTAATCTTTATGCTTTATTTGCATCATTTACCGGGTGCGGTATTACCTAACTTAAATCCGTTGATGTTCTTTGTAAGTTCAATCTTGGTATTGACAGCAGGTTCAGTATTGGTTATGTGGATATCAGAGCTTATAACCGAAAAAGGTATCGGCAACGGCGGTTCTTTAATCATCTTTGTCGGTATTTTGTCAGGTATACCTGTTTATGCGTCAAGAACAGCGCAAATGGTTGCAAACAGCTCTGCTTTACAGCTTGGCTTGGCGGCACTTTTGGCGATTTTCTTTGCCGCAATGGTATTCATCGTAATTATGCAGGAAGCTGTCAGAAAAGTTGTTATCGTAAATCCGAAAAGACAGGTCGGAAACAAAGTTTATGGCGGAATGAACTCGTTTATTCCGTTCAAGCTTAACCCCGGCGGGGTAATGCCGATTATCTTTGCGATTGCGATATTACTTTTCCCGTCAACCGTATTGAGTTTGGTCGGACAGGCAAACTTTAGCTCGGAAGCAGTTAAAAACATTGTTATAATGCTTAATCAGGTATTAAGTCCGAGCGGGATTACGTATTATGTATTATATTTTGTGTTGATTGTAGGTTTAACCTTCTTCTACGCATCTATAATGCCTAATATGCAGCCAAAAGACATTGCCGACAACCTTAAAAAATACGGTTCGTCAATCCCCGGTATTAAACCCGGAAAGCCGACGGCTGAAGCACTTGATAAAATATTGAGTAAGACAACCTTTATCGGCGCAATGGGACTGGGTATTATAGCACTTGTTCCGTCACTTGCAAGTTATATAACTAATATTAAAACACTGCAAGGTATCGGCGCAACGTCGTTAATAATCATGGTCGGTGTTGCACTCGACTTGATAAATCAAGTAAGAACGCACTTATTGGCAAGAAATTACGAATCTTTTTTAAAAGAATAGTATTTTCGGACAATATTAAAAACAGCTCGTAAGAGCTGTTTTTTTATGCAAATAATTAACATTTCGGATAATGTTTTATAAATCGAGGAGTTTAAGATGATTATGTAAATCCTCAACTCTTCTGATTGCTCAGCATTGCCTCTTTTTTAAGAGGCTTTTTTTATGATATACTAAAGTCATAAGGAGAAATTATGGGACAAACTTTGGCGGAAAAAATAATATCAATGCACACAGGAAAACCCGTTAAAGCAGGTGAGCTTGTTATCGCAAATGTTGATGTTTGTGCAGTTCAGGACGGAACGGGGCCTTTGACCGTTCAGGAATTTAAAAAACTGGGCAAAGACAAACTGTTCAACCCCGAAAGAACAATACTTTTTATCGACCACGCATCCCCAAGTCCCAAAAAAGAGCTTTCAAATATGCACACAACGCTTAGGGAATTTTCTCGGGATTATGGCGCTGTTTTGTCAGAATCCGGCTCGGGGGTTTGCCATCAAAGGCTTGTTGAAAGCTTTGTAAACCCGCTTGAAATTTTAGTCGGAGCGGATTCTCATACATGCACTTCAGGCGCACTCGGTGCTTTTGCAACAGGCATGGGCTCAACAGATGTCGCTGTTGCAATGGCGCTTGGAAAAACCTGGTTAAAAGTTCCAGCAACCTTCAAAATTGAAGTTAACGGCAAATTCAAAGAAGGAATTTGTTCAAAAGATTTAATGCTGCATTTAATCGGGCTAATCGGTGCTGACGGCGCTACATACAAGGCGCTGGAATTTTGTGGCGACACTATAGACAATATGGAAATGTCTGAAAGATTTACACTTGCAAATATGGCGGTTGAGGCGGGCGCAAAAGCGGGTTTGTTTGTTGCTGATGAAAAGACAAAAGAATATTTAAAAGAACAGGGCAGAGAAGATGAATTTAAAAGCATAAAGCCCGATAGCGATGCGATTTACGAAAGAATAATAAAAATCAATGCAGAAGATATAAAGCACACTGTATCTTGTCCGCATACGGTTGATAACACAAAAACAGTTGATGAACTTGGTAAAATTGAAATAAATCAGGTTTATATCGGCACTTGCACAAACGGCAGAATTGAAGATATGCGAGTTGTGGCAAAAATATTAAAAGGTAAAAAAGTTAAGGTAAGAACGCTTATTTGCCCTGCATCCCGTGATGTTTATTTAAAAGCGCTAGATGAAGGTTTGATAAAAATATTTATAGAGGCAAATGCAGTTGTATTGCCGCCGGGGTGCGGGCCATGTGTTGGAATCCATGCCGGAATTTTGGCTGATAATGAAGTTTGTCTTTCAACCCAAAACAGAAATTTCTTGGGCAGAATGGGTAACACAAACGGATTTATCTATCTTTCATCCCCTTATGTTGCGGCATATAGCGCCGTTTGCGGCTATATATCAGACAAGTTATGATTTTAATAATAAAAATATAACCATCCTGCCATATAGTAAAGAATGAGTAATTTGCCGCCTGTATTGCTTACCATATTAGTATGGCTCAGTATAAGAAATTATCCCTTGAAGAGCTTATTGTTCTGTCACAAAACGACGACTTGAAAGCTCTGGAAGAACTGATAAGACGTGAGCAGAAAAATGTTTTTGCGGCGTTTTCTTACCTTAGTAAAGATAATGTTTCCGACCTAACGCAGGAAGCACTGCTTCGGGTTGCAAAAAATATACATACGCTAAAAAACCCAAAGAATTTTAAAGGCTGGTTAAACCAAATAATAACAAATCTGTTTTTTGATGAATTAAGAAAAAAACAACGCAAGCCGGATATGATTTCAATTGATGAAGAAGATGAAATAAAAACACAGCTCCCCGACAAACGATGTAAACCAAACGAAAAATGTCTTTCTAATGAGCTTGAAAATATGATTAAAAAAGCTATAAGAGAATTGCCGGAACAGTTTAGAATAGCGATTATCTTGCGCGAATTACAAGGATTAAGTTATGAAGAAATAGCGATTGCGACAAACTCAAATGTCGGCACCGTAAAATCACGTATTGCAAGAGCAAGAGGACGATTGCAGGACGGATTGAAATCGTACATATAAGGAGGAAAATTATGCAATTGACATGTTCACAAGTTATATCACTTCTGCCCTTTTACGAAGAAGGCAAGCTCACCGATAAATTGAAATATTATATTGATGAACATTTAAAAAAATGTTCAAAATGCAGAGAAATATACATGCGCTCTCAAAAAATAGCAAATAACATCCTCGACACCTATAACACAAAGCAGTATGAGGCATTTAAGCAAAACATATCCGCATACATTGATAGCGAACTCGATGAGGCGGAAAGTTTGAGAATAAAAAAGACTGCCATATCAAATCCATTGGCAAGAAAAGATTTAGAAGATATGTATGCCTTCAAACGAATGCTCCATAACTCTTTTGAACGCACAAAAAACGAATGGAGAAATGATTACTCAAGACTTATCATAAGCAAATTAAACCATAGCGAATATAAAGATAATTCATTTATAAAACTTGCCGCTGCATTTGCCTTGATGATAATAGCAATTGCCGCAGGATTTATAACATTATACTTTTAAATTCCCGTATTTTGCGTATGCCATATTTCTGTAAGCATCCATTGAAATACCTCTTGGATGCGTAAGCTGTGTTTTATTCATTTTAGCAAGCTTTGCTTTTTGTCTTGAAGATGCATACATATTTCTTACCAACGGAGTAACTATATTGCAGGAAATTATGGAACCAACAGTCATTCCAATGACTTCCATGCCATTTTTAAACGATTCATAGTCGTCTTTTATTGAATCGTAGTTTGGCAAATCTTTTATGTTAAATTTTGAATAATCAAAATTATCGTCTTTAATTTTCCAGCCATCTTTTGTTTTTATATTAATTCCTGAATCAGTTAAGAATTTTCTTATTTTAATATTAGCAAGTTTGCCGGAAGAAACCAGTTTGGACGCATACCCTTTTATTGCGCTTGTAATTAAAAAGAAAGATAAAATATTAACAGCACCGTCGCCAATCTCTTGTGGGATTAAGAAATACTTTTGTTCTTTCGGGATATTTTTGTTTGCGGCGATTGCTGAAATTTGAGCGGTAGAAGATAAAAACCAGCCCAAAACTCCAGTATAGATGAGCATTTTAGCAGGATTTGCCGAAAACCTTTCATAAATAGTATTTATAAAAAGCTGCATAAACTTACTCATTTTTGCGACCTCCTTTTACAAACAAATTTGTCAATAAATTTGTCAACGGAGCGTCAACAAAAAAGTTTGTAAATATCATCACATCAAGCGCCAGTAACGTGCCCAGAGTGTTTTTGTGCTGTTCAAGTCTGTCTTTTGTAATTTCAATGGTAGGTAACAGGCATGAACGAAGTTTTTTAAACTTCATTGTGTCGGTAATTTCATTTGGCAATTTGGTAAATGCGTTTATAGATTTAATACATAATTTGCGAATTGTAAATCCCGTAAAAGTGCAGGCAATAATTTTTGCTATAGTTCTGCACATAGCGTAATAGCGTGTTTTATCATCTACTTTTTTATTGGAAGCTTCAATAAAAGGTTGAGTTAAAAGTGCCGATGCACCAAGAATGAGTCTGTTTTCAGCGGAGGACAAGTTTTTACCAATCCATTTAACCGCATGATCGGCTTTTTTACTCATAGTCGGAAGTTTTTTATTACTTCCTGATACATTCAAGGCAAATTGCACGGACTTATGTTTTAAATTACCGTAATTTAAAATAGTTGAAATATTGCCTACACGATTTACCATACACCAATATGTAAAGCAACTCAAGGAGCAAAATTGCCCTGAATATGCAAATTATTACAAAATATTAACTAAAGAATAGCACCTTTAGGTACAACCGTCACACCGTTTGGCGAGACATGAAATCCTCTTTGTATATCCTCCTCGCAGTTGTAACCTATTCTGGTATTCGGCGGGATTTTGACATTTTTATCAATAATGGCTTTACGAATTTTTGAATATCTGCCGACTTCAACATTTTCCATTAAAATACTGTCAACCACTTGAGAATAGCTGTTAATTCTGACCTTTGGCGATAATATACAGTGCGATAACATACCGCCAGAAACAATACAGCCTTCAGATACCATAGAATTGGTTGCCATACCGACCCTGTCGCCTTCTTGCCAGATGAATTTTGCCGGAGGATAGTTGTAGTTAAAGGTTCTCAAAGGCCACTCCTTTGAATATAAATCAAGCTCGGGTTCAGCCTGCAATAAATCCATATTCGCCTGCCAATACGCGTCAATACTTCCAACATCGCGCCAATAACCGCGTTCCGTATCCGTTACACCCGCAAATGAATTATCGTGGAAATTATATACAAAAATCCTTTTTCCTTCATTCAAAAGCATGGGGATAACGTCTTTTCCAAAGTCATGACTTGAAGTTTCAATCTTATCATCTTTATATAGAGCATCAAGCAAAATATGTTGTTCAAAAATATAATTACCCATAGATGCAAGGCACATATTCGGATTGCCTGGGATTGATTTTGGCTGAGTCTTTGGCTTTTCAACAAAATTTACCAATCTCCAATTGTCATCAACTTCTATAATTCCAAATTCTGATGCTTCTTCAATCGGAATAGGGATAGCCGAGATTGATAAATCAGCGTTATTTGATTTATGAAAATCAAGCATTTGCGATACATCCATTTTGTAAATATGGTCACCGCCAAAAATGCAAACATACTTTGGGTCTTCATCTAAAATGTGAAAAATATTTTGAAAAATAGCATCGGCAGTACCTCTATACCAGTCGTTACCCGTTCTCATCTGAGCCGGTGCCAAATCTATATACTGGTCTAAAAACGGCGAAAGTGCCCAGCCTCGGGTTATGTGTTTATTTAACGAATCAGATTTGTACTGGGTTAAAACTTTTATCTTAAAAAAGCCCGAATTAACAAAATTATTTATTACAAAATCAATAATTCTGTACCGCCCACCAAAGGGCACAGCCGGTTTTGCCCTGTCTTTTGTCAAGGGATAAAGCCTTTTACCCTCACCGCCTGCAAGTATCATTACCAACGCATCATCTATAGACATATATAACCTCTTATATATTTATTATACACAAGACTTTATGAAATGTTAATATCATTTCTGAAAATTTTATTTTGCATTTGAATTTTATCGGCAAAATCGTACAGCTTTTCAAACGGATTTTTACCCGAAGTGCAAAGCGACAAAACACGACCGCCATTTGAATACAATTTGCCGTTTTGTTCTTTTACGCCTGCAAAATACACTTTTATATCATCGCATTTTGGCAAAATAATTTCATCACCTTTCAAAGGGTTATCGGGATACCCTTTTGAGGCAATCGTAAGACAGGCGCTGTAGCCGGAATTATATTGCGGAACTTCACCGTTTAAAATTATTGATAAAAAATCATTTTTAAGATGATTTAAAATCACCTGACACTCCGGATCGCCAAGCCTTACGTTATATTCTAAAACATACCAATCATCATTTGCCCATATAAGCCCTGAATAAATAAATCCTTTAAAATCAGCCCCCTCACTAATTAGAGCAGTTTGAAGTTTTAAAAGATACGCATTAAGTTTATTGAGCTGAAAATCAGTCAAATCAACGGGACAATAAGCTCCCATTCCGCCCGTGTTTGGAGAATTAATATCATCGTTTAAGCGCTTAAAATCACGCGCCGGACAAAAATTGATTAATTTTTTACCGTCAAAATACGACATCAAAGAGATTTCATCACCGTCTAAGTATTCTTCAATAAAGTATCTTGCATTCAACTTTCTCGTAAACTCGTTTTTTTGCTCTTGGTTATACACAACCTTAACGCCCTTTCCCTTAAAAAGCCCGACCGCTTTCACTACTTGCGGAAAAACATTACTTTCAACAGGCAAAAGTTTAGCGCATTTAATCCCATACTTTACCATAAAGCTTTTTGCTAAAAGTTTTGAGCTTTCAAGACGCGAAAATTTATGATTTACCCCGATACATTGAACGCCGAGTTTTAAATATTTATCGACAAGCCCGTCACAAATTGGCTGTTCAGGTCCAAATATTATTAAATCAGGCAAATTTTCAACACAAAATTCATTAACAAGTTTTACCGATTTACAAAGCGGCGACTTTTCGCAAGATTCAAATATTGCCCGCTCTCTTGCGCCGGAACCATAGACCCAAATATCTAATGACATTTGCCGCAGCCTCCGCAACCGCCTATCAAATCTTGAAAATCAAAAACTTCATCCTTTAAAATTTTATCAATAACAACAGGGTAAAGTAGATGTTCAATTTTATGGATTTCAGCTTCAAATTCGTCAATATGGGTTGTATTACCGATTAAAACAGGGTATTGTGCTATAATTTTACCTCCATCCACATCTCCTGTAACCCAGTGAACTGTAACACCCGAAACCTTTACACCTGCAAGAAAAGCCCTTTGAATAGCGTCTTTGCCCTTAAATGCGGGCAAAAGCGACGGGTGAATGTTTATAAATTTGCCCAAAGTTAAAACTTCATCAGGCAAAATTTGCATATAACCTGCCAGAACGATTAAATCAAAATTATGTGAGGCAAAATAACTTGCATTCTCCTCAAACGGAAGATACCTAAATGGCACATCAAGCCTTTTGGCACGTTCTAAAATATAAGCGTTCACATTATCCGAAAGACAAGTAATTTCAACATCTTTCAAGTAATTAACGATAGCTTCAAAATTGCTCCCGTTACCGGAGCCCATAACAGCTATTTTTTTCATTTTTTAACCGCCTTTCCAAAAACAAACGGTGAAAAATCCTTACACATATCCAAAACTTCATTGACACGGTTTGTAACAACACAAAATCCTACACCACAATTAAATACGTCATATATTTCATCGCCGCAAATTTCATAAAGTTTATTAAAAATTCTCTGTGGCGGAATTTTTGAAAAATCAAGCTCTAATGACAAATGTTTTGGTAAAATACGTTTCAAATTTGTAATTATGCCGCCGCCTGTAATATTTGCACCTGATTTAATTAAATTATTTTCCCAGAGCTTTCTTACCGTATTGTAATAAATATGAGAAGGTTTTAAGCATTCTTCAAAATCAAACTCGGATAACTTGCCGTCAGAATATAACCTGCGAATGAGTGAAAATCCGTTAGCATGAATACCGTTAGAGCAAAATGCAACGATATCGTCATTATCGCAGACATGCGCCGGCTTTTTATCATCGGCAACACCGATTGCAAACCCGCAAATATCAATAGCGCCTTCTTTTAAAAGAGCCGGGATTTCTGATGTTTCACCGCCCACAAGTGTACAATTACAATCGGCAAGAACTTTTTGCAGCTCAATTATAATTTGTGAAACAGCAACACTATCAAGTTTGCTGACTGCAATATAATCGGAAAATGCGACAGCTTTGGCATCACGCGTTGCCATATCGTTTAAGTTTGCAGCCGCAAGGTCGATTGCAATAGTTTTGTATAATTTGTGGTCATAAAGCGGAATGATTTTTGAACCGATACCGTCACAGCAGTTAAGTATTCTAAACCCGTTATGTGATACACTGCCTGCAAAAGCAGAAGAATTTTCACCTAAAACCCCGTTAGATAAAAGTTTCGACAACTTTTCCGCCTCAAATAAATTTACACCTGCAGCTTTGTACATATCACTCATAGTTACATTTTATTACAAAAAATATAAAATTGAGCAAAAAATTTTTTTCACAAGAATTAATACAGTATGCAAATTACAAATCAATCACCCTCATTTGGTATAAAAACAGACACAGTAAAAATTTTGGAAACAACAACTTTAAAAATGATACAAAATGAATCCGTATCAGATTTAAAGCCGATAGTTGACACTTTTTGGAAAACGCCCTTAAAAGCGGCGGGAAACAGAGGTTACAGATATTACCTTCAACAGATAGGTAAAGAAATTACGGATAAATATCCCGAAATTGCTGATGCGTCAGAAAATATTTTACAATTTTTGAAAAGTAACCCGTCGAAACAAAAGCTTCAGGAATTTGTTGAACCGATTGTTGAAAAACTTGGCAAAACAATTGACATAACGCTTTAGTCCTTCTTTTTAGGTTCAAGCGGTTGATTGAACACATAACCAACGTAACCAAAAAATAATGCTAACACAAGCAAAACTAAAGCTTGAAACCAATTTAATGAGTAGTCCATACCTTCTCCTTGTTCATTTGATTTAATAATTCAAATAATGCTACTCTGCGAACCATATAAGCATTAAATAACAAAATACCAAAACCTATACCTAAAATTATAAGGACAAAAGTTTTAATTGTAAATTGAGTAAACAAAAGTCCTATTGTTCCGCCTATCAAAACTATCAAAGCATTCCACAAATGGGACATTTCATTTTTAATTATTCCGATTTTTTGAACGATTAAATCCATAAAACAATTATACAATTATAATTTAACTTAGTACAATTGTAAAGAAAAATAAAGACAGCCTATCGGCTGTCTTACAATTTTTATCCGCACAGTGCAAGCAGGATACCTGCGGCGACACCGGAGCCGATAACGCCTGCTACATTTGGACCCATTGCGTGCATCAATAAGTAGTTTTGGTCGTTAGCCTCCAAACCCACTTTATTTGCAACACGTGCGGCCATAGGAACGGCTGAAACGCCTGCCGCACCGATTAACGGGTTAACTTTATTTTTAGAGAATAAATTCATAATTTTGGCAAATATAACACCTGCGCCGGTTGCCAGTGCAAATGCAGTTATACCTAAAACCAAAATAAACAATGTCTGCATTGTCAAGAACTGATCTGCCGAAAGCTTTGAACCGACAGACAGTCCCAAAAATATGGTTACAATGTTAATCAAAGCATTTTGCATAGTATCGGAAAGTCTTTCGACAACACCGCATTCTTTGCATAAGTTACCGAACGTCAAAGCACCGATTAAAGGGCAAGCATCGGGTAAAAATATTATACAAAGCCCCAAAACCAAAAGCGGGAACACGATTTTTTCACGCTTTGAAACAGTTCTGAGCTGCTGCATTTGAATTTTACGTTCTTTTTCAGTTGTCAAAAGTTTCATAATAGGCGGCTGAATAACGGGAACCAGTGCCATATAAGAATATGCCGCAACTGCAATTGCGCCCAAAAGTTCAGGCGCAAGTTTAGATGTTACATAAATTGAGGTTGGGCCGTCCGCGCCGCCAATGATACCGATTGCGGCAGATTGTGGAAGGGTAAATCCGAAAACACACAATGCCAAAAGCAAAGCGCCAAATATGCCAAATTGTGCCGCACCGCCCAAAAGTGCGGTTTTAGGGTTTGCAATTAAAGGTCCGAAGTCCGTCATTGCACCGACACCCATAAATATTATCAAAGGGAAAAGCCCTTGATGAATACCCGCTTCATAAATTATTCCCAAAAAGCCATGCGCTCCTGCAATATCTGCAACGGGAATGTTTGATAACAAACCGCCAAAAGCAATAGGCACCAACAAAAGCGGTTCATACTGTTTTTTTATACCTAACCATAAGAGAAAACAGCAGATTAAAAGCATAATCGGCGAACCGTATTGATGCAAAAACTGCTCCGCACCGCTTGTGATATTCGGGTCAACGGGTTGGATAAGGTTTGCAATACCCGTTGACTCCCATAATTTTATTAAACTATCTTGTATATTCATTTTTTAATCTCCTAACCGACAGTAACCAATACCTGCCCTGTTTGAACATGATTACCAACTTCAATTTCAACCGAATGAACCGTACCGCCGACAGGTGATTTAATTTCGGTTTCCATTTTCATAGCCTCAACTACTGCAATAACGTCACCTTCTGCAATGCTATCGCCTTCTTCAACCAAAACTTTCAAGACTGTTCCGGGTAAAGCTGCCTTAACCGGAGTACCTTCACCTGTTGCGGCTTTTGAAGCTTCAATTCCTTCTTTTATGCTGAAATCGTAAAGCTTTCCGTTGACGGTTGCTTTCTCGCCTTCAAACGCAACAGCATATTTTTTGCCGTTAACGGTTACTGTGTAAGCATTTGCAGAGCCTTCTGATTTTTCTTTTTTAGGTTCGCATTTTCTAACGCCGATTGTGCCTTTACCTTCAAGGAACAAAATACCTTTTTCCTTACAAGCTGCGGCGATAAAGATATTTTCTTCCGTTTCTTCAAGGTTAGCGTCTTTAAGCATTTTTCTTGCGGCTTCAATACCTTTGCTCGGGTCTTTATCGTTAATATCAACAACTTTTTCCGATGTAGGTTTCAGATTTAACTGTTCTGATGCAAGTTTTACAACGTCACTGTCGGGTTCACAAGGAGTTTTACCGAAATATCCGAGAACCATTTTCCCGTAACCTTCGGCAATTTTCTTCCACTTACCGAACATAACGTTATTAAATGCCTGCTGGAAGTAGAATTGTGAAACGGGCGTAACAGATGTGCCGAACCCGCCTTTTTCAACAACTTCTTTCATAGCGGCAACGATTTCGGGGTATTTATCCATAATACCGTTATCGCGTAACATTTGCGTATTTGCAGTTAACGCACCGCCGGGAAGCGGTGATTGGATAATCATCGGATTAACCGCCAATGCCTCAGGCGGCAGGAAGTAATCTTTCATACATTCTTTGAATACTTCTTCGGTTTCAAGAATTTTTTCAATATCAATACCCAAATCGTACTCTGTACCTTTTAGAGCATGCCACATGGAAACAATATCGGGTTGAGCCGTTCCGCCCGATACGGGTTTCATTGAAAGGTCAATACCGTCCGCGCCACCATCAAGTGCCGCCAAATATGCAGCCAAGCCTGTTCCAGCTGTTTCGTGTGAATGGAACCTGATGTGAGCATCAGCGCCCAAAATTTCTCTTGTACGTTTAACCGTTTCATAAACTTTTCTCGGGGAAGAAGTACCCGATGCGTCTTTAAATGCAAGGCTGTCAAACGGTATTCCCGCATCTAAAATACTTCTTAAAACTCTTTCATAAAAATCAACGTCATGCGCGCCGGTACATCCTATCGGAAGCTCCATCATCGTAATTGTAACTTCGTGTTTAAGCCCGTTATCTTTAATACATTGACCGGAATAGATAAGGTTATTGACATCATTTAACGCGTCAAAGTTACGAACGGTTGTAACACCGTGTTTTTTAAACATTTTTGCGTGAAGATTAATGATATCTCTTGGTTGAGAATCAAGTCCGACAACGTTTACACCGCGTGCAAGCGATTGAAGATTAACATCAGGACCGACTGCAGCTCTGATTTTATCCATTGTTTCAAACGCATTTTCGTTGCAGTAGAAAATCGGCGACTGAAATCTTGCACCGCCTGCTACCTCAAAGTGACTGATACCGGCGTTCACTGCTGATTGAAGCGCCGGAATAAAATCATCAACAAATACTCTTGCTCCGTAAACGGATTGAAATCCGTCCCTGAATGAAGTGTCCATTACTTTAATAAGTTTCATTTTATATTCCCTTTCGTTTTATCCTCTAGCCTTAATTACGGCAAGTGCCACCGCAATTGCTTCATCATCGGATGAAGACTTTTTAGACGGTTTTTCAACAACATATACCTGTTCGGGGAAAATTTTGTTTAAAAATCCCACAACCTTGGACATAATGCTCATTGAAAAGACCAAAATACATAAGAAAGCCATTACAAATCCTACGCCGATTAGCATAATCATTAAGCCTTCTCCTAAAATCGTGTCTAGCATAATATATCTCCTATAGTAAGTACAAACTCTTTACCGTTGTCATCCAGCACAAGCTCACCAAAATCATTGACAGATTTTGCAACCCCATGCTTTGTGTCATTCAAAACCTGAACACATATTTCATTGTCTAAAAATGATGCCCGAGATATATATTCAGATTTGATAAATTCAAAACCTTTGCTTAAAAATTCGTCATAATTCTCAAAAAATTTATTTACAAGTTTATTGAAAAATTCATCAATATCAACCTGTTTATTAATTTCCAAATTAAGCGCGGTAACAGCCTTATCAGGTATTAATTCAACATCTTTTTGCGCTGCATTAAGATTAACACCGATACCCAAAGCAAGCCCTTTGAAAAAACTTCCTTGCATGACCGTTTCGGATAAAATTCCCGCAATTTTTTTACCATCGATTAAAACATCATTTGGCCATTTAATTTGCGTTTTAATACCGTATTCTTCAAGCACTTTACATAAAACAACAGACAAATACTGCGTAAGATTTGAATACACTTCACAAAAAGTATCGGAAGGTTTAAGGACAAAAGACATGAAAAGATTGCCATTTCCTAAATCAACCCACTTGCGATTAAGTCTGCCACGCCCGGCAGTCTGCCTTTTTGCACGAATAACCGTACAATCCGCTAATTCGGTCATGCGGGATTTAGCGTAAATGTTTGTTGAATCTACTTCGTCAAGTATTATAATCTGCTCCCTCATATAGGTTAATTGTATAACAAAAATAAAATATTTGCCAAATAAAAAAAAATGAGTTAAAATTAATTCACAAGGAGAGGTTAATGAGCGGACATTGGGTTCACAGTTTAATAATCGGCGGTCATGGATACACGTTCAATCTTGACACCATTTATACAATGTGGTTTGCCATGGCTGTTGTGCTTATTTTTGCATTTATTGCAACCAGAAACCTCTCTATTATTCCAAACAAACTTCAAGCGGTAGCCGAAAGCTTTATGCTCTTTATATGGGGCGTTTTGGATACTATGATAGAAAAAGATAACAGACGGCATGTTCCGCTTGTGGCATCTTTGTTTTTATTTATTTTGACTGCAAATCTTATGGGGCAATTACCTTTAAGAATTATACATTTAAAACAGGGCGAACTCGCATCGCCCACAAATGATTTGAATTTAACCTCCGCAATGGCAATTATTGTTCTTGTCTATTACGTATTTATGGGGTTAAAGAAAAAGAAATTCAAATTTTTCCTGCATGAATTAAGTTTTACTGGGATTATCTCGGGGCTTGTAGAGATTTTGGAAATGATTACAAGACCTTTGAGCCTTGCAATCCGACTTTTTGCAAACATTTTTGCGGGAGAAATCTTGGTAACGGTTGCACTGGGTGTATGCGCATACCTTTTGCCGTTACCTGTTATGTTGTTTGAATTGCTTGTAGCATTTATTCAAGCGACAGTATTTATGATGTTGACAATAGCTTATGTTTCATCGGCAACAGGTGATGAACATTAAAAAATAAGGAGAACAAAATGGAAGAATTAAAGACAATTTCAGACATCGCGCAATTGGGCGGAGGTATCGCAATCGGGTTTGGTGCAATCGGTGCCGGACTTGGTATCGGGGTTGCGACAAAGGGTTTAATGGATGCCGTTTCAAGACAGCCGGAAGTTGCAGGTAAAGCGTTCGGGTTTTTCTTACTCGGTGCGGCACTTGCAGAAGCCTGCGCACTTTACGCATTCGTTATTGCAGCTAAACTTGTAGGACTTATGTAATGGAATTTAACGCAACATTTTTGGTATCTGCAATAAGTTTTATAGTGTTTGTCTTTTTGATGAACATGATTTTCTACGCTCCGCTTGAAAAAATCATGACCGAGCGTGAAAAGCTTGTTAAAGATACCTTAGATGATGCACAAATGGCTAAACAGGATGCTGAAAAACTGCTGTTTGACAGAGATATGAAACTTTCACAAGCCGATGACGCAAGCAAAAAAATCATTAATGACAGCGTTAAAAAAGCCAACGAAAATTCCAAAGAACAGCTTGACAAAGTAAAGGCAAGCTCAATTGAAGAAATCAATTCAAGAAAAATCAAGCTTAACGAAGAAAATGATGACGTCAAATCAAAGCTTGCAGAAACAGAAAAAGAGCTTGCAAAGGTTATTTCACAAAAGGTACTGGGAATATGACAAATTTTTGGGACATAATAGTTGAAACAAACACATTTAATTTCGCAATTTTGGCGATAATTATTGCCGTGGTTTTAACAAAAATTAATATTCCTGAATTAACCGAAAAAATCAGAAAAGAAATAGCCAAACAAATAGAAAACGCAAGGCTTGAAAAGCAAAATGCACAAGACGAGCTGAAATCGGCAAAACGTATCACTAAAAATACCGATACCGAAGTCAACGAAAAACTACAGGGAGCAAAAAACAACGCAAAACTTTTATCCGACGAAATCAAGAAAAATACGGAAGAACAAATCCAAAATATAAACGCAAACATTGAGCGTGTAATCTCATCGGAAGAAAAGAAGATGTCAGCCAAGCTTAAATCAGATACAATGAAAAATGCAATTGAGCTTGCAAGGCAGGATATCACAAGTAAGCTTGATACAAAGCTTCACGAAAAGCTTATCGAGCAAAGTATTAAGGAGTTGTCATGATAGCAAAAACGTATGCAAATTCACTATCAGACGGGGGGTTGAATGACCTTCAAACCGTCATGACAATTCTTGAAAGTTCAAACGAATTAAACACTGTTTTGACATCGCCCATAATCCATAAAAAGCAGGAAATTATTGACGAAGTATTCAAAAATGAAATCGGCAGCGAAGTTTTAAATTTGTTGAAAATTCTTGCTGACAAAGGCAGATTTAGTGAGTTTAAAAACATTTTTGAAGAATACAAAAAACTTCAAGACGAAAAAAATGGCGTAAAATCAGTCACGGTAATATCTGCAATTGAATTAAAGGACGAATATAAAAGTCAAATAACAGATGCTTTGGCAAAAAGAATTAACAAAAAAATCAATGCCGCATGGCAAATAAATCCCGAGATAATCGGCGGGCTTGTCGTAAAAATTGACGACGACATAATAGATACAAGTATAAAGAACAAGTTAGATAATTTAAGAGGTGCGTATGATAAAACCTGAAGAAATCAGTACAATAATCAGACAACAAATTGAAAATTACGACTTAAAAACGGAAGTTTCAAACACGGGAACAGTTTTGGAAGTCGGTGACGGTATTGCAAGAATTTACGGGCTAAGTAACGTAATGGCAAGTGAACTTGTCGTATTTGAGGACGGAAAAGACACACTCGGGATTACGATGAACTTAGAAGAAGATAACGTGGGCGTCGTAATTTTAGGTGATTATGTCCAAATAAAAGAGGGCATGACAGTAAAAACAACGGGTAAAATCGCCTCTGTTCCGGTCGGTGATGGTTTAATCGGCAGGATAATTGACCCGACGGGGAGAGCACTTGACGGCAAAGGTGATTATGAATATTCAAAAACCCGCCCGATAGAACGTGTTGCACCGGGGATTGTTGCAAGAAAATCGGTTCATGAACCTCTTTTAACGGGATTAACGGCTATTGACGGCTTAACACCTATCGGTAGAGGTCAAAGAGAGCTTATAATCGGTGATAGGCAAACGGGTAAAACCGCAATTGCAATTGATACAATCATTAACCAAAAAGGCAAAAATGTTATATGTATTTACGTTGCAATCGGTCAGAAAGCCTCAACGGTTGCGCAGCTTGCAAAAACTTTGCAAGACAAAGGCGCTATGGATTACACAATCATAGTTTCGGCGACAGCGGATGAATCTGCGCCGCTTCAATATATCGCACCGTTTGCGGGCGTTACAATCGGCGAAGAATTTATGGAACAGGGAAAATCAGTATTAATAGTATATGATGACCTTTCAAAACACGCACAAGCCTATCGTGCGATGAGTTTGCTTTTAAAAAGACCGCCGGGACGTGAAGCGTATCCCGGAGATGTTTTCTATCTGCATTCAAGATTGCTTGAACGTGCGGTCAAGTTGAATGACAAACTTGGCGGCGGAAGCATCACGGCTTTACCTATCATAGAAACCCAAGCAGGCGACGTATCAGCCTACATTCCGACCAACGTAATTTCCATTACGGACGGTCAAATATTTCTTGAATCAAACCTGTTTAACTCAGGTGTAAGACCCGCAATTAACGCTGGGATTTCGGTTTCACGTGTAGGCGGTGCTGCACAAACCAAAGCAATTAAACAAGTTGCAGGCAAACTTCGGCTTGATTTGGCGCAATACAGAGAATTGGAAGCATTTGCGCAATTTGCATCAGACCTTGATCAGGCTACCAAAAACCAGCTGCTCAGAGGTGAAAAGCTGACCGAAGTCTTAAAGCAACCGCAATACAATCCCTTGAGCGTTGCAGAGCAAGTAAGCATTCTTTATGCCGCAAACGAAGGGTATTTGGATGATATAAAAACCTCCGATATAAGCAGGTTTAAAAAAGAATGGTGCACCTACCTGAAAGCTAACTTAAAAACGCTATCAGACAACCTCAATGACGGAAGCGCCTTGAGTGATGAGGATAAAAAAGAACTCGGCAAAGCGCTTGAAGAATTTAAAAAGAATTATTATGGCAAATCTTAAAGATATAAAAAACAGAATACAAAGTGTTGAAAGCACAAAGAAAATTACCCGTGCGATGAAAATGGTTGCTGCGGCAAAGGTTAAGCGTGCGGAAAATTCCGTAAAAGCCTCCAGACCTTTTACGGCTGAATTAAATTCTATGTTCGCAAACCTTTTGGGCGCTGTAGGCACTGTCGCAAATCCCAATTTAAAAATCAAAAGTGCAATCGACAACTACCCGTGCCTTTTAAAAACAAGACCGGTCGATGAAGCAGGTATTCTTGTAATAACTTCAAACAAAGGTTTGGCAGGCGCATACAATGCAAATATCATAAGAAAAACCGTCAAATTGATTGAAGAATATTCAAAACAGGGTATAAAAAGCAAGCTTTTTGTTGTCGGACAAAAAGGGATTTCCGTACTTAAAAAAAGGTGCAAGAATCTGAACTGTGAAATTGTCGGAGAATATCTAAATGTAGCAAATGACCCGACACCTACAGGCGCAAGCCTTATAACAGAGGACATTACAAAGTACTTTGTAGAAGAAAAAATTGACAGGATAGAAATTGTAACAACAAGATTTAAGAACATGATGAGTTATTTTGTTGAAGATTGGGTAGTTTTGCCGGTTCAAAAGCCCGAACAGGAAGCTCAAAAAATTGATCCGCTAATGGAATTTGAGCCGAATAGGGAAACTATATTGCAAAGAGTTGTTCCGATGTATATAACAAATATAATTTATCAGGCGCTATTGGAGGCGCAGGCAAGCGAATTGGCATCAAGAATGACCGCAATGTCTGCTGCAACATCCAATGCCGAAAAAATGCTCAACGAACTTTCGGTTCAATACAACAAGACACGACAATTTGCTATTACTCAAGAAATCATTGAAGTAATATCAGGAGCTAACGCTCATTAAGCATTTTACCTGCCGTAAAGTTCATTTGATTACTCAAAAATGCAATGTTTTCGGGTTTTAGCATATTATTTACCGGATTCATGGCACGCTGACGCGCACGTTTTTGTTCACTCTTGTTGGTCATATAGATATTGAGTTTTGGGATACCACGACCAAGGACAATGCCGGAGAATGCGTAACCTGCAAGCTGTGCAATATTAAGCTTGTTAAGTTTAAGTCTTGTGATTTTGTCAGTCTTTGGTAAGAGTTTAAGAAGTTTACTGAACGGTAGGGCTTTATTGTCTTTAACGGTAGAAATACCGGCTTTTTTCAAAGCGCCGTACACAATTTCATCTCTTGTTTTGCCGACCAAATCTTTATCCAGAGCTTTTAATACACCTTTAGATACAAAGTTACCAAGGACAAGCCAAGTTAAAAATCCTAAAGTATCTTTAACCGATGCTTCTCTAAGTTCATCCTTGTCACGTGCAGCCATAAACCTTGACATGATTGTTAAACCATAGACAAACATAAATTGCGGTATGGTTGGCGTTAGCCCTTTAAACTGAACATTTTTCAAAAAGTCAGCCTTTTTCCAAGAATGGTTTGTTATAAAGCTGTATACGCCTGCGCCAAATAATGATGCGACACCTGTTTTTAACGCTTTAAAGCCAAAGGATTTGTCTTTTTCTCTGCCTTCGACACCTACAAAACCGTCACTTCCGGTTTTACGCTTAGTCAGATATATGTTAAAGGGTTGAATACAAGAACCGATTGCCGCGCCGATTGAAATTCCCAAAAGTGACCTTCTCATACCAAAATTTTTCAAGGTCTTTAAAAATTCCACGCTGTCAAAAGACGCCGCCTTTTTAAATGAATTGGTTACTTTATCCTTAAACAAATTCTTTGATAAAGAAGTTATATTACTTGCAATATCATTTAATGATGCAACGGTTTTCTTTTCACCTGCCTGCAAGGTTAAGTTCGTTTCTTTACCCAAATCAGAAAGCACGATATTTTTCAACAATTTTGCAGTGTCTTTAGAGGGTGATGCAATATCAGATGCCAAAGTCTCCGCAAAATTTTTCTTAGCAGCATCAGATAAGAATTTGCCATTATCTGAAATGCTTTCAGCGACTTTTTTTGCATATTCACCGGCACTGTTTTCAAGATTCATGGTATCAAAACGATGTTTACCCAATATATCGATAACAGCGGAATCTGCAAAGATTTTATGAGCTTTGATACCATAATGAGCATTAATCGCAGAGGATAAAAGCATACCTGCCAAAGTACCATAAGCGCAGCCGATTAATGCGTGGTTGATAGTACCGGACGCTTCACGTCTTGCGGTTTCAATTCCGGCATCAGCGCCTCTTGAAAAGTCAGTTATGGTTCTTGGGGCAACCATACACGTAAAATCAACGCCGGTTGCACCCCATGCTTGGTTTACATCCAAAAATCTCAGACCCGCATCAAGCCATCCGGTAAAGTGGGGTTTTTGTTGATTGTTAAATTGTTGTATGTTCTGTATATTCATAATTTCTGTTCCTCTTGTAAGCTAAAAAATGATTTAAATGTAGGTGACTTAATTTGATCTTTCAAAAAACCGTTTGTGGAATTAACCGACAGAGCGAGTTTTTTGAGTTCTTCCTCACGCTTTTTATTCGTTTGCGTTCGGGTGTAAAGCGGGATAAACAAGCCAAGTGCCAAAAGCGAGAATGCAAGGTTACCGAGCTGGCAAACGGAACGCATATTTCTTGCGGTTTTGCCGACAACTTCGTCCGACGATTTAAGACTTACGTCTTTTACCCAATGCCAGAATTTTTTAGCCATATTTGCATCTTTTGGCAATTCCTTAATGGTATTCAATAATTTGACATCAGGTTTAACTTTTTCAATCAAAGATGCAACGCCTTTTGCCGCATAATCGCCTAAGAAATACAAGCTTGAGAAGGTTGCGATATCTCTTATTGTTGCTTCTCTGAGTTCATTTTTATCTTCAGATGATGCCATACGGCTTGCAAATGTCGCAGTTGAGATTATTCTTGCCTGATCCATGGTCGGGAAAATTCCTTTGAATTGTAGCATTTGTTTACATGGAAGTTTTCCGCCCATAGAAAGGAATGCCACACCCAACATAGATCCTATTGAAATCAGTTTTTGTTTAAACAGAGCGACTTTTTCTTTATGTGAAAGTTCTTTGTTATCAGTTGATTCAACAAAGTCTTTATAGATAGGTGCGCCTTTAACGCCTGAATGTTTTGCGGTAATCCACCTGTTAATCGGCTGCATTGAGATAGCGAGCGGAATTATAATGCCCAAACCCGCAAAACTTTTCCAATTTACAAGTTTGATTGAATTTTTAATAAATTCGGCAAACTTGGTCGGAGTATCCGCACCGTTTTTGAGTGAAGCTTTATAAACATGAACAAAGTCTTCCAAATAACCTTTCAGGTTTTTGGAAAGGACTTTACCGTTAAGTTCAAGATGTTCGGTCATGTGAGTTTTGTCAGCAATTTCAAGGTAACCGCGTTTAATAAGTTTTTCGGGGTTTTTAAGCCGTTTTGGAGAAATATCAACAGATTTTGAAACCTTTTTAATGCCCGACTTAAGATCAAAATCTTTAAAAGCTAGCTTGGCATTACCGTCAACACCACTCAGGTCATTAACAAAGGCTGTAAGAGCCGATTCAAGCTTTTTAGCACCCGAACCATCAGCTTTTTCGAGGTAATTTTGGATAATTTTCAAAGATTCTTCATTAGCCCAAACCCCTGACATGCCTTTGATACCTTTAACAATACCGAGATTGCGGATAAGGGAAGCCATACCCATAACAATAAAGCTCGGCAAAATACAGTTGACGATAAGCCCAGAGGACTCACGTCGCAAAGCTTCCATACCTGCATAAATATTGGATTCTTTTGTTTCGATATAAGTACGAGGCAGAATAGCAGTGGATAAATCAAGCACAGAAACATTGAGCATAGGATTTTGTTCGCAAAGTTGTACACCTTGCAAAATCATATCACCCAAGCCATTGAATTGCGGCTTATATTTGGGGCTTTCATATTGATTTTTTTCTACACCACTAATCTTCATAAATCGAATACTCTAATTATAACAAGAGCATATTATTATTAAAAGCGCGCAAAAATAAAAATTGCCTAATCGGACAAGATTGTTAAGTTAATGTAAAGAGCGATTTTTGAATATTTATATAAAAATAGAACATTTTAAAACAATTTTTTGAAAATTTTCGTCAAAAAATTAAAATTTACGGACAAAAAATGTAAAAAATACAATTTTTCAGCTCAAAATTTTTTGTAAATTTTTGTAACAAAAATTATGTAAAGGTTAAAAAAAATTAAAAATTCAAAAGTTCTGAAACGGAGATATTAAAAGCGGAAGCGATTTTAACGAGGGTAATGTATTTAGGTTCGACTATAGCCTGCTCAATTCTGGACAAAGTGGACGGTTCAATACCTCTGCCGTAGCACACCTGACCGAGCGTGAGTTTTTTAGATTTTCGCAATTTGTGAATATGTTGACCCAAATTTTGTAACAGGGTTTCTTCATTAACTTGCATATATGCAATTTTAATGCTAATATTAAAGAAAAAATTGCACGCATGCAAAAAATATAGAGTAAATAAGCTGATAAGCCAATAAGCGAATAGGCACGTTACAGGAAGTCATTAAGACGATAAGACGTTAAGACGTTAAGACGTTAAGTTCGTATATAAAAATAGGTAATAAACAATATAAGGAGAAATAGAAATGAAAGAAAAAGAACAATCAAACTTAAATCATGTCATTGCGAGGTGGCAAGCCACTCATCACATAGAGTTTTGCGAATTTGCCAATATGCGAGCGGAGCGTCGCAATCGCAAGACTGGTGAAATCCGACGATTATGCGATTACGACGGCACTAACGTGCCTCGTAATGACAAAGCTCAAAGTCATGGCGTTCCACGTCATTGCGAGGAGGGCGTAGCCCGACGCGGCAATCCATTGAGTGGATTGCTTCGTCACTTCGTTGTCTTGAATTTTGACAACTCGCAAAAGCGTGGTTTTGCTCGTTTGGACGTGCTGGGCGGCTTACGCCGCGCGGCGCACTTGTCAAAATCCGCTCCTCGCAATGACGGTATCAGTAGCACTCCACAGAGCCTAATTAATGATAAGGGCTTAGCGCGAGCGAGCAGAGGGCGAGCTTTGTCGTCGAAAATGACTAAGTCATTGCAGACGACAAGCGCAGACCCGTTTAACGCGAGCGAGCAAGACTTCGCTTATTTGCCTATTCGCTTATTCGCTTTAAAACATGCCTCTACCCAAATTATTCGGGGTGCGGCAAAAGCGCGGTTTCGCCGCACCTTACGGGCTGGGCTCGCTGACGCTCGCACGGCGCCCTACCGAAAATTTGGTTTTACTTTGGCAGAGATTCTCGTTACCTTAGCCGTCATCGGCATAGTCGCTGCCATGACAATCCCCAATCTTGTTCAAAGCTATAAGAAAAAAGTTGTTGAAACAAAACTCGCTAAATTTTACAGTATAATGAATAATGCCATAAAGCTCGCTGAAGTTGATTACGGTCCGCAAAGCACTTGGACGGATTACCATATAACTCAAGACTATGACGATGAACATAACATGGTGTTTGATAAAGGTGATAAGTATGATGTGGTTGTCAAAAAATATTTTGCTCCGTATTTAAAAATAACAGGTTCAGAGGAATTTAATGATGTGCCGATTACCTCTTATGGCGGACCACAAAAAGTTTATTACCTTTCTGACGGTAGTGCATTTGGTTTTAGCACACATGAAAACAGAGAAATATATTTTTATCCCAACAACCCCCAAAAATGTTTGCAAAATTCTAATGATTCAATGGGTTCATGCAGGTTTGTATTTGCTTTTTTACCTATTATAACGTACGATTACGATAAGCGATATAAATATAATAGAGGTAACGGTATGCAGCCAAACTTATTAGATTGGGATGGAAAAGAGGATAGCCTTAATAATAATTCTAAACTTGGCTGTAAAAACGGCAACGGTTGGTATTGTACCGAAGTCATTCGCCGCAACGATTGGAAGATACCTGATAATTATCCTTACAAATTCTGAACAAATTTTACAGCCTCATCGCGAGTTGTCACATCACCCGCGATTTGTGCATCCAATAGTGCATCCATAATTTCGCCCAATTTCGGCGACGGTTTGAGTTTCAAAATCCGCATAACCTTGTTTCCGTCTAAAAGCTTTGGCAGAGGTTTCAAGCTCTCACGTTTTGCCAAATAAAATTCAAGCAGACGATTTAAAGCCGTAATATTCCGTTCAACCATTTCATCCGTAATCTCAACCCCGCGCGCCGAAAGCCTGTCCGCCATTGCAAGAATAATATTATCAATCGCATTCAAATCAGATTTTCTCACAAATCGCATCATAACTTTATCCGTAACATCGGGTGCAGACATCACCTGCGACGGGTAAATATGGTTTTTAATCAAATACGACACGTATTCGACCTGTTTGTTTGAAAAATGCATACCCTTTAAAATATCGTGCGCCATTTTTGACCCGACATCATCGTGTTTAATGAACCTGTGGCGACCGTCCTCAATTGTCCATGTCGAAAATTTGCCGATATCATGCAAAAATCCCGCAAGTTTTAAGTGTGAAATCCTTGGCAGACCTCCAAAATCAATGCGGTTGAGGTGCTTTTTGACATTCTCACTTGAATTATTATAAATTTCGTTAATCTGCTTTACCGTTTCGATTGAATGATGAAACAAATCCAAATGGTGGTGCGAATTTGGCGGAACTTTTTTTACATCAAGCATAACAGGGAAAATCTCAGTCAAAAGCCCGCAATCATCCGCCAGCAAAAGTGTTTCATGTACATAATTTCCGCCAAACATCTTTAAAATCTCATAATTTATCCGCTCAAGCGCAGGTTTATGAATTAATTTGACATTTTTACCTACAAAATCCAAAATACTTTTTGAAATTTCAAACCCCGTTACGGCATGAAACCTGAAGGCTCTAAGCATTCTCAAAGGGTCGTCCGAAAAATTTTGCTCGCATATCATATTAATTTTTTTGTTTTTAATATTATCCAAACCGCCAAACGGGTCAAGGATTTCAAGCGTTTTTAAATTCACCGCAACGGAATTAATTGTCAAATCACGGCGCTTTAAATCGTCGTCGAGTGAATTATTTATCGGATTTGTTATATCAAGATAATTCAATTTATCCCTGAAAACGAGCCTATAAATCTTGTTTTTTTCATCAAGCGGAACAAAAACCGCCATAAATTTTTCGGCAAGTGCGAGCGAAAACTCACGCGCATCCCTATCGGTTACGATTAAATCCCTGTCATAAGTTTTTTTACCCATCGCAAAATCACGAACGGCACCGCCGACAAGATAAATTTCGTTGTCAAATTCCTGCTTTATTTTATTTAAAATTTTATCGTTTTCAATTTGTTGAAGTAAATTCATAAATAATATTTCCTAACGCAACCGTGACGGCAGTTTCAGCCTTCAAAATAAGATTACCCAAAGTCAGCATATCGCAATTATTGGATTTAAAAAATTCAAATTCTCTATCGGAAAACCCGCCCTCGGGTCCTACGATTACAAGCAAATTTTCACCCGCTTTGACGGGCTTGATATCTTTTAGTGTTTTTGTCGCTATGCGTTCGCAAAAAACAATTACCCTGTCGAACTTTTCGATAAGGTTTTCCAACGTATCGGGCTCAAAACATGTCGGAATATCCGCACGCTCGCACTGTTTTGACGCTTCGTACATGATTTTTTGCCACTTTGTTATTTTTTTTGCAATAACTTCAAAAGGCAAAGCACAATTGTCAGTGTGAACAGGATAAATCCCTTTGGCGCCGAGCTCGCAAGCTTTTTCCACAAGCCACGATTGCGCATCACTTCTGAGCGGACTTTGCGCAAGATATAATCCAAAAGGAAGGCTTCTATCAGATTTATAACGATTTTCAATTTTACAAATCACCTCACTTGCCGTAACATTTACGACAACAGTTTCGTATCGAATTTGATTTTCGTCAACCAATAAAAGTTTTTCGCCTTTTTTTATGCGCAAAGACTTTGCGATATGCCTGTAGTTATCGGCATCGCAGACGGTTATTTTGTCTTTGTCAACACAGTTTGATGATATAAAAAAATGCGGCATAATTGTCCTCATTTAAAGTATATACCAAACATGAAACTTACAAAGCGAATAGGTGAAGTCTTGCTCGCTCGCGTTTAACGGGTCTGCGGTTGACGTCTGCAATGACTGACGTCATTTTGCCGTCAAGCCTCGCCCTCAGCTCGCTCGTGCAAGTGAGTAAGGTAGTTAATAAGAGTGAATAAGTGCGTTAATAAAGTCGTTAAGACGATAAGACGTTAGGACGTTAAGTCGGTTACATTAAGCAGGCTCTGTAGAGTGCCACTATCTCCGTCATTGCGAGGAGGGCAAGTGCAGCCCGACGAAGCAATCCATATAAAGATGTAGACGCAAAAGTATGTAATTGGTGGGTGAAATGAAAATTGTTTCACCCACCCTACTTTCTTGTGGTTTGCCACTGTTACTGAAACATGCCCCCTCGCCCCACGGGAGAGGGCTGGGGTGAGGGGGCAACACCGTTAAAACTTAAAAGGGTAATCCTCAGGGATTTTCCAGCCGTTACGCATAATTACTGCTGTACAATATCCCCTATCATTCTGCAAATTATTACATCCTCGAGTGGTATCTTCTCGCAATATTTTGTCAATTTCATCCTTATCGGTCACTGTTGCCCATAGATTATTGCTCCAGCTATACGGTTGAACTCCATGCTGATATAAAACAGAAGCAGATGTAGACTGCTGCAAGTTTTGTAAAAAAAGGAAACAATCTATTCCGCCATTGCACTCCTCGGTAATTGACCCAAACGGAAAAAACAAGAAGTGAGGCTCTCTGTCCTTTGTAGACTGATTTGTTATAGCTACAGCACTGCCGTTTGCAAAATAAACATTAATGAAAGGATGTGTAGTACCATCAAGAGCCTTCATATCTTTTACTTCCGTTTTTGCGCTCTTTAAATATGGTGCAAGATATTCATTAAAATATTCTTCTATAGAATACGGCATTAAACAAGTTTTAGAAGAATTCAACAGCAACCATGAAAATTCTTCACCATGGTCAATTTCAGACAATTTAACTGCTTGATTCATTATTGAATAAAATTGTAACAATCTTGTTTCAACAACTTTTTTCTTGTAGCTTTGAACAAGGTTTGGAATTGTCATGGCTGCTACAATGCCAATGACGCCAAGGGTCACCAAGACTTCCGCTAAAGTAAAGGCGACATGTTTTAAAGCGAATAAGCCCTTATCATTAATTAGGCTCTGTGGAGTGTCGCTGTTGTTGTGAAAAACCCTCTCCCTAACCCTCTCCACTAGGAGAGGGCACTCTTCACTTCTTCCTCTCCCGATTTGGAGAGGATGCAGTTGTGCGAACGCAGTGAGCTTACAACAGCTGGTGAGGGCTCTTCTTCGGATTGCGTCACGACTACCGTTTTGTTTTGCTACTTTTTCATTTACTAATTCTTTTGTCATAATATTATCCTTTCATTTTCTTGTTGGGCTGAAAGCCCAACCTACATTTTTTTAAGTCGTTAAGACGTTAAGTCTTTAAGTCGATAAGTTCTTTACATTAAGCTGGCTTTGTAAGATGCCTCTGTTCTCGTCATTACGAGGCACGTTAGTGCCGTCGTAATCGCATTGTCGTCGGATTTCACCAATCCTGCGATTGCGACGCTCCGCTCGCAATGACATATTGGCAAATTCGCAAAGCTCTATGTGATGAGTGGCTTGCCACCTAGCAATGACATGTACACTAAAAACTCTATATGGTAAGTGGCTTGCCAAATGACGAATGCTACTATGCAAAGCTAATTGTGCCGAAGGCACATTAAACACCTCACTCACT
>CANQML010000004.1 GCA_947624935.1 Candidatus Gastranaerophilales bacterium
A
Organism: Candidatus Gastranaerophilales bacterium; assembly: GCA_947624935.1. Taxonomy (GTDB): domain Bacteria; phylum Cyanobacteriota; class Vampirovibrionia; order Gastranaerophilales; family Gastranaerophilaceae; genus SIG32. The sequence continues at coordinate 2 of CANQML010000004.1, forward strand.
TCGTCTTGATGTCAGCCGTCATCATCAAATCGTCAAGCCGAGCCGTATCAATTTTGATTTTTACCCTGTTTTCAAAAACTTCCGCAATCGTTTGGCTTTTATCATTCGGACAAGGTTGAGCGTTTTTAAATTCGAGCCATTTTTCCACAAGCATTTTAACTTCATCAATCGTCGGGTAATAATTTGGCTTGAAATACTGCTTATGAAACTTCTCATTGCGTTTAAAATGCGCGGGTTTGTTTTCAATACTTGAACCCGAATAAGTTGGCAAAAGTTTTTCAAAACTTTCTTGAAATTCTTTGAAAAACCGCTCAATGACCTTTGCTCTTGCATTATAAGGCTTTGCAAAAACCGTCTTTATCCCAAGCCGAGCATAAAACCCCTCAAACCCTGTTTCCTTAAAATCTGTATTCACAAAATACTTCGCTTTAAACGCTCTGCCGTTATCCTGGTAAACGATTTTTGGGATATTTTGCAAATTGATTATGGCGTTTCTAAGGGCAGAGGCTATACTTTCGGTATTTTCTTCGAGCATAATCTCATACCCGACAAGCGCCGTCGATTTCCAATCCAAAAAGCCGATTAAAGTCGCCCTTGTGGGTTTGCCGGTAAACGGATTTTGTACCAAGAACGAAAGTTTATGCCCGTCTGCTACAAACACATCCCCGACCTCAAGTTTTGAAATATCACGTAAAATGTACGGTTCAACCTTATCTTTCAAAGCCTTTTCGCCATCACGAGCCAACGTCCAAATGTCATAATGGTTATCCCGAAACCAATTTGCGTAGCGGCGGAATGTCACATCCTGAACATTTATCGGCCCTTCTTTTGACAAAATGTGCTTAGTTATCGAAATGGCTTTCCCGACACAAAACTTGTTCGGGTGCAGCAAAATTTTCAAAAACACCTGTTTTTCGTAATCGGTCAAGGACGTTCGAAACTCTGTAGCATACTCATATTTTGGCAGCAATAAATGATAATCTGTCGTGTTTCCAAGCTTTCGTTTCCAACGCTCAACCGAGCCAATCGAAGTTTTGCCAAGCACCTTAAAAATATGCGGATACAACATGCCGGTATTGTAGCTTTCAATAAACTCAACCCCGGCACGGGTTTTACCATCAGGGTGATGTTTTCTGTATTTTTGCCACTCGCGAAGCAAATCCAAACGCGCAAGCGCAATCTCATTAACTTTAGTCGGAAGATTTTTTATAGGCAAAATCGGTATCAATGCGGTCGAATCCGAAGTTATTTGAGTCTTTTGCTCAAAATATTTTTCCTGTAAATCCAACTCAATACTTGATAAAAGAATTTCAAAACTTTTTCCGCCTCTGACAATAATTTCGCGGGTGACATATTTATCTCGCGACATCCGAATCGCCCGAGTGCTCACGCCTTTAAGGTCTGCTAATTCTTGAATTGATATGTATTTATCTTTATTGGTCATCTTGGCTCCTGTGGGTATTTCGCCTGTATTCGCCTAAGTCGGCTCATAGGCTCAATTATCCTACGTCGCTATCGTAGTGCTTCGCACCGGCTTACGCGTATCATATTCATCACTCTTCCGACCTTAAATTGGAACTGTTTCCGACTAATATTTACCCCTTTTGTATCATTCCGACACAAAAATTTATGGACTTGATGTTTCTTGGAAACAGAGTTAAGATGTGTTTCCCCAGAGAATTTCGGAGGTTTTTATGAAGAAAAAAGAGCTACAAAGCATTGATTATATTAAAGAACGCGCCGATGAAAATTTGGCAAAAACGAAAAGCGTGTTTTTATACAGGCGGGAGCTTGCGATTCGGTTTGCTTTGCGACAAAAAGAATTTACGCAAAAGAAACTTGCAAAACGACTCAAAATGACAGAAAGCTATATCTCAAAACTCATTACAGGCGAAAGATATAGTAAAGATTTTGAGTTTTTCGTCAGGTACCACTTGGGGGTAGACTATTTTGGGATATAGGAGGAAGTATGAATATTGTCCAACCGATAAGAAATAGAGAGGATATTGAGAAAATGAAAGCCGTGCTGAAACGGAAGAAACGTGATTTGGTGCTTTTTATTTTCGGGATAAATTGCGGACTTAGGATTTCGGATATTTTGAAACTCGATGTCGGAGATGTTAAGGGCAGGGATTTTGTTGAAATTAAAGAAAAAAAGACGAAGAAAAACAAACGTTTTCCGTTAAATCCGGAGCTAAAGGTTGTGCTTGAAGATTTTGTAAAAGATCGTCCGGAAGAGGAACCGCTATTTATTACGCAACAAGGAAATAGGCTTGACCGAAACCAGGCATACAGGATTTTGAATAAGGCTGCAAAAACATTAAATCTTCAGGACAAAATCGGCACACATTCTCTGCGCAAAACCTTCGGCTACCACCACTATAAACAATTTGATAACATTGAACTTTTGCAGAAGATTTTCAACCATTCATACTCCGCCATCACCCTCCGCTACATCGGAATAGAACAGGATATCATCGATGAGAGTTATATGAATTTTTATTTGTAAAACTTTAGAATAGTTTAAACATTAATTTTTTGTTTATTTTTTAGGTTATAATGGAAATTTCATATATAATACAGAATAACTTTGTTATTTAAATTTTAAACTTTTTTAAAATTGTCAAATACCAATTGGGGAATTAAGAATGAGGGATAAGTTAAAAGAGTTAATAGAAAAAACCATAATTTATCAATACGCTCTTCCTTGTAAAGAGCACGGAATTGAAAGAGTATGTTTTTCAACGCAAAATGACGACTGTTATAACTGTATAAATACTGATGATTTGGTTAAAATAATATATAATTCTATTATTGAATATTCTTATGAAACATTCCCAAAGAATGATTACAATAAATTACAAAATATGCATTCTGCAGCATTATCTAACAAAATAAAATATATTAAAGATGAAATTGACAATGATGCAAATGCTAAAGCCGGATTCTTTGGTGAAGTGTTACTTTGTACAATATTGAAAGCATTGTACGGAAAAGATTCCTTCATATCACGTGGCAGATTTTTTGATCCTTTAGAAAATTCTGAAACAAAAGGTTATGACAGCTACCATATTTTTAACAATGGTAGGCAAATAGAATTGTGGTTTGGCGAAGTAAAATTTCACGAAAGTCATAATAGTGCCATTAAAAGTGTTATGGAGAATATTGATAAAGCATTATCAATGGAGTACTTGGAGCAAACTTTCTATTCTATTGATAATAAAATTGAAGCAGCAAAACCAAATGCAGAAAGTGTAAAACAAATTTTAGAAAATTGGAAATACAACGGCATAAACCTTATTGAACAAATAAAAAAATACAATTTAAAATTAGTTTATCCAATTCTACTAGTATATGGTGCAAATACATTAACGTATGAATCTAACATTACTAAGGTCGTGAATTATATAAAAAGTAATTATAGTGATTATAAATGCAGTTTAGATATCCCGTATTCAATATTTTTTATACTTCTTCCTGTGCATGAAGTTAAAGAAATTAAAAAAGAGGTTCTTAAATGGATAGAAGAGAAGAAGCAAGTATTGTTGTAAAAAAGATAAATGAATATCAAGATAATAAAATAGAGGATGCCGAATTAATAAAGGCTGTTTGTCATTATTTTGACAAGCTAAAAAATCAATCAATAACTCAAGCTGAATTAAAATTTATGAAATATATTTCAAATGTTATTGGTATCCCACATTATTATGATATTTTAAATAAAAAATTTGGACAGAATACGACTATCAATGCCTGCGATATGACAACAATGGCTTCTTTGATAAATGAAAGTTCATTGCACCTATCAGAAAGTTATAAACTCCACAGATATCAAAAAGAAATATTGGATAAATTTGAAAAAAATAAACAAAATCGTTATTTTTTATCCGCAAGTACTTCTTTCGGGAAAACACATTTAGTTTATGACATTATAGAAAAAATGGAATATAAAAATATTGTTTTAATATTTCCAACAGTTGCTTTATTATCTGAGAATTTAGAGCGAATTTTGACTGAAAATAATTATAAATATATAAAAACGAATTATAAAATTCATACTTTAAGTGAAACAGATGGAATAGAAGATAAAAATATATTCATATATACTCCTGAACGATTTTTATCATTTACAGATAAAAATAAAATTGATTTTGATTTCGTTTTTATTGATGAAATATATAAGTTGGATAATGATTATATTATTGATAACACAACAAAAGAAAATGAACGTGATGTTGCTTACAGATTAGCTTCATTTGAGATACTTCAAAATGTAAAAGATGTACTATTGGCTGGACCATACATTGAATATGATACATCCGCGAACAATTCTTTTAAAATCTTTTTAGATGAAAATAAAATAGATACCATAAATTTTAATAATATAGAGATTGTCAATAAAAATCATTTTTTAGTAAATAAAGATACAGATTTTGTAGCTATAAATGAAAATCGTATTATAAATTTTTCAAAGCCCAAAGATAAGAATAAACAGTTAATTGATTTACTTACAAATGCAATTAGTCAAAAAGGACGACAAGTAAGTGATTATGGAGTCCCCTTAAAAGTTCTAGACTATTATGAATCGCTTGAAGGTGATAAGGTCAATGATGCCTATTTAACCAAATATAGTTTTGATAACTACGAAAACTATATTTATGATAAGATGGAATCTTTGTTACAAAATGAATAGAATTGCAGGTTTATGATACAATTTTTATGAAAAGAGGTATTGGGATGAACGAACAAGAGAAACGAGAGATCTTATCTAAAGCTAAAGCTTTCTTCAAAGATAATATTGTAGAAAATCATATTAAAAATACAAAAAAGTTGAAAAAGAAAAAAGAATTTATAATTAATCCTTTTTTGATTAATTATTTAGCAAATTTTGCATTTGGCGATACTTCAAAAGAAAGTATTGCAAAAGCTCTTGTATATCCTAGAATTTTAGGAACTTCAATTAATACTTCTTTTGGAGCACAAATACAGACTTTTTGTTGTGAAGTTCTTTCAGGACTTGCATCTACGACTTCAGGTATTGATATTGAATTTGTGGATGCACTCGATGGTAGAAAAAAGTATTGCCAAATTAAATCTGGCCCAAACACAATAAATCATGCAGATATAACTTCAATAAAGGACGATTTTAAAGCTATAAAAAATCTAGCAAGAGTGAATCATTTGCCAAACTTTAATCCAAATATTGATTGTATTGTTGGAGTTTTATATGGTGAACCTGATAATTTATCACAATTTTATAAAACAATCAATGAAGAATATCCCGTTATTATTGGTCAAGAATTCTGGCACAGATTAACTGGAGATGAGAATTTCTATAATGAATTGATCCACTCATTCGTATCTATTGCAGATGAAGTTGATAGTACAGATTTGATAAAGGAAGTAATACATGAACTATCTGAGCAATTATAGCTTTATTTTGTATATGTATCTATAGCCTTTGTAATCTGTACTCCAATTTGCCTTGCTAATTCAACTGGAACGGCATTGCCTATTTGTTTATATTTTTGCCCAATGCCTCCGGTAAATTCCCAATCATCAGGAAAAGTTTGTATGCGAGCATATTCTCTAACCGTAAAAGGTCTTACTTCATCAGGATGGCATCGATCCGTTTGTTTTTGACTTGGAGAACAAGTCAATGTCAAACAAGGTTCATCCCAAGAAATTCTTCTTGCCATTCCTGTTCTACCACCACCACTGGTAAAACTTTTTCCCATATATGATTTTTGAACATTTAATGGTAAATCTCTCCAACAACCTCCAGGTGGGACGAGTTTAAATACTGCTTTTTTAGCAGCACTATATGCTTGCCCTTCAGATTTTGGTACATTTTTTAAGGCATCACGCAATGTTTTAATCTTTTTAGATTCTTTTGGGTATTCAAATTTTATATTTGTACCTTTTTTAGTGCCAACAATTACAATCCGTTCTCTTTTTTGAGGCACATTGTAATTTACCGCATTTAAAAGTTTTGTTTGGATGTTGTAACCTAAACTTTCAAATATATCAATTATCGTTTTAAGAGTTCGTCCATTATCGTGTGAAATCAAGCCTCTAACATTTTCTGCGACAAAGATTATAGGTTCCGTTTCCTTCACACAGCGTGCAAATTCATAAAATAATGTCCCTCTAGTATCTTCAAAACCTAATTTTTTACCAGCATAACTGAATGCTTGACAAGGAAAGCCACCCGTAACGATATTTATTTTGCCTTTGTATGGTTTAAAATCTACTTTAGATACATCTGAACAGATCACATTCCAATTTGGTCTATTTTTAGATAGAGTATCACAGCAATATTTATCATTATCGACATGTAAAATTGTTTCAATCCCAGCTTGTTCTAGCCCGAGTGCAAGTCCACCTCCGCCTGCAAATAATTCTATTGCCGAATATTTAGAAGTTTTAGTTATTTTTTTACTTTTTTTCTTATTTTTCTCTTGAAAATCTATAATTTTATCGGGAGTAACTCTCAATACTTCACTTAATTCAAAAAATGTAGATTTTATGGGGTTATACCTATCAGATAAAATTAATGAAAGCTGGTTTTTGGTAATACCAACTTCATTTGCTAATTCTGTCATAGTGTTTATTCCAACACTTTTCATCGCCTTTTTTACACGTTCTTTATTTGCTACTGTCATAATTCCCTCTGTTATGTTTTTATATTAACACCATGGTTCCCTGTTGTAAATAAAATTACATAATTTAATATTTATGAATAATCTTTACTCTTATCCGCAAAACTTTCAATATATAGGTAAATAATTGTATCAATAGAACATAATTTAAGTACTTGACTCTTTATTGCTCTTGAGTAATGAATACGACACATTAAAGGAGGTCGTATGGAAAAAGTCGGACTGAATATTACTCCAAAGGAGTTTAAGCAGCTAAGCAAATGGTCGGAAAATATTTATAATACTGCCGTTGTTATTGATTATTTTGTGGCAAATCAGCCGGAGATTGAAGAATGTTACAATCTTGCGCCGGTAGTTAAGCACCTGCGAAATGATGCGGATGTATTGAATGCATTCTTTATAGACCATGAAAAAGAAGTTGAAGATTTAAATGCCGTTTAAAAGGTGTTTAAAAGTCGTTCAAATGGTGTTCAAAAATTGTTGTGTTGAAATGATACAAGTTCAAGCACATATACTTGATGTTTCTGTTTAAAAGAGTGATGAATGGTGTAGCTTGAAAGGAGCTTGATATGGTTGAAAAAGATTATATGCTGTATGGAACAAAGATTTTAAACTTAAAAACGCAAGAAATCGGCTTATTGATTTGTTTATGGGAAAACAAATTTGCTGATAAAACAGTTGATTTTGCGACCTGTGTGGATAAAATCGGCAAACGATACAACATTGAACTTGATAATATAAGAGGGTTTGAAGATGATTTTGAAAAATAAATTAACTAAAGAAACATTGGACATTCCGTATTCTGAATTTAGGAAAAATTTTGCAAAAGAAATTCAGGATGCATTTGAAAGTTACTGCAAAACCCAACCAAATAAATATTCATGGAATTTCAAAGATGACAACTCTTTGGAGTTTAATTTTTATTTTGAACTCCATTGGAACTTCAACCATTTTGGAAATTCTAATTGGTATATTGAAAAATTATAAATATAACTACGTAGAACTAGAAAAAGCCTCTAATATGTATTCTATTGCATTTTGATTATATATGCTTGTTGGATTCTTTGGTAATATTCCTTCTTTTTCATATTTTACTTTTTGTTCTTTGCTTCTAAAATTGTAGGCAGAGTATTCTTTTTTCTTTTTTAAATTATCTTCCCTAATTATATTATTTATATCACCTTGTTTTATTTCAGGGTTTACTTCTTTTATATGTTCAACGAGTTCCGTATATGTGTATGGATATAGTTCAACTAAACTTTTTTCTACCTCTTTTTCAATTGTTTGAGCTTCTAACATTTTTGCCTTACCAATAAGCATTATAGCTTTTTCTCCAGCGGTTTCTTTAAATTCACCTTCTTTTAGAAAGTTTATTTTTTCAGCCGTTTTGGCATCTATGTATATAATATTGTTATCTTTTCCAATTGTTGATGTTTGTGAAGTTAAAAGATGTGTTTTTGAAGGTTCAACGTTAGATGATGATCTTAAAAAATTACGCCATTCTTTGTTTGTTTGTTCAATTCGGCCATTTATTATTGCTTCAAGCTCAGCATGTCTAATTTTGTCCGTTCTTCCTCCATAGCGATAATAAATTTCTCCATTCTTAAAAACATCTCTGGCATTTTTCCTGGCAATAATTGGTTTATTTTTTATTTCTTCAATATAAAATACACCATAAGTTTTTCCATCGACATCAAAAGAAGAATACTCATATTTTATTTCTGATGAAAAATATTCTAAAATATCACCAGTAATTGTCTGTGGATCAATTTTTTCAAACTGTTCGATAGATTTATGAGACATACCAATCAGTGTTCTTGGCTTATCTTTTACCCCAAAAATTAAATATCCTCCGTTATTGTTTGCAAAAGCAGCAAAATCTTTTAGATAATCAGCTAACCCTGCAAAATTAAACTGTTCTTTAAATTCCAAGGTTGAATTTTCTCTATGGTACAATGTACCATCCGTTTTTAATTTTAAAAGTTCAGTTATAACTTCTTCTGATATCCTACTCAAGCAATACCCCCTTTTCAACAAGAATAGCATAAAATATTAAAACGCGCTTAAAACGGTTATAAAACTTGGTTTGAATTAATTTGGCGGTTTATCCATTCCATAATTACTGAAACAAGATATTCTTGTTCGGTTTGGGTTAGTTCTCTGTGTTGTGGGAATTTGTGCCATTTTTCGATGCAGCCGCGGCAACAAGTTGCGGTTGCGTGTTGAGCAATAAATACAGGGTGCCCTCGCATTGGAGTTTGTTTGCCATCGTTTGCAGGCTCTGACGGTGCGACTCTATCCCGAATAAAATCACAGGCATGAGAACGAATCATATCAAGTCCTTTATCCTTGATGTATTCTAATTCTTTTGCTCGCAGTTTAAATCTGCTCCTGAATTTTGATTTTGCAAGTCTATCTAAAATATCCATAGTCTTTTATTTTTGGCTCTCTAATACATCTGACAGGTAGGTTTTGTAGTATTGTTTAAAGGATTCAGGCTTCTTAATTTTCACACTCGTTCCCCATTTAAACAGTTCTTGACAAATTGCATAAGTTCCGCCTGACGTGAATTTTACCTGAATATTGCCGTTATCTAGTTCTTTCATTTTTTGTGTCGGGTGAAAATGATAGTTCAGAACATCATCTTTTACACCCTTTTCAAATTCAAGTGTAATATCAATCGGTGTTTCCTGATAAATTCCGAAAGAATTGTTGCAATAATCCGTCAAAGAAAAGTTTTCATCCCTTTCAAAATACTCATAAAGTACGGTTAAATTCTTGATTTTATCTATCTTATACAATCTTAAATCGCTCACATTGTCGTTGTAGCCTACAAGATAGTATTTATCAGCAATAATTATTCCGTAAGGGTTAAGGGTTATGGTTTTTGATTTGCCCTCTATATCATAATTAAACCGGATTTTCTTGAATGAGAGCATAGCATTACGCAGTAATTCCATAGTTTTGCTATCGGCTTTAATTCTCGGATATTGACGAACTGCAAAGCCTTCAGACTCTAATATCGCTTCAATGTCTGTTTCTAACCCTCGGGCATTCTTTTGTGGCGTTAATGCTTTAATTTTTGAGATAAGTTCATCAAGTTCTTGTTTGCGGGTATCATCGTGCGACAACCCTTTTAAATATTCAAGGTTAGCGAAATCGCCTGCATTAAAGCTTATAAGAGAATTCATTGTGCCTTTTACAAATCGCCAGCGTTTTTTCTTGTCGTTCGATTCAACTTCCTCAATTTTTTCCGGAAACATATCAAACAACAAAGTTTTCATTCTCTCTGCTGACCTGCGTGAACATTCAAAATGCTCCTGAATATCTGATATACACAGTCCTCTGAAGCTGTTTTGAAACATCATCGCAAGTTCAATTATTTCTTCTGCTTTTCTTAATCTGCTTGGTTCTCGCATATTTTTATCATTACCTATGGTATACGTCAAATTGTGCTATCCTTACGACCTAAATTCCTTATATTTCATTAAGTGCTGCACGTAAATTGTCTATATATGTTGCCTTTAGTTCTTCCATCCTTTGCTCAATATGCTTTTTTATTTCTTCATAATTGTCGTAATTTAAACATTGTTCATGCGTAATTATGCTAAATGGGCGTGTGTAATTCCAGTCTTTGCCTTTGAATTTCAAACCAGTTTTTTCTTCTATTTTTGCAAGTAATTTTGCCTTTTTATCATTATCTGAGATGGTTTTAGGTGGCGCAACAAGTATTTCAACGCAAGCATCTTTATGTCCTTGCGAGAAATTTATAAAATGAATATAAACAATAATATCATTAGTCCAAGCACCATATTTTAATTGATTAATATTATTCAAATCACTTGGTAAAGCTATTATACCGCTACTTTCACGATTTATTGCTTGTAAATCTGTTCTTGCTTCTATAACATCAGCCATAGCACTTAATACATCCGCTTTATAATCATTATTTTCAATAATCAAGTCAATTGCTTCTTTGTTTTCACGATATATTTTTCTACATAAATTAACTATTTCTTTATCCGTATTACCCATGATATTCCTTTCTATCATTTTATTGTAGTGTTCAATGAAAATCCGTACTTCGTTATTTAAATGCTTGGACTTAAATTTCAATACTTTATTAATAACTTCATAAACTTGCCTATAGCACATAGGAATATAGTGAACAGACTTCGAAGAATTAATATCTCTTTTAATAAGATCACATTCAATATCAATTTCAGGTGTTAGAAAAATATACAATTTTTTATAGCCATTAAATTCTTTATCAACAATATCCGCATATCTTGATAATTGATTATCATGTTCTCCTGTCCAAATTTTATTTTCTACGACACATAAAAACTTATTTTGAGGACTAATCACCAAAATATCAATATTTTTATATTCTCGTCTAATTTCAGCGTCAGAGAAGTTTGCAAAAGCAACATCTTTCAGATCAATTTCAGTTTTTTCACTTGAAGAAAAATTCTTTATTGCTGATTTTAAAAATTCTTTTAAGAAATAATCACCCAATTCATGATTTTCATAAGGTGTCATTAACCAACCTAAAAAATTTGAATGTCGAATTTCATTGTTTTGCAGCTTCAGTGCATTAAACACATTAAATTGGTTCGTTCGATTATTTAATTCTTCCAAATCCTCAGACAACATAAGTTGCTCAAGTTTCTGTTTTTGCTCTAATATATCACTCATTTAACAGTACTCCTATGCATTCCTTGAACCTGCAGGGCGCCCGTTTTCATCATAGAGGTTTATTCTGCCGTTCTTTTTTATTCCGACACAGTTGCCACACATAACAGCCTCACCGCCATTCAAAGTGATTTGTGTTCCGACACCACCAAAGCTGCCGCCTTTTTCCACATATACATGAACATTTTGTCCGTTTACAACAAAAACTGCTTTTGGTGTAAAACCAATAAGTTTTCCTGTTCCTGTTGTTGAATGATTACCGGATTTAATATACACTTGGCTACCACTTTGTCTTGCTTCAATACCCATATTTAACTCCTTTCTATTTTCATAGTATCAGAATAACACACACATGCGTCAATTTATGACGTCCCATAAAAACATTATCAACACTTGATTATTATAATACAAAAACATACGACACAAAATGACGGTAGTAGGTTGGATAATGAAATAAAAAGGAGAAATAACAATGATTAAAAAAGAAGTTTTAGAAAAGGTTTGTGAAAAAATTTTTGAGGAAAAACCTCACGTGTTACAAACAGGGTTTAAAGATTTGGACACGATATTGAGTGGTGCTGAAAATTCAAGTCTGATAACAATCGGGGCAAGACCGGCTATGGGGAAAACCTGCTTTATGACAAATATTATGCTGAATTTACTTGAACAAAATAAAAAATGTTTGTTCTTTTCGCTTGAATTGAGTGAAGGGCTACTTATAAAAAGATTACTTTGCCAAATAGGAGAAGTAGATTATCATTTATTACAAATGCCAAATGAAATTTCAAAAAGAGAAAAGAACGTTGATAAAATTATGAAAGCACTTGATAAATTATCAAAATATGATTTAACCATTTATGACGAGCATTTTAATGTTGAAGATATAAAAGAAAGAATTGAACAACATAAACCTGAATTTGTTTTTATAGATTATTTGCAACTTTTAGATGTTCCAGCTAAAAAACCTCGTTCAGAATCTTATGAAAAAGTTATGCGGGATTTGAAACAAATTGCAAAAGACAATAATTGTATTATTTTTATGACTTCGCAGCTATCAAGAGCGATAGAGAGCAGATGTGATAAAAGACCGTTATTATCGGATTTGAGAGAAAGCGGTGCTATAGAAAATATATCTGATGTGGTTATGTTTATTTATAGAAGAGACTACTACACTAATCCTGATTATGATGAAGAAGATTATGCACGTGTAAAAGGTGAAGCAGAAATAATCGTTGCAAAAAATAAATACGGAACAACGGCAATTATTAGGTTACTTTTCAGAAGTTCAATAATGAAATTTTTAGAGCCCCCGCAACCTGAATTTGATGCGTTTTAAGGAGTGTTTATGACGTCAAATAAATTTTATATCAGCGATGAATATTATTACACAATAAAAAGAATCAAGAATCGCATAATATATATTCCATGTGATGAATTAAAAGCAAAACAAAGATTTTTCCTTAATGCGATAAAATGGCTATATCCATATAAAGCGGACACACTTAATTCTGCAAAAATTCACTCCGGTAAAAAATGGATTTTAAAAATGGATATTAAAAGTTTTTATGATTCTGTTCCGAGCTATGAAATTCAACGGGTAGTGTCAAAAGTATGCCGGAGGATAAATCAATATAACAATTCTCTTAGCTATTTATCACTTGTAACAATAAACGGCAAATTGCCGACAGGAGCTCCGACATCATCACATATTGCAAATGCTTGCTTTAATAAAATTGATAAAGAGATTATGTCTGTAAGTTCTGCTTTTGGTGTTGATTATACAAGATATGTTGATGATTTGACCTTTTCTTCGTACTGCAAAGAAACATTAGAAATTGTCAAAAAGAAAGTTACTGCACTATTAGAATTTTATGGGTACAAAATAAATAAAAAGAAAACAAAATACATTTCAGATAACAAGCAGCAAAACGTTTTGGGGCTTGTTATTAACAATTATCGGGTACGATTGCCAAAAGATTTTAAAAGAAAAATAAGAGCAATGCTGCATAGCTATGCAATCTATATTTATAATTCAAGCATTAAAGACACAAAACATTTGGCTTGGGATATCAAAAGAATAAGGCAGTTTGAAGGTTATATTTCTTACATAAACCACGTTGATAGCAAATTTTATGTGCAGCTTAAACGGTATGCTAAAAAGCTGGAGCAAAAATATTGGGTGATAATTCCGTTTTTTGGAAAAAAGAAATACATAAATCAAGAAACCGACCTTTAAATTAAGGTCGGTCTTGAAAAAGGTTACTGTTACGAACGAAGTGAGTAACGGTGTTCCTTCTGATTGTTATTCGTGGCATATAGCGAATCGCTTGCCTGTATAATTATTATAAAGCACCCTTGCGTCATTTTGTGTCGTAATACAAATTACTATAAATTTTTCTTCAAAATTTTTGTCAAAAGTTGATAAAAATACATCATAATAAAACTTTGATGTTGTTTTATGATTAGATAGTATATTATCTATATATTGACATTTTTGATAAAATCGGTTAATATATTATCTATGAACAATCAATTTTTAAATCAAAAAACTCCCAATGAAATTGCTAAAAGTTTTGCAGATAAAATTAAAGAGCACAGAAAAAAGTTAAAAATTTCGCAGGAAGTTTTAGCGCAAAAATCCGGAGTTAGTCTTGGCAGCATTAAAAGGTTTGAAACAAAATACGAGATTTCTTTGCAATCATTTATTAAAATTGCTATTGCTCTTGATTTAGATAATGACTTTGAAAATTTATTTACACAAAAAACTTATGCTTCGATTGATGAGGTAATTAATGGATAATTATAAATATCTGAAAGTTTTTTATAATGATAAATTAGTCGGAACTTTGGCTAAAACTCCTGATAGGCTTGTTGCATTTGAATATGATAACGAGTGGCTTGCTACCGGTTTTAGCATTTCGCCATTCTCACTACCGCTACAGAAAAAAGTATATTTACCAAAATTTGAACCGTTTGAGGGATTATTTGGGGTATTTAATGATAGTTTGCCTGACGGTTGGGGTAGGTTGCTTGTAGACCGTCTTTTGCTTAAAAACAAAATTAATCCAAGTGTAATCGATAACTTGAACCGCCTTGCAGTTGTGCAAGAATGCGGTATGGGTGCTTTAACGTATAAGCCTGAGCATAAGTTTGAAACACAAGAACAAGGATCCGATTTTGATAAATTAGCTCAAGAATGTTCAAAAATATTAGAGTCGCAAAATTCGGATAACCTTGATGAACTTTTTAAACTCGGCGGTTCGTCAGGCGGTGCAAGACCAAAGATTCTGACTAAAATCAACAATGAAGATTGGATAATAAAATTTCCGTCCTCGCAAGACCCTAAAAATATCGGCGAGCAGGAATACAAATACTCTATTGTTGCCAAAGATTGCGGCATAAAAATGAGCGAAACAAAATTATTTCCATCAAAAATTTGTTCAGGATACTTTGGGATAAAACGATTCGACCGTCGGAATGGTAAAAAAGTTCATATGGTATCGGTTAGCGGACTTTTAGAAACCCCTCACCGTTTGTCTAATCTTGATTACAATATTTTGATGAAGTTGACTTTGGAATTAACCAAAAATTATCAAGATATTGAACAATTGTACAGGTTGATGTGTTTTAATGTTTTTGCGCATAATAGAGATGACCATTCAAAAAATTTTTCATTTTTGTATGATGAAAGCGTAAAAGAATGGAACTTATCGCCTGCATACGATTTAACACACAGTTCATCTTTTAACGGAGAACACGCAACAACTATAAATGGCGAGGGTAAAAATCCAAGCTTAAATGATATTTTAGCAGTAGCTAGAAACATTGGAATAAAAGAAAAACACGCACGTGACATAGCGTTTGATATTAAGAATAAATGTTTGTCGTTGTTTGATTAATATTTGTCATTTTGCAAGCGCAGACAAAGTGAGGAATAAATCCTGATAGCGAGAATATTGAGCGATTTGAACCGTAGGTTCATAAGCTAAACTATTCGAGCGCGGAGCAAATCCAAGACGCGCGAGCACGCTGAGGCCGGAGCCATTATTATGAATTTTTTGCGTGCATGACAAAAAAAAATATTTACGTGTTTTATATAATCATAATGTAGGTGTCGTATAAGTGTTAGTTAGTAGCGTAAAAAATTTAAGTTATATAAGCGGATTGCATAAAAGAAATAATTACATTTCTTTCAAGGGTAATGATGACACATTTGTCTCTACACCCGAAATCGTCAAAGGAAATATTAATAAAGATGAAATAAATGACCTTATAAGTGCAATCCGCGAAGACAATTTAATGGCCTCCGGGTATACTTCAAAAGTATTTAAAGCGGGAGATAAAATAATAAAAGTTCCGGCAGATAACGCATACTTGAATATTCAAGAACAACAATTAAGAAACGGGCAAAATCTTAAAGAATATTATGCTTTAAGTACAATTAAAGATATTGATTCGTCTATTGCAGTGAACCCCTATGGAGTGGTCAAAGATAAGGATAAATATTATCTTGTAGAAGATCTTGTTAAAGGCTTTAACCCTAAAGGAAACAGGCTTAGTCAATCGCATGTTGAAAATTTATTAGACAAATTCTTAAAATTGGATATAAACGGCATAACAAATTGCGACCTTCAAAGCGGTAATATATTTTTAACAGAGGACGGCAGGACTAAATTAATAGATTTTGGTTCGTTTAATTTTATATCAAATGATGGATATGTAATGTCTTCCGATTGCATTACCTTTGAACTGTTTAAAAAACATATATATGATTTTACGTCGTTGGAACCCTCTGTACGATTTTTGAAAACTTTTTTAAGGAACGATTTTGCTGATGGCAAAAATTTGGCGGATAATCCCTATTTAAAAATACCTTCAAATGCTACAAATTTTGAATTTAGAACACTTTATACGCATTTGTTGGATAATAGCGAAGAAAATTCTCTTGAATTTTTTAAGGAATATTTAAAATCTAAAGCTCAAAATTATCATACTAAGTTAAAAGTATTTCTTCAAAGTTTAAGTTTTGATAAAATTGATGCGAACTCGGAACCCGATAAAATTAGCATAGCTAAAAATGAACTTCAAAATGCGATTAACTATGAAAATTTAATCGAAAAAGCATTGGCTGAATGCAGTGACGACGTTTTGAAAGTTGAATTATCAAAAATGCAGTTAAGAGCGTTTATGAATTTGGGTGATAGCCTTAAATCTCCGGTTGAAAATTCTAAAAAACTTCAAGCGGCCTATAACCAATTGATTTCAAACCTTGAAAGCGCCATTAAAAATACACAAGGTTATAAAAAAGAATACTTTATTCAAACATTAAACGGTTTTAAAAATATTTTTCAAAATTACAATTTTGAAATAGGTCAAGTTGATATTCCGGAGAATGAAAATTTAATTAAACTATTATTTGAAAAATCCGTACAAGAAACAAAACAAACCACACAATTACCGCCCAAAAATATAATTGGCACACAAAATGTAAAAAATATTTCTAAAAATATAACCAATAAAAAATTTATCCCCATAGTTGCGGCAATATCTGCTACAGCACTTATAACCTTCGGGTTTATATTCAAAAACAACAAAGCATTAAAAGAATACATGACAACCGGAAGAAATTTTCGGGCGTCATGAAATTTGCTTGTTTGAATATCAAAAAGCAATATGTATGATTATTTTTGTAACTGTAAACTTATATCTTACCTATACTTTTTAAAAATTTGTATGTAATTACCGTTGTATCTTTATAGTTTTTAAGTTTTTCAATTATTGTATTAAGTATTTTATCATAATCATTAAGATGTGAAAACTGAAACAACTCTGCAACTTCAACATCTAATACTTTGCTTATTTTCATTATATTTTCGGGTTTGGGAAATGACAGCCCGTTTTCAATTCTTGAATAATTTTCAGGCTTGATATCAATAAGTTCAGCAACAGTTTCCTGTGTAAGCATCTTGGCAGTGCGCAATTCACGTAATCGTTTTCCAAACATTTTTTTCATATTTTTATTAAACATCATAAAAAAATTTTAATTAAACCTGTGTTACAGGCAAAACTTGATGTGTTGCATTAAGTTTAATGATGTGTTACAATAAGAGCATGACATAAAATTGATGTAGAAAGGGAATTGATTATGAATACCATCATAGTTTTGGTTGAAAGTTTTATCAGGTTTATATTTACAATAGATATAAGTAAAACCCATAGGCACATAAAATTAACTTTATTCGGCTTTAAATTTAATATTTTGCATAAAGAATATTCAAATGAAAAAAAACAGTTAAAAGATTATAGTAATTCTACAAACATCCGGGATATTCCACCTGCGACCGGTTCATTAAGGGTGATACAAATGGCAAATTATAATTTGTTAAAATATTTTGATAGCATTTGTAAAGAATATAATATCACCTATTGGTTAGACTTTGGAACTTTGTTAGGTTCTGTTCGCCACAGAGGTTTTATTCCTTGGGATGATGATATTGATGTTGGAATGATGAGAAAAGATTATGAAAAATTTATAGAGTTATTTTCTAACGGATTTGAAAAATATCCTGAATTTGAAATTGTTTATGAAAATAATCACCGAGACATGTGCTTTATTAAGTTAAAGTGTAAACAATCAGAAAATATTTGTATTGACATTTTCCCATACGAAAAATATCATTCTAAATTAGATGAAAAAGGCAAAAAAGAATTATCCGATTGCATTACAAATATTATAAAATTAAAGAAGAAATTTAAAACAATAAATGATATTCGCACACATTTTAAGACTGTTACAAATGAAAAAATATTAAAAAATCAGCAAATTAATACCGATACCCCTGCAATATTTATGGGGATAGATTTCCCGCACAAGTGGGATAATAAGGTTTATGATTGGAATACCATATTCCCTTTGCGTACAACTGTATTTGAGGGAAGCGAATTTCCTGCACCGCAAAATCCGGAAATTGTTTTAAAGAGTATTTATGGCGATTTTATGACCTTTCCGGAAGATACTTATCCTGAGCATACAGCATATTTGTTATTAGATGCTGACGAAAGAAAATTTTTAGAGGAATTTGCAAATGAAACGAGTAATAACGTACGGAACTTATGATATATTACATTACGGACATGTGAATTTGCTAAAAAGAGCAAAAAATCTTGGCGATTACTTAATAGTAGGTTTGTCAAGTGATGAATTTAATGAGATAAAAAACAAAAAATCTTACTATACTTACAAACAGCGGGAACTTATACTTGAATCTTGCAGGTATGTAGATTTAGTTATTCCAGAAAACAATTGGGAACAAAAAATTGATGATATTAAAAAATATCAAGTCGATATTTTTGTTATGGGTGATGATTGGAATGGCAAATTTGATTATTTAAAAGATTATTGTGAAGTGATTTATCTTCCGCGTACTCCTGAAATTTCAAGCAAAAAAGTAAAAAATCATTTAAAACATAATAATTTATAATATTCGTCAATTAGAACAACAACTGATTTTCAGGATATAAATTGTTGGGTAAATTACAAATTATCCAGCACTACTGATAAATATTGTTTGTAGTATGACTTAAAAGCATGTGGCTTTTTGATTTTTACACTTGTTCCCCACTTAAAAAGTTCATAGCATATTGCCTGAGTTCCGCCCGATGTAAATTTGACTTCAATATTACCATTTTCAAGCTGTTTGATTTTTTGTGTCGGGTGAAAATGATAATTCAAAACATCGTCCGCTACCCTTTTATCAAATTCTAGCGTGATATTCAGCGGTTCTTCTTGGTATATTGAAAACGATTTATTACAATATTCCTGCAATGAAAATTTTTCGTCTTTGTCAAAATATTCATCAAGGATTTCAATATCTGTCATTTTATTGATTTTATAAAGCCTCAAATCATTTACATACTCATTAAACCCGACAAGATAGTATTTATCTGAAATTATCATGCCATAAGGATTTAAAGTAATTGTGCGGTTTCCTTTATCTGTGAGGTAATCAAACTTGATTTTTTTAAATGCGAGCATTGCACATCTAAGTAATTCCATTGTTTTAGGGTCTGCTTTTACTCTTGAATACTGCCTAACCGCAAAGCCTTCAGACTCTATAACGGCTTCAATATCGGTTTCTAAGGCTCGTGCGTTTTTTTGAGGTGTCAGAGCCTTTATTTTTAATATCAATTCTTCAAGCTGTTTTTTCTTGTTTTCATCATTTGATAAACCTTTCAGATATTCCAAATTTGCAAAATCGTCTACGGAAAAAGAAATAAGTGAGTTCATTGTGCCTTTTGCAAAACGCCAGCGTTTTTTCTTGTCGGAAGTTGGCACTTCTTCGATTTTTTCGGGGAACATATCAAAAAGTAATGTTTTCATTCTTTCAGCCGAGCGCCTTGAACATTCAAAATGTTCTTGGATATCGTCAATACAAAGCCCTGTGAAGCTGTTTTGAAACATCATTGCAAGTTCTATTATCTGTTCTGCTTTATTTAATCGTGACATTTTTACCTTTATATTAAAAATTCTGAATTTTGTTTTTAATTTTTGTTATAACCAAAAGTTCTGCTGCATAGAGTTTCTTTCCACCAAGATTCTCTACCTAAAATAATTTTATCATCGACTTTTGCATTATAATTTTCAAGAATTGAATACTGAAAATATTGTTTTACATAATTAAATCCTTTTTCAACAACTAGTACTTTCAAGTCTTCATTTCCTCCATGACCACTAGATACATAATTCTGCCACCTTTGTAAGAGCATTCCGTTTTCACTTGTTGCTGATCCAACATATAGCTTTCCGGTATATGTATCAGTTATTAAATATACAGCTTTTTGATTTTTTAAAGCAGCAATCCAATCTTTTTTATTTCTATTGATTATAGTTTCCAGTTGGAAATAGCTTAATCTCACTTTGTCATAACCGGGGAAATCTTCACCATCAAATTGTGTAGGTAAAACTTGATTAATAGTTAATTTACAATAAATGTCATTGTAATAACGGCATTGGGTTTGATGTTTCTTATGGTAATTTACAATTACTCTTCCGAAATATTCTTTGTATTCTTCAAGTTCTTCTCCTGAATAGTTAACCGCATTTTTAACATCAAATTCTTCTGTAACTTTTTTTATTGTAGTCAATAACCATTTATCATCTGTAAGTTTTAAGAAACAAATTGCTATATCACCTATGTTAAAATATCTTTTAACTTTTCTCCAAAATAGCCAGTTATTATTAATTTCATTTGGATTCGCTTTATATAATTCCATTGGATTATCATATCCGTTATATTGGTTAAATCTTACTTTTGCTTTTTCTCCACATTTATTTTTTAATAAATGCAATAAATTTTCTAATAAAATTTCTTTCATTTTTTCCCTGATTTTTTTATTTTCCTAACATTTTTATTTTACCACAAATCTACGTCATATTTTGACATGGGTTTGAGTGATAATAAAAATAGGAGGAAAAATCATGATAGAAAAAGAATTATTGGAAAAAGTTAAAACTCAAATTTTTGAACCGCAAGAACCTGAGTTTCAAACAGGTTTTAGAGATTTGGATTTATTATTGGCAAGTATCGAACAATCAAGCATAATAACAATCGGGGGAAGACCTGCTATGGGTAAAACCTCGTTTGCGGTTTCTGTTATGTTAAAGTTTTTGGAACAGAATAAAAAATGTCTATACTTTTCTTTGAGAAGAAGCAAGGGTTACTTTATAAAAAGGATTATTCCGACTATTGCCGAAGTTGATTTTTCAAGATTAAAAAATAATATGGAACTTAATGAAAAAGAAAAAATCTCGGCTGCTTTTGATAAATTATCAAATTTCGATTTGACAATTATTGATGACGCAAAAAAAATCGAGGCGATAAAAGAAAAAATTGAGATTGAAAAGCCTGAAATTGTATTTATTGATTATCTGCAATTATTTGATACGGCGTCAAAAAAGCAAAGAAATGATGCAATAGAAGATATAATGCGAAGTTTAAAAGAGATTGCAAAAGAAAATAATTGTATAATTTTTGTCCTATCTCAATTGTCAAGAGCCTTGGAAAGTCGATGTGATAAACGACCAATGCTTTGTGATTTGAGAGATTCTGGCGCAATTGAAACGGTGTCAGATATAGTTTTATTTATATATAGAGAAGAATATTATGATATAAGAAATGCTGAAAAAAGAGGTCAAGCTGAAATTATTGTCGCTAAAAATAATTATGGACCAACATACACATTCGAACTTTTATTTAGAGCATCAATTATGAAATTTTTGGAGCCGATTAGAGTTTATGATTTTGAATAAAAATAAAATTTACATAACAAAAGAATTTTATTATACGGTTAAATTTATAAAAAACCGCATAATATATGTTCCAAACGATGAATTAAAAAAAGCGCAAAGATTTTTCTTAAACGCTATAAAATGGGTATATCCATATAAAATAAATGTACTTGAGTGTGCCAAAATCCACTCGGGCAAAAAATGGATTTTAAAAATGGATATAAAAGATTTTTTTAATTCCGTACCTTACAAATCTATTGAGGAAGTTATTAAAAAGGTTTGTTTAAGATTAAATAAAAGCGAAAAATATTCTGAATATTTGTCACTTGTTACGGTTAATTCAAAACTCCCGACAGGCGCACCGACTTCAAGCCACATAGCAAATGCCTGTTTTTTACCCGTTGATAATTACATACAGGCTTTATGCAACGCTTATGGTGTCGATTACACAAGATATGTTGATGATTTGACTTTTTCATCATATAGTCGAGAAACCCTTAAAAATATTGAAAACGAAGTAAAAGAAATATTGAATTTTTATGGCTATAAAACAAATCAAAAAAAGACAAAATACATATCCGATAATAAACGGCAAAATATTTTAGGGCTTGTGGTAAATGATTATAAAGTGAGATTGGATAAAGATTTTAAGCGAAAAATCAGAGCAATACTCCATAGTTATTATGTTTTTAATAGCAGCAGCAAAGATATCAAACATCTTGCCTGGGATGAGAAAAGAGAACAAAGCCTTAAAGGCTATCTATCATACATAAAACACACAGATGCGGCATTTTATAATCAATTAAAAGAATATTCAAAAAAGCTGGAAAGTAAATATTGCGTTAAAATTTACCCCTAAAATCAAGAAACCGACCTATAAGGTCGGGCTTGAACTTTTACGTTCACGAGCGCAAGCGAAGTGAACTGCGTTGTGTTTTGTGTATTTACCGTGGCTTGGCGAATCGCCTGCCTGTATAATTATTATAAAATAGTTATACGTCAATTTGTGACATAAAATAAATGATAAAATTTACCCTATAAATTTTTGCACTGTTGAAGAAATATTAAAAAAATATGGAAACAAATAATTATTTGGAAAATCTTTATAAAAAATAGCTCTATTCAGCTGAAATTGATTTAAAAACAGCGCTTGATGCTTTATATTATTACAAAAACCTATCTTTATTGCCTTAAATTTCAAACACAATATCTGCCACATCGATAATTTCTTTTTGATTGCTTGCAACAATATATTGCCTATTTCTTGATTTTTCTTTTAAGCCTTTTGCGTATTCAACCAAACTGTTATGGTCTAAATCATGCCCGCAATCATCAATAAATTCCGCGTCTAAGTTTTGTTCTTTAAGATAATTCAATAATCTTGTTTTGCCCGAACCGTTTGCACCTGTAATAACATTTAGATTCGGTGATAATTCTTCAATAATGTTTTTCATAGTTTTGCTCCTTTATAATCTTCTATGTGCCTATCATCACTGCACTCTATCTCTATTTTTAATAAAATAAGACTTATAATTAAACCAATGCCTTTATGGTCTATATTTTTTAATCTGTAATTAAACTCAAAACCTAAAGACAAGTAACCACAATCAAAAGACGGGCGATAAAGCGATACCATTATTTTTAAACTGACATGTTTTGTTATTTTCATAAGAATAACTAAAGAATGTATTGTTTTTGCGTAATTCACACTCAGCCATTTTGTTTTTATAAGTTTTACAATAGCTACGTTGTTTGATTTTATATCATTTGATAACATTGTTTCCTTTTAATTTTATAATGCCACACACCCATGCCAATTTGTGACATACCAAACAACTTTTTATGATTGATTGCTTTTACATTATTTTAGCCTTTTCAATTGATATAGTATTATACATTAACACTTTTAAATAATGTATACATCTGTAATTTTTTCGTATAACTCTAGCACAAAAAGTTCCAATGTCGTACATTGGGGTAGTTTTTTAAACACAAGCAAGACCGTCCAACCTGTGTAATTATAGCGTAATATTTTGGCATTTCGGAAAATCCACAGATAATCCCCCCCATAAAAACCATTTCTAAAAAAATTGTGAGAACTTGAATATTTCCAATCTTTTAAGAAGTGACCATATTTTATCGTAATGTATGAGTTGATGGGTGACAATTGATTCACCCATCATACTTTCTCTACTAAAAAATAAATGATCTATTTCACTGCTTTAGCAATTTGCTCTGTTATATCTTCTCCGCCATATAGTACGCTTGATTTAGTGATTACTATATCATACCCGTTTAATTTAGCGTGATTTGCTATGGTATCTGATATACTTTTATCTATAGCAGAAAGCTTTTGTGCGTATTCTTTAGCAATTAATTCTTTTTTTCGGGCTAATTCGGCATCATATTTTTTTAATAATTTCTGCTTATTTTCTTCCGTTGATTGCTTTTTAATATCGGCATTTACTGTTTCTAACCATTTTGAAAGCTCTTGTGCTTTTTTTGTTTGTTCATTTTTAAGAGCTTTAACTTGTGCCGATTTTGCTACAACCGACTGAATATCAACCACCGCAATTTTTTGTGCGGAAATATCGGACATTGCAAAATTGTTTGCTCCGATTGCTATTCCTAAAACTAAACAGGCAATTGCCGTTACTTTTGTGTCAATTTTCATAATTACCCCCTTTTTTATCGTTTAAACTGAGTTTTTTATTATCTTCTTTTTTGGAAAAATCAAAATATTTGAATTTTTTGCGTTTATTTTCGGAAATATTAACGGAATCTAAGGCATTTTCGGGAGTAATAAATTCACCGAGCTGATTTCTTATAATCCCTTCGATAGCGGATTCCGTTTCTTGCGTATAAGCCTTTAATGTCGGCAAGCCATATAATATTTCTTCATTGGTATCAGATGTTTTCTTGCCGGTTCTGACATTTTTAAGTACGGCTTCAGATAAAACATCTATGGTTGAATCCATACTGTTATAATTTTCAAGACCGTCTATAAAAATGTCGCTGTCTTTTCTCACAACATTTTGTGCTTCTGTTATAACGTTATTAGAGCTGTCAACTTTCAAACTTGCCGGAGTTTTTGTTACGTGCAATTGAACATCGGCATCAAAATGCGGTCTAAATCCTTTGTTATCAACTATAATATGCTTATCAGCCGTTGTAAAGTCACCTAAGTCTTCAATATCCATATTATCAATACTCAAGTTATGAGATTTTGTTTTTACTTTACCGTTTTTAAATTTCAAATTATTAACATTAACATCGTTATCAGCGGACAAATCCAGTTCATCGGTTTCAATATCCGAATAATTTCCCGCTTCACCGTTTGCACTCACGGATAGAGAATTCTTTGATTTTAGAGTTACATTATTGTCGTGTGCTAATTTTAACGACAAGTCTTTATCTTTCTCGCCTACGGATTGACCGGCAGACAATTCAATATCTTTGCCGTAAATATTAGTATCTTGTTCGGTTTCGTTACCGTTCTTAATCGATTTATCCGATGAAACCTTCGCTGAATTTGTATAATCCTCGGTACGTCCCGCAACATAGCCGATATTAATATCATTTGATGAATGAACATCCAAATTATCTGCAAAAGCGTTAAACTTGCCTTTAACATTCATATCTTTTATATTAACATCGGGTGCGCTTAAATTTAAATTACCGCCGACGGTCAAATCCGAAATGGTGATATCCTCATCAGAAGTCAGATATGTGTTATTTTTCACTTCAGAAGAAACAATATTCAAATCATTGTCGACACCGTTGATATACGCATCATAAGCACCAAATGTCAAACCGTCCTCCGATGTTGAACTTTCAGTATCAACATTGAAATACTTAATTTCTGTACCGATATTATTTTCGGCATTTAGTACAACGTTATCTGCTGAAACATTGGCTTTATTTGAATCTATTGCGGCATTTGTAATATTACCTTTGGTTTTTAAAACGACCCGTTTCAATTCATAATCATCATTTGTTGGCTCGGCTGATTTGCCATAAGTTTTATATGAACGGATTTCATTTATTTTTAAATCGGAATCGGAAGTTAAATAAACGCTTGCATCGTCGCCTGCATAAGCGGAGATGTCCCTGTTGGCATTCAAATTTATTGCACTGTCTTCAGAGCCGATATCGCCGTTTTTAGCGGACAATACTATCTGTTCACCGCTTATTGAAGAATTTTCATTACCGTTTACGATTGATTTTTCGGAATGTATAAAGACATTTTTAGACGCCTTAACTTTTCCGACTTTCATGTCTTTTAAGTCCTTAATATATTCTTCATAAGCCGCTTTTTGTTGTTCTGCTGACATTTTTCCCAATTCTTCTTCCGTTAATTCTTTTTTGGAAATTAAGGTAATGGAAATATCACTCAAACCGGATGCGATGCCATCATCGGAATATCCCGCAGAAGCGTTTACCACTCCGTCGGTATTTATTGCAATATTTTCTATATTTCCGAATTTGGTATTCAAATTAACGCCCTTTGAAGAAAAGATGTCGTAAACCAAATCGCTGCTGTTGCTGTCTGATGCGATTATTCCGTAATCGGCATCTAAAGTTACGCTTCCCGATTCGGATTTAATTAAATCGGCATAAATTCTGCCTGCGGAAGATAAATTAACATCATCTTTTGCGTCAACATTAAAGATACCGTCACGGGCAAATTTCAATGCTCTGTCTTGCGAACCGACAGAACCGTTTACGGCACTCAATATGATATCACCGCCATTTATATTATACGGATTTAATTCATCACCTGTGTCGGTCGCTAATATTGAACCGTTTTTGGAGGTTAGTTTAATCGTTCCCTGTTTTCTTGAAACAACGGATTGAACGGTTAAGGTATCATCATCCGTAATTGAAATATCACCGTCAGCTACGGCTTTTAAGTTTTTAACATTTATATCATCATCAGATGCGTCTAAATCGATTGAACCCGATTCTGCTTTTAATTCTAATGTTTCGGCTGTGATTTTGATGTTGCTGTCTTTTCCGCCGAGTAAGGAAGCATCTGTTGATAATGATGCAAGACCTTGGGCTGTAATTTCGGCGTTACTTATATCTTCATAGGGGAAGTTGATATAAATGTTGTTGCCGCCTGCTGTTAATTTTCCGCCATAAACAGATGTTTGAATTGCGATTAAATCAGAGCCAATATTTCCTTTAGCCTCTAAATCTATATTTTTAGCCGAAACCATATTTTTTAAACTTTTGTTTACGATATTACCGTTAACGGAATTGAGCGTAACGTCACCATTTAAAGCACTGACGCTGCCGTTTAGAACGATTGAACCCGAGCCGTTATTTTGAACATTAATTTCAGGGGTGTCAAATCCTTGGAATTGGACATTGACAGCATTTTGAGCGGTACCATATTCAGGATCATGGGTTACGGTATAATAAACCGTTTTGTACAATTTCCCATGCCACAATTCAGTCCACCAAGAACGTTTTACATAGACTTCATAAGATTTTGTCTCAACCGAACCCTCTTTTGTAACAACGTAAGCGTCACTTCCGGGAGTGTATTGAGTAGAATAAACAGTCGCACCATCTTTGCGGGTCGTTTTTGTTGGAGTACCGCTCCAAGAGCCGTTACCATCCGTTTTACCCGATGATGAAGTTTTTATTGTGTCGCCATCCACTTCTGCTGTATATGTGCCGGCATTTTCTTTTAGCCAATCTGAACTTCTAACCGTATCGTCTGTCAGATTATCAAACGATGAACCGCCTTTGTCGGTATCCGAGAATTTAAAGTCGTTTATGGTTAATTTGCCTTGTACTTTTGTATCGGCATTCAACGCACTTGTAACAAGGTCGAAATTAGAATTGTTTGTAACATCAATATGCCCGTAACCGTTTACTAAAACGATTTTGCCGTTACCGGATGAACTTATAACATTACCCGTCAGAGTAATATTACCCCCTTGAATTTCAGCTTTGAACAGATAAATTTCACCGTTGACATTGCCGTTGCTGTCAACAGTACCGTCGGGTTTAAAATAGGCTTTAATCGTAGTTAAATCGGAATTTACTTCTCCTGAGGTATTAAATTCAAGATAGTAATAACCATCGGTAGAACCTGCTTTCATTAAGGTTTTAACTCCACCTACGACCTGCCAATAGTTACCGTCAGCATCTTTTGTGACATAAAAATCAGGAATAGTGAGCGATTTAATTTCGGAACCGCTTTGAACAAGTCCGTTAAGGTCTATGACTTTAGATGCGATATCGATATCGCCCGATGCAACAATTCCTCCTTTGCCGTCACTTCCGCCGACTTGCAGAGTGTTTCCGCTATATTCTTGCGTATAGGCACCGTTTGGAACGCTGATTTTTAAATCTTTTGTTGTAATTGAGCCTTGTGATAAGATATTACCCGTGTTGTTTACAAGTGAAACTAACCCGTTTACGTTTTCAATATCGCCCATAAAGACCATATCGCCATAACCGTTTGTTAAACCTATAGTCGGGTCGTTTCCGTCAACGTTATTTTTGATGGTAATTGTATATTCGGCATCTCCTTTATGTTTAACATTTTGTGTAACGCTACTAGCGACGGTTGAACCCTCAGATATATTAATATCGCCTTTTGCGTTTTTATCAATCTTCAAGCCGTTATAGACAACATCGTTTACGCTGTTATTTTCGACGGTTATTGAGAATTTATTACCCGGAGCCGTAATAGAGCCGTTTCCTGTAACATTTCCCGTGATATTAACTTCGCCCGAACGAACGGTCGTTTCATCGACAACTATTGAATAAACAGGTATTGCATTTTCTTCAGCCACTGCTTGTTGTTTTTTCAATTGGTCAATTATATCGTTATATTTCTTTTCAATTGCGGCTTTTTCCTCATCGGCTTTAGCAAGCGTATCTTTAACGGATTCTAATTGCTTGTTGGCTTCCGTTATAGCGCTTTCGCATTTTCCAATTTCTTCTTTATTAGTATTAATCTTGTCTTGTTGAGTTTGTCTAAATGTGGTTAAATTGTCATTAGTCCATTCTTTAATATTTTCGGTTCCCTCGGTTAATTTTCCGAGCTCACTAATAGATGAATCGTTACTATCTTGAATTTGCTTTCCTAGATCGGTTAATGCAGAATTCAATGCGGTCAAATTATCCTGTGTTTGATTTGATTTATAAGTCTCAAATGCCGTTTTAACATCTTCAAAGCCATCTCCGCAGCTACTCAATGTTTCTTCAAATTTCGATATTGAGGCGGAATCATCCGGCTTTATATCTTTTAAAGCATTTTCAAGAGCAGTAACATTTTCTGATTGTTTATTGTTTTCCATCAATTTATCAACAATATCGAGAGCTTTTTCTAAATTTTGGTTGTTTTGTTCAAGTTCTGCTTTATCACTGTTTGCCTTATCAAGACTTGCTTTTGCATCCTCATTAATTTTATTTTCAACACTTACTAAGTCATCAACTCTATTTAATTCGTTCTGTTTCGAATGTTCATAAGCATCAATATCAGACTGAACATCTTCTGTAGTAACAGAGCCGACCTCTTGTTTTCCTGCTACATTAACGCCGTCGGAGGTACATTCACCGTTTTTATCAATGGTAAGTTTTTTCTCTGCGCCCAAGCCGCTTTCAACAGAACCGTTCAATACGATAGATGCGTTTGGTTTATCTTGAGAATCCTCATGACCTGAGCCGTGAGTTACAATCGGAATGCCGAATAGCAACCGCGTTGTACCTTTGGCATCTCTTTTAACCGTGAAATTTTCTTTTGTATCAACGGCGATAAGGTTCATTGAATCGTAAGATTTTAATGCCGCACCGTCAGCAATTGTAATATTAGCATCGGAATTGTAGTGCGCTCTTGCCCAAGAACCTCCCACAGCGCCTACTGCGCCCTCCGTTCTTGCGTACATATAAGCTTGAATATCTCTGCTTATGGCGGATTGAACAAACGTATCTCTGCCGCTTACTGAATTTACGCCCGAATTTATCTTTACAGAGTTTGTGATATTAGCGTCACTAATCGAGCTTTCGCCGTCTGCAACCGCTATCCCGCCGTATGATTCAACATTTGATTTTGTATAGATTTTGATATCACTGTTTGCAAGATAATAAATATCATCATCTTTTGTTTGAACGTCTTTATTAGAAATATTTGTCTTTGTCGTTACTTTTGAATTAACATTTACCTTGCCGCTTGCGACAGGAATTGCTCCGTCTGCGTTGACGTCGACTTTCTCATTTACATCTAAAATACTTTGAGATGCAATATTAACACATCCGCTGTCAAATTTGCCTGTTGAATGCGCATAATCTCCGCCAAATTCGGCGTTCGTTTCCATGGTGATTTTGTCCGTTAAATTTGCCGTACCTACTCCCACAACAGCGCCTGCACCGCCTAACAAATCATAGTTTGAGTCGGCTTCTTTTTTAACCTCGTTATCAGCAAGAACCGTTATTTCACCGTTTGCCTCTATATCAGCGTTTGAACCTGCGCTTACAACGGAATTAACAGAGTTTTCTATAATTGCCGTGGCATCCGTTATTGCACCGTAAGACGAAGAATTGTTGAAGGATTTATAATAATTTTTTGTACTGGCTACGACGTTATAAGCACCATCCGTGGTCTTAACTTTATAATTTTTGCCCACATAAGCTTTATTAGTTGATTTTATATTGGTATAAACGCCCGAACCGCCTACACCCACAACAGCGCCTGCGCCTGCTTTGGTTTTAGCATCAACATTATTTTCCGCCGAGGAATGTATAATAAATGATTGGGCTTCTATTGTCTTTTCACTGTCAGCGTCAGCAATTTCAACTCCGCTTGTTTGTTCAATTTTTGCGGTTGTTTTCGTTCCGCCTGCTGAAACTGCGCCGTAAGCTCTGCCGTTTGTTTCTGCTGTTGCGGTATTTTTGGCAATTGAACTTAAATTTGCCGCAAGTTTTGCAATAATACTTGCGTTTTTACCTATTTTAACGGTATTTGTTTTACCCGCCTGAGCTGTAGCCTCAGCCCCTGAACCTCCGACAAGGCTGCCTGCTGTTGCTTTTGCGTTTGCACTTGCATTTTCATCAATTTCAGTTTTAATATCAATATTGTTTGATGAGTTCAAAGTAACGTTTTGCCCTATATCAACTTTGGTTTCGCCTGTTATTATTGCATCAGCTATAGATGCTCCCACCGATACTCCGGAATATGCGCCGGATTCAACCGTGGAATTTATATTTCCAGTTGATTTTGCACTGATACTTAAATCGTCCGATGAAGTTAATTTTGTATCATCTAAAATATAAGCGTTAGTGTTTTTATTTGAATTTGCTTTTGATACGGCTCCGTTACCTGATATAATTCCGCCTGATGCTGCGTTTACAGTCAAGTTTTGTTTATCGTCAGATTCTGCTTTAATGTCAATTGTACCTGTCGAATTAACGGTTACACCGTTTGATAAGAAGGCGTTTGTTGTTGTATTAACATTTGACACGGCGGCTGAAACACCCACCGCTAAAGCTCCGTAAGTATTTCCGTTAATATCAATCTTAACATCGTTCGTATCTTTTGCATTAACGGTTAAATTCTTTGATGATACATTTGCGCCGCTATCAACAAAGGCGGATGTCGTATTGTTTCTGTCGGTTGAACTTAAACTTGAACCGGAATTTTTAGACTTTGTAAATAGCGAGAATGAGGAATTTTTTTGCTCAACGTTCTGCGCTTCAATATTAACATTAGAATCTACATTTGACTCTTTTAAACTTGAATTTATATTTTTATTAGCATCAGCTATAGAGGAGGAGGCTTTATTTGAAGCGTCATTATAATACTTTTTGAAATTCTTATCCGCGTCATTTTTATACCCCTCAGAGGCTTTTAAAACCTCGTCGGATTGTTTTTTAGCCGAATCATAACTTTTGGCATCATCGCCTGTTAAATCGTTTGCTTGCGCGTTATCAACACTTTTGCCTATGGTATTATGTATAATACCGCCGCTTAGGGCTACTCCGCCGCCGCCTACAACATCGGCATTTGCAACGATTGTTTCGTTACTTATCGCACTAAGCGTTACATCGCCGGTTTCCTTAATGGTAGTTCCCTGACCGATGGAAGAAATTACTGTGTTATAAATGGTATTCACCCCGACAGATGCGCCGATTGCACCTAATCCTGCGCCCAATGCGCCGACCTTTTCATAAACGGAAGTGGTATCTTGAGCTTTCAAACTTAAAGACTCACTTGCGGTTATGGTATTATTTTTGCCCGTATAAGCGGCTGTTTTATTTTCAATATCGTTGACCAAAACGGCACCTGCAACACCCGCACCTACGCCGACTGAACCCGCACCGATTTGCAATTCTTTACCTTCTTTACCCAAATTTACGGTTGTTTGAGCGTCGAAGTCCGCCGTTTTAGCGTTGAGTGTTACATTATCTTCACTGTAGGCTTCCGTTGTATTTGTAATTTTGTTTACCCCGACACTTGCTCCAACTGAAGCGTAAAGAGCAAGTGAGCCCGAGCCGACACCTTCCGTTATCGTTGTTGTGTTTTTCGCTGTAACATCCAAATCTGCAGTTGAAGTGACTTTAGAATCTTTTGTGATATAAGATTTAACCGTTGCATCCACGATATTTGAAAGTGCTGAACCGTTAACGGCAACCTGACCTCCCGAAAAACCGATAGCGGATAAATCATTGAAGTTTTGAATACCTTCTGCATTAACATCAATATCCGCAGCAGCAATTCCCCCCCCAACGTAAGATAAAACGGTACTTGTGACGGAATTTGTCTGAACTGTAGCGCCAACTCCCGCACCTCCAGCGCCTGCTAAAGTTCCCGCAATACCTTTAAAAGTAACTTCGTCTTTTGCGTTAACATCGAGTTTATTATCTGCGGTAATACCACCCGTAACATAAGAAGTTACGCTGTTATTGACAACATTTGTCTCAACAACACCCGCAACACCCGCTTCGCCGCCTACGGCACCCGATATTGCGTATAGCTCGTAAGTTGTTGCAGCATCTGATTTTACTGCGATATTATTAGCCTTAACCGTTGAATTGTCAATAAACGCAGAGGTATTATACCCCACAACATTTGTTACAACGGAAGCTCCGACACCCGCAACTCCCGCACCGGCTACGTCACCTGTGGTATTTAAGTATTTTGCACTGACTTTTGAATCGATATTTATGTCATTTGTCGTTTTAACTTCTGAATTACTAATCCCGGCTTTAACGTCTGAACTTATAACGGTAGTATTCACAACTCCTGAAACGCCTGTTGCTGCACCGATTGCGCCTGCAACCGCAACATTATTGATATTATCGGTACTTGATGCGTCTATATCAATGTCTTTAGAGTTAATTGTAGTGCTGTCTGCGACCGCTTCAATATCTTTATCAATAACAAGAGTGCTTGCCGTTGCTCCGACTCCGACACTTCCGCCGCCTGCACCGCCTGCGGCTAAGAATATGTCAGTGTTTCCCGTGCCCTCAAGTTTCATTGTTTCAGAGGCAGAAAGACCTTTATTCTTTTTACCCGAAACTTTTGCTTTAGATGAACTGTTTAAAACAAGGGTATCTACAGCCCCTGCGACTGCCGCACTTCCTGAACCTGACGCCGCAATTGTTATAAACGGATTTTCGCTATCTCCTAAAGTTTCTTTAGCAACTGACGTTATTATGATATCTTTATTTGAAGTTATATCGGAATTTTTAACTAATGCCTCAATGTTATTTGTAATAACACCCGTTATTATAGCGCCGCCTGCCGCTACACCTCCTGCGCCTTGCAAAGACCCCGTGCGACCTACAATTGATAGCGTATCTTTTGCGCTCATAGAAAAATCGGCGGACTCAACGGATGAATTTGAAACTTTAGCGCTAATTTCATCAGATGAAACTATCGTATTAACTGCCCCTGTAACAGCTACTCCGCCTGAACCCGCACCGCCGACAACTGTTGAATCGATTTTATTATCTGCATTAGCGCTGACAGTAACCTTGCCTGATGATGTTATATTTGAATTATTAATCTGAGCTTTTGATTTTTTGCTTGAAACAAAGGTATTAACGCCGCCATTCACTGCCGCCTCACCCGAGCCGCTTGCTTGGAGCATTGCAACGATTGCTTTTGAAGTGTTATCTGATTGAACGGAAATTTCACCGATATTTGTTCCCGTAACACCTTCCACAACTGAATTTGATTGCGAATTTAAAACAAATGTACTGACCGTACCATTTACGGCAGCCGTACCAGAACCGCTTGCGTTAAATAGTGTAGCTAAATAATCTGATTTCATTGTAGCTGTATTATTCAGCGTTTTTGCTGTTTTTATTGTGTTAGTGCCGTTTATTAAAGCGTTAGCAGAAGAATTATCGACGATTGAATAAACAACGCCGCCTATTGCCGCGGTTCCCGCACCGTTTGCACTTGCTATATAAGTATCTATATTACTATCCGCTTTTGAAGTATTTAAAATATCGCCCGCAGCTTCTAAAACAGATGATGATATTTCAGATGTTGTTTTAATATTTAAGACTTGTGTTGCAACAGAGCCGTTAATTGCGGCAGATGAAGCTCCTGCAAAACCTAACACCGTTGCAAGTAAATCAAAATCGGATGATGATTGATTTTTAATAGAGCCTTTGAGAGCTTTTAAAGTTGAATTTTTAATTTCCGAATTTATGGTTTGATTTATAACAAGAGTTTGAACCGCACCGCCGACTCCCGCGCCGCCTGTAGCACCTGCAACAGCGCCTACGCCTGATTTTAAATTTAATACATTATCAGAACTTACGGCTATATCGCCGTCTTTTGTTTCAACAATAGAACTTTCAATATAAGAATTAATATTTTGATCCATTACAACAGTATCAACCGTGCCTTCAACACCTGTTGAGCCTACGGAAGCCCCGACTGCTGTTGAGATAAATTTTTGGTTTGATTTAGCTGAAACTTCAACGCCTTTTCCGGCTTGAACATCCGCACCTTTAATTCCTGCTGATACGGTTGAATTGTTTACGGTAGTATTAACCGCACCGCCTGCTGATACATTGCCTGTTGAAATTCCGACGTTGCCGTCAATTGTTAAGGAATTTACATCGGATGATGAGGCAACTTTTATTAAACCGTTTTGTGCATGTAATTTTTTCTTAGTATCTGCAACATCATTTAAAACGTAAGTGTTTAAAGTTGAATCGTTAACAAGAACATTTAAAGCACCTGTTGCGGTAACCCCTTTCCCGCCTGCACCGCCAAAGATTATACTCAAATTATCCTGTGTAAAATCTGATGTGAGTTGAATATCGCCGTTAGACGCTATAATATCTGAATTTTTAATATAAGTATTTATATTATGTGATGCACCTAAAGCATACGCGGAAATCCCGACTGATGTACCGCCTAATGCAACTGACAGTGCACCTGTTACGGATAATGTATCCAAAGATTTATCACTGTCCATAGTCAAACTTGCGACATTTACGGTCGAATTTTCAATATAATTATTTTGGTCTGTAACATCAGCTAAAACACTTAACACACCGGCTCCTCCGGCACCGTCGGTTGATGCCGAGCCGCCGACTCCGACAGATATTTGCGACATTGAATCACTGTTTGTCATCGTCAATTTATCACCGGTTGTTATTGTTGAACCTTTTATATAAGAATTTAATTCGTTTATAACCGCATCAACTCTGACAGACATACCAACGCCCGTTTTGCTTCCGGCACCGACCGTTCCGACAACGTCAATCTCATCAAACGAACTCGATGATTTAAGATTTAAAGCACTTGATTTTACGGTTGAATTTTCAATATAAGAATTTACATCATTTGCCGCAACATAAGCACCGACTGTTCCCGAGTAAGCTGAACCGCTTGTGGAAACTCCGCCTGCGGCGTCAACCACAATCATTTTATCGGTATTTAGTGCATTAACGTCGATATTACCGCTTGCATTTACCGTAGCGCCTTGAATATAAGCATTAATCGTATTAGAAACGATATCAGCATCGAGCGTAGCACCAACTGATTTACCCGAATCACTTCCTGCTTGAACAGACAAAGCGCCGACCGCTTTAATTACTTTACTGTCAACTTTTCCTTCAACTTTTACACTTTGGTCTTTGCCTGTTGCCGTTTGATTAATCTTTGCACCGTCTTTTATTGCGGCTGTTACATCGTTAACTTGAATTGCAGTAGAAACATTTCCTGCTCCTGCTTTGTCTTTTTCAACGGCAACGCCTGCCGATGCGGCAATCAAATCATAATCTTCGCCCGCCGTAACTTCGATTGCTCTTTTTGCATCAACTGCAGCATTACCGATACTTGCTTCAACATTATTTAGTGTAACATCAGCCATAATTGTTGCGCCGGCACCTGATTTGCCATTAGCGGCAACAACCGCATTTGCATCAATTATTTTGTCATGCGAATTTGCGTTTACTTTAACGTCGTTTTCGGCGCTAACGGTTGCACCGACTTTTATTTGAGCTTTTACACTGTTATTTGCAACATCTAAATTTACACCGCCTGCATAAGCTTTTGTTTCTTTATCAGGATTGGGAGTTCTGGAAAAATCAAAATCTGTATTTGCTTGGTCTGCCAATTCTTGTATTTTTTGGGATTTTGCTTGATATTTTTTAATAAAATTATACCAGTGCAATTCATTTGAAGGAGTTGAGGGTGAAGTTTCCGGTGTGGTTTCCGTTTCGGATTCTTCATCAAATAACTCTCTCAAGCCATAATAATTATCAATCTGATCTCGCGAAAGCTGACCTTTGGGATCATCTGAACCACTCTTTGCAACTCCGATATTTGCATTGGCATTTATCAAAAACTTATCATAATCGGCACTGACATTAACGGAATCAAGCGCTGTTACATTACCTGCGATGTATGATTCAACACTATCTGTTAAAATTATACCCGATAAACCGAAACCGTAAGAATTTTGTCCGTTGGCAAATGCAATAACGGCGTTTATAAAGTTGTCGTCTTTTGCCGCGGATACGTTGACGTTATTTCCAAAAATCGTTGACTTATCTTCGATTGCGGCTTTTACAACACCGTCACCTAAAACCGTCATACCTACAGCACCTGATAGTCCAGTATTATCAGGAGAAGAAGAGCCCGCACTAACGGTTAAAAAGTTGCCGTTTTCAACGGCTTTAACATTGATATCGCCATAGGTTGAATTTGAAATAGTGTCATCTTTTTTAATAGTAACCCCTTCACCAATTCTTGCGGTAACATTTGAATCGGAATAAGAAAAAGCACCACCCACGCCGTAAGCAGAACCGTCACGAGCTGTTGCACCCGATAAAAAGTTTGTAAACTGTATTAAATCCATCAGTGTTGCAGCAGTCCAAACATCGTTATCGGATTCGGCACTAACGGTGATTCCCGCATTATTAGCGTTTGTTGTTTGAAGTGTGACGGTAGAATTATTGTCTAAGGAAGCATTAGCATTAGCGTTAAATAAAGAAATACCGACTGCGCCCGATAATGCTTTTGTTGACCCTGTTTGTGCCATAGCGTTTGCCTTTGATTGAGCAAAAGTGCTGAAAAATCCGTAAGCGCCAAGGTTATTAAAATCAATAGCCTTGAACATATCAAATCCGCCTTCGTCAATTATGGATTTTAATTCACCCAAAGATTCCAAATACTGAAGATAATCGCCGACACTGTTTGTTTGAACGGAGTTCCAATGATCTTTTACATCTTTAAACGCATCAGACCAAGTATCGCCTTCAAAAAACGGCGCAAATGTTTTATACCAATCAAGCCAAGCCTTAGGATGGACTATATCCGTTTTGGCGGTAATTGAAAGCGCATCGCCTCCTTCTGCAGAACCTTTCAAAATAAAATCGCCGTAAGCGTTTGCGTTTGCGGTTAAATCTTTATAATTAACAGCAATAGCACCGCTTGCACTTGTTCTTCCCTGTTCGGTTTCACCTGTTACGTATAGAGTGCTTTTGTCATCAGTAAGCTCGGATTTAACCTGAACTTGACCTGCGGTGATTTCCGGTTTGATATTGTTTGACGAATCCCCGATTGTAGCACTTGAAACGACATTGTCCGATATAATTCCGACACCTGCTGCGGTATCAATATCGTTATATTTCGCATTTCCTCTGGTGATGACATTTTTAATATTATCAACACTTGAAAAACGAGTAAATATTCCATCTAAAAATCCGTCCTCAGCCGTTCCGAAAGAAGATTTTGTGCCGGTACCCGAATATGCCGCAACGGTTGAAACGATATTTCCCGTATAATCAGCCTCAACATTAAGTTTACCGTTAATTGAAGCATTGGCATTCATCTGGGCTTTATTTTCAACATTAGAGAAAATAAATGACATTGCAGCCCCAATAGGTCCGTGGTTTTTATCAACAACGGGAATTAAGCCGTTTTTTACAACATCAGCATGATAGCTTGAAGTTTTTGCAACAACATCGATATTGTCTTTGATATCTAATTTTGCACCGTTTTCTATAATCGCTTTATTAACCAAATTTGTAATTGTAACACCGAGTGCATAGGAACCGATATTTTTCTCGGTTGCTATATCATCCAAATTCGTTGTCTTAGCGGTTGTGTCAAGTTTTAAATCGGTTGTAGCATTAACAGATAAATTTTTTGCAGTAATTGAAGCACCTTTTTTAACCGTAGCAGAAGTATTTGAGCCTAAATTTGTTAAACTGAAATTAAAATTAGGCAATGTACCCAGAATTGCTTCACCGTCAACATCTATATTTGATGTAGCATCTAAAACTACATTATTATCAGCGGTTAATTTCGCACCATCATTAATATTTACCTCAGTATCAACTTTTGCCAAATGTACAAATTCATTAACTACATAATCAGCTATATCACCCAAATAGCCGTAATAATCTTCTTCTGCCAAATCAGAAACTCCGATAATATTTTTATCAAAATCACTGATTTTTGAAACGGCATTCATATAAATGTTGTTTGCGTTAATGTCAGCACCATCATTAACATTAATTACCGATTTTGCATCGCCCGATTTTTTATCGGTTTGAAAAACCTCAGTCCTTGCTATAACATTTGCGCCATTGGCATTAACTTTGCCGTTCATATTAACAATAGCACTTAAAATATCTTTTGAGGCGTTATTGTTTGACGCAACAATTACAATATCGTTTCCGTCTTGCATAGCAAGTTTTTGCGGATAATCATTCGTTCTTGAAGCCTGTGCAAGCGGCGAGGCTTTTGCAACAACACTGTCGTTTTCGCCTGTAAATGTCATATTTGCATTAAGTTCAGACCCTGAAAGTAAGTCAACCTCAGAACCCGAAAAAAGATTAATTCCTCTTGCAGAATTTATTTTTCCGGCAATTTCTATTTTTCCCGTATCAAGTACAAACGGGGTATATTGATTTCCACTTACCAAATAATTGTTATCATCAAAAGAAAAACTTATGAGCCTTTCTACATTTTCTTCATTAAAAGAGCCTGATTTTATAAGCTCTTTCATTGAGTCTTCTTTTGGAGTCATCAAAGTTAAAGAGCCGACATTAAACACACCGCTTGCACCCACTACAAAACCATGCGGGTTTGCAAAAAGAATATTTCCGCCGATACTACCGTTCATATAAGAATTTACAATACCGTTTATTTGAGATGCGGAACTGTCAAAAATTAGATTTACGAGTTTATTTTGGCTGTTTTGTAATTGCAGATTGACAATATCGCCCTGCCCTACGTTAAAACGGCTAAAAGAGTTAACACCGATTTCGCCGTTTTTGACGGTTGTATTGGTTGTAATATCCGTCATATTCCCGCTTGTGCTTAGTGTGGTGTCTGTTTTGAGAGGACCACCAACTTGAATATCAGTTAATGCAAGTGCGGTTAATGATGATTGATTAATCGCAAAAGTACATGCAAGACAAGCTGAAATTAATCTGCGAATGTTCGGGTTAAATTTTATCATTATTAATTGCTCTTTAACTATATGTATATAAAAATTATAGCACTACTTTAATATGTGGGTGTTTTAATATTAAGAAATATGAAAGTAATTTAAAAAATATTTTATACAAAAAACTAAATATTTGAAAAAACATCATATTAGTGATAAAAATATAAATGTTAGGCAATATTGTCGGCACTAAATATGGGAATTTTATGAAAAAGAGCAGAGTAGTTCAAATTATATCAATTTTATTGATGTTGTTTTTTGTATTAAATGTCGGAAGCGAGTGCTTTGCGATACAAGATGTTGACACTCCGCCAAATAAAAAAGTAATTAAACGCTTAAAACGACCTGAAACAAAAGATGAAAATGATTACGGAGATATTAACAAAAACATCCTTACCCCGAATGTTTCACCGGGGTTCATGAATGACACCGAAAAAACAAAACGATATTATGAACAGTTTGAAGGGGCTCACAGAACGGAAATCGAAAAATATATCGATGAGCCGATTATTGAAGAAGAAACATTAAAATTACCCGCGCGCATTCAAAAAGATGCCGTTACAACACATATTAACAAGGTTGAATTTACAAACTCGGAAATCTTTTCCGAATTGGAGTTGTACAAGTTTAGGTTATTACTTGAAAATCAGGATGTTACGGCAGAAGATATAAACAATTTTGTTGAAATAATTAATCAGCAGTACGAAAACAAACAAGTATTCACAGCAAGAGCGATTTTGGAAAGTTTTGAGGACGGTGTATTAAAAATTGAACTTATGGAAGCGCACATCGGGGATATAAAAGTGGAGGGAAACAAATTTAACCGCAAATGGTTTTTAAAAAG
Source organism: Candidatus Gastranaerophilales bacterium (assembly GCA_947624935.1). Taxonomy (GTDB): domain Bacteria; phylum Cyanobacteriota; class Vampirovibrionia; order Gastranaerophilales; family Gastranaerophilaceae; genus SIG32. The sequence continues at coordinate 40,442 of CANQML010000004.1, forward strand.
ACAAATATCTTCTAAACCCTCTGATGTCTTGAATTTAAAAGTATTGGAAGAAGATTTAAAAAACTTCAATAAAGAAGCCAGAAGTATAAAATTATCAGCGAAACTCGAACCCGGCGAAGAATACGGCACAACAGATATTATTTTAAAAGCGCAAGAGCAATTTCCGTATCATTTTTCCGCATCATGGGATAGCTTTGGCAGAGAAACAACAGGTCTGTTGCGTGGCGGTTTAATGCTTTCAGCCGATTCATTATTCGGGTTTCAAGACAGATTAACCGGAGCAATAAATTTAGCCCGTTCTTCATATACTCCGTTTGCTGATTACAATATTCCGATTAATAGAAAAGGTACACGCATTGGCGGCAGCTATATGTTCGGTAAAAGCAAGGTTTCAAGTGGAAATTATAAAGATTTTGATTTGAACGCAAATACTCACGTTTTCAGCGTATACCTATCACATCCTATTATTGATAACCAAAAAGCGCAATTGAAATTCAATACCTCAACAAACTTTAAACTCTCAAGCGCCGATATTGCAGGCTATCAATACACGAATTATAAAGATTATAATTTAGCTGTAGGACTTGGCGGAAGATATAATTTCAAAAGGAGCGTATTGTTCGGTTCGTTATATTCAACCAACGGTATAATTCAAGATGATATACTATCTTATTCGCAGTATTTTACAAAGGTTAATGCTGATGCATACTATATTCACTATCTGCCAAAGGGCATAATTGCAACCGTAAAAGCCGGCGGTCAGTATTCGCCATACAACGTTCCGTTTATTGAACAGTATCAAATCGGTGGCATTTCAAGCGTAAGAGGTTATTCCGAGAGTTTGTTGCTTGCCGGAAATTCGTATTTTGTAAGTATGGAAATGCTGTTCCCTATTCCGTTTTTACCCGAAGAAATTAAAGTTCCGTTTAATAGAGAAGCAAAATTCAGACTGCGTGATTCCATAAAATTTGCACTGTTTTGTGATAACGGCGCAATTATACCAAATGAGGGCAAAACCGGTACAACCAATTTCTTATCAAGCGTCGGAGCAGGTATAAGACTTGCTATTTCAAAATTTTTAACCGCAAGAATTTATGTCGGTATTCCGTTGATGAATGTTGGAGTATATGACCAATCAAGCTATAGAGTGCATTTTGATATAGTAGCGTCACCATTTTAAAGTAAGTTTTAACTTCCGAATTATTGTTTTTATTTTAACAAATGTTAAAAATCATCCTATTAAATAAAAGTAGTGTATAATTTAAAAAAAAGGAGAAATATAATGAAAAGATTAGTATTATTATTAACTATTGTTCTGTCTGCGTTTGTTTTATGCGGCTGTAGTACGCTTAAATATGCCGGAGCTGATTTTAATCAAGATAACGAAAGCGTTGTAAATACACCGGAAGGGTTTAATTATCTTGCTTACGAAAAATCATCCGCTAAAGAAAATATTGACCTTGCAATCGGGCTGGATGACACGCTGGATGCAAATATATATTCTGTTTATTTAGAAATCACAAATAAAAATGATACTCCATATACTTTGAATTTAGATGATATGTCATTTACACATGATTCCGGAGTCGCACTTACGGTTTTACCGACTTATGAATATGTGCAATTGGCAAAAGATGACAAATTAGCTCAAGCACTTCTTGAACGTTCTATAGAGGGTTCTACGACTGTTCAGGCTTTAGATACAAGTTTCTACTATGTATTTTTGAAAAAAGGTGATTTAAACGACGACACGATAAATATCACATACAAAGATTTAACATATACTTTTGTTGACAGCAAAACCGGAAATTAGGGGATTTTGTTTAAAACTTTAGCGGCGCAATCCATGCCGGCAAAAGCATTATCGCTGTCTGATAATCCCTAATACCAACAAAACCTCTGCAAGTGTGAATGCTCGTTTCATAAATCCTCCGTTCTAATATTAGTACAACATGTTCTTAATTTAGCACTAAAATTAAAAAAATGCAAGAGTTTTTACAAAAGAAAAATTTTTTTCAAAAAATTTTAGCTGAAAAAATCAAAGAAATAAGACTGAGTCAAAACAAATCAATAAGTTTGATATCGGCAGAAATAGGGATGACCAAATCAATGTGGGCAGATATGGAAAAAGGGATTAAAGACCCTCAAATATCTACGCTTAAAAGAATGGCAGAAGGAATGGATATCAAATTATCGCAGTTGATAGCCTATTGCGAAGATGAACTTGGGCAAGACTTTTTGCTTACCGAATAATATACACACTTCCATTTGCTTTGAACATAAATAACGGATATATGTAAATAGCATTTTTAAGATTTAGACAACGTGCTGTTGTAGGATTTTATGCTTAAATATAATTCCGGCAAGGCATCTTTTATCAATTCAAGTGATTTATCGTCAAGTTTTAAGAACAAATCTACAGTGCCTTCTTTGAACGAATTTTCGTTCAGTAATTGAATTAAGGTAGATTCGGATTTACCTGCCAACGCTTCTTTTGATGACTGCGGGTTCATATACACTCTGTAATCACTCATCCAAGGTTGGATTACAAAATATTTTTTCAAAATGGACGTAAGCAACTTTCTATATTCTTTATCTTCTTTTACCATATTACTAATTGCCTCTGTGACCAATTTGTATTCTGAGTCAGCTACACCTGATTTGTTCTTGTCGTAATACAAAAATCCTTCTGTAATTTTGTCCGGCAGTTTATTTATTTCCTGAACGCTCAAGGGATTTTTGTAAAATTCATAACGTTTTAGTATGTTATCTTTTGTTTGGTCAAAATTTTCAGTCGGAGTTATAAGTTTAAAGATTTCATTTAGTATTTTAGAATTAATAGTATAAACTTTGTAATTTTTAGTATTACTCATAATCTCTCTCATTTTAGTTATAACATCTCTTAAAATCTGATCATTATTTTCGCCAAAGTTTATATCTCTGAGCGGATTATAATTTGAGCGGTACAATTCTTCCGCCAAAGCCTGTCTGATAGCGTTTTCATCAGTTTTACGGGTTCTTATAAAATCTGATAATAAGTCACTATTTCTTTCCATCAATTCCTTTTTACTCATAAGATGTTCTTTTTGGAAAAGACTTAGGAGTTCATCGGCTTCTCCGTCTTTCAATTCTTCGGTGGAAATATATTCCTGCGTTTTGCCAAAATCTTTCGGGTCAAAAGTTAAAGAAAACAGGTATCTAACATTGTTGCCTTCTTTTTTCATGATAAATCTTGTAAAATCGTTTATGAATTTATCGGGGTAATATAAAAATTCTTTGTGGAGTTTATTTTGGACATCTTCTTTCAGATTGGTTGTAAAAGACAGATTAACGCCGTTGCTAAGCTTGAAAGAATACAGTGGAACGTCATATTTTTTACTTTCCTCCTGAATTATGTCATCAAAGCTTTTTGGGGCTTGTGGAGTTTCAATCGGTTCGGGGAGTTGGGCAAACATTTTGTCATACTCTGCCTGTATGCGGTTATGTTCGTTTAATGCTTGTTCTCTTGCGGGTTTTATACTTCTTGCATAATTAAGCAGTTCTTGAAAATCTTCATTTTGACCGTCAACTCCGTAAGCTTCGAAAAATAATTTTATTGTATCGGACATAATAACTGAACGGAGTTCATTTACGTCTTTTTGTTTCATGTATTCTGTAAACTTCTGGGTTTGGGTTTTGTTTAATTTGTCGTAATTTTCAAAGAAATAACGCATCTCGGGAGAGATGTGGAGTTTTTCCAACACAACAGAGTTTATTTCGCCCAGATATTTTGCTACAAAATTCAAAGACGCTTCATCTTGCAGATTTGTTTTTTTAAGCCGTTTTTTGGTTTCAACAACGCTGCCGTTTCCGTCCATAACGGCTTTTACAAGTTTATCCACTTCCCAGTCTTTTATATTATCAAATCTGTTACGTTGAGCTACAACGGTTTTTGTTTTATGGGGGGAGGTGATTTTTGATTCAATGGGTTTTCTTGGTTTGTATTCATAAGGAAATTCTTCACGTGTTGCGGTCAGTGACTTCCAAAATCCTGCTTCCGGAAAACTTATACCGAATGCGTGTATAGTTTCATATCCTATCGGGCTTAAATCTTTGTAATAGACTGATATGTCCTTTTTAAAATCAGAATTAATTTCTTTTAATGTTTTTGCTTCTGTATATATTTTTTTGAGTATATAGTGTCCGAGGTTATCTTTTCCGTTTTTAAAAAGTGATTTGCCGTCTTCTCGCATCAAATCTATTTCTGCCAAAATCCCGGTTCTTGATTTGATTTTAGGATTATCCGTAAGATTTGCAAAAAGCTGTTCATTGGGGTATAGTCTTTTAACCTGTTCAAGGTCTTTTGTTTCATTTATATCATCAAATACGAGTTTAAGCATTTGAGCGGGAGGCATTTTCTGTCTGTCCTCATAATCCGCATTCAAATAATCTTTCATCGTTTCCGGCATGCCGGATTTATTGAACGGCTGAGCATAAAAGTTCTCCGGCGTTCTGAAAAGTCGTGCCGTAAAAGATGATTCAAATCTGTCTTGCGTAATCGGGTTTGACATCCTGTTAACAGGATTTTTCGGTTTATTGCAATAACTAAAACTGTTAATAATCGGGTAAATATACATGTCTTTTCCTTTATGCTTGCGTTATATGTACATAAACATCCTAAAATAAAAAGTTGCTATTATATTAAAAAAACTTTACAAACTTTGCGACGCCTCTTTCAAGTTTTCTGACAAAACGTGTAAGTTTCGGCTCTGTGTCGGCGGTTATGGAATCCACCATGATTGTCATACACCCCAAACGCTTCCCGCACAAAATATCCGTCAAGGGTCTATCACCTACAAGCGCACAGGTCTTGACATCAATTTTATGCTCTTTTAAAAACTCTAAAGTCCGCTCGGTTTTTGGTTTTTTGGCTTCAAATAACATCGGGAAATCAGATATCTGCCGAACTTTTTCGATGTAATTTTTGTTAGGGTTGTTTGAAACAACTGCGATAAAAAAGTTTTCTTTGGCTTTTTCAAGCCACTTTTTGGTTTTGGGGGTATAAGCGCCTGATTTTGATGCCATAATCGTACTGTCCAAGTCAAATAACAAGGCTTTTATGCCTATGCTTTTCAGTTCGTCAAAATCTATATCGTATATGCTTTTTAAGTTTTTATCGGGTTTCATTTTATACCTATGGTTCTTGCAAGTGCGTATTTGTAATTTTCGGGTGATTTTTCAAACTTCATATACACATCGTCGTTTGTGTTTCCAAGCTCTAATTCTTCGCCGTCTTTATTTGTAATCTCCGTTATTCGTGTCGTGAATTGTTTATCAGGCGTGATTATTTCGACTTCGTCATTTAAGTGAACTTTGTTTTTAACCTTAACCAAATAGCTGTCCGCAATTTTGTCATGAAATTCAAAAAGAAAATCAGCACCCGCAAGCCCTTTGGAAATATCGTAGCTGTAACTTTCGGGTGAATTTTCGCCCAGCGCAAACCCCGTTGTATAACCTCTGTTTCCGACTTTTAAAAGTTCTGTGAAGTATTTTTCCATATCGGCATTAGGATTTGTTTTCAATTCATCAAGCGCATTTCTGTAAGTTTTGGAAACGGCAGACACATAATAAAGGCTTTTTGTTCTGCCCTCGACTTTTAAGGAATTAACCCCTGCGTCAATCAGCTCTTTTAAATGTTTTACAAGACACAAATCTTTGGGAGAGAGGATATGCGAGCCTTTTTCATCCTGGTTAATCTCGTAATACTCCCCGGGGCGGGTTTCTTCAATAAGCTTGTAACTCCAACGGCAAGGCTGGGTGCAGTTTCCATGGTTTGCTTTTCTTTCGCCGTTTGTAAAATAATCACTCAAAAGACATCTTCCCGAAAAAGAAACACATTGAGCGCCGTGGATAAAACTTTCAAGCTCAATATCGGGAACTTTTTCTCTGATTTGCGCAATATCTTTTATCGAAAGCTCGCGCGCCAAAATTACTCTGCTTGCGCCGAAATCGCGCCAAAATTTCACGCTTTCGTAATTCAGCGTATTAGTTTGAGTGCTTATGTGAAGGGGAGTTTCGGGCATATATTTTTTGACCATGTTGATTATCCCAAAATCGCTTACAATAACGGCGTCGGGGTTTGCGTCTTTAAATTTGTCAATCGAGCTTTCAAGAAGTTTTATATCGTTATTAAATGCAAAGATATTAAGCGTCAAATAAGCTTTTGCGCCGAGTTTATGTGCCAAATCAACTGCGGTTTTAAGGTTGTCTAAGGTAATCAATTCGCCTTTTCTCATAGCTCGGAGGCTAAAATCCACAACCCCCAAATAAACCGCATCCGCACCGTAGCGGATAGCGTATTCAAGTTTTTCCAAATTGCCCGCAGGTAATAAAAGTTCTACATCTTGCATATTAGAATAATAACCAAAATGTGCCAAATAATCAACCGATTAGGTGATGTCGTTTTTTGATTTATGTAGAAAATAGAATATATAAGGAGAGAACAAATGCAAACAATAGAAAATGCAGCAGCTACAATAAAAGAAATTTGGCAATACCAACATCCCGTAATGCACACATGGTTTTTATTAAGCGCTGTTTCACTTTGCTCTATGTTTGCCGTTTTATATTTTGTTATTTAGTTTTTACACATTCCAAAAATACCGGAATTTGAACGAAATGCATCCTGCCAATAAGTACGATTGGGTTCAAAATAGCGGTAATTTGCACCAATTGTGTTGCTATTTTCAAAGGACGACCATATCCTAAATTTCATACCATTATTGAAACTGTCATAGAAATCTTTTTTTACAACATTTTTGGCAACAAAAGCGGAACCTCGTGAATCACCCGTATTTTTTACGTCATAGATATAATCGGCAAGTCTTGCCAAATCATATAAAGATGTCATATTGTCAATACCTCCGCAGGTCTTTACCGTTCCTGCCCAATAATCGGCCCTATTATAAACATAGCAAGCCTCTATGACACCACTATTTACTAATTCCATACATTCTGCATACTTAAGAGGACTAGGTTGAAACGGTACACTGTAGCATACACCGTTTAACTTGATTAAGCATACCAATTCGCCGTTTATTTTTATCACATTCCCATTAACTCTTAAATCTTTTTGTATTGTATTCGGCGATGTATAACCTGATACATCGTACACTACAGCTAAACAGTCGCTGCCTGATATTTGATTACTGTATTGATCCTGCTTGCATTCCGGATTATATGCCATTAACCCGTTTACACCGTTTGCAAGCTGAAATCCCACTACATTTGTACCCCAATGGATTTGTCCAAAATCCTCTGCGGTTTTTACTTCAGATATGTTTATTATTTTGTCATTTATAGATATTTTTTCTTCAAAGCATGCCTTAAGATTTGTATTATCACATATCCTTGTTATTTTTAAGTGTTTTGACAATTCTTGAACAAAATCTTCAGTCTTTGTGTAGCCTGCCAAAGTGCCTTGGGTATTCATCATTTTCATGGCTTCCGTCAGTTTTCTTTGAAATACCGTATCGGCAGTATTCCAAGCTTTATTTTGGTAATTTTGAACCAAATTAGGTATGGTCATGACGGCAACAATGCCGATAACGGCAAGGGTTATCAGTACCTCTGCGAGCGTAAATGCTTTGCATTTACGAGTGAATAAGCGAATAGGTGAATAAGCGAATAAGTGCTTTACTTTAATTAGGCTCTGTGAGTTGCCACTATTACTGTGACATACTCCCTCGCCCCTTGTGGGAGAGGGGAGGAGCGTAGCGACGGGGTGAGGGGTCAAATGGATTGCTTCGTCACTTTGTTCCTCGCAATGACGAGTTACGACCCCGCCCCTGTGGTTGTAGCTCGCTTCGCTCACACAACCACTTCCCCGCCCGCAAGGGGTGGGGATTGCGTCACGACTATCGTTTTGTTTTGCTACATCTTCATTTACTAATTCTTTTGCATTGTTAAGTGTTTTCATTTTTATTTCTCCATTACTTTTATCTGAAAATTTATACTCATATAATTACAAAATTACTCATATACAAGTAATACGATAACAAATTTAACCCGATTTGTCAAATAATTTATAATCAGAAAATGAATGCAAGAAACAAAATTAAATCTTTAATAGCACTGAGGTGTATAACAATTACAAAGCTTGCACAAATGATGAAAGAAAAAACAGGAAAACCTTATACATTCAAAAGTCTTACGGGAAAACTTCAACGGGGCTCACTTTCGCTTGATGAAGCTTATATTATTGCGGACTTGCTGGATTACAAACTTGAATTTATTGATAAGTGGTCTTGATAATGATAGAATAATTTTATGAAAAAATTAAGAATTATGCTCGGGTATTTGACACTTATAATTATTGCAATAAGTATGCTGTATCCGTTTTTTGCGATGATTAATCTGTCTTTTGTGCCGAACGGAGAAATTTTTTCACAGGCGGGACGTGTTTTTTATTCACCATTGACGAGCGAAAATTATTCGAATGTGTTTGGCGAAATTCCTTTGAGTACATATTTTATGAACAGCCTTATCGTTGCGGTTATAACGACAATCGGGCAGGTGCTTTTTGCATCGCTTGCGGGGTATGCGTTTGCAAGGATGAAGTTTAAATACAGAGATTTGTTGTTTTTGATTGTGCTTATAACAATGCTTGTTCCGCCACAGGTGAATATTATTCCGCTGTTTTTTGTAATGCGTGAACTTCATCTGATAGACACATATCAGGCGCTTATTTTACCGGGGCTTTTTGGCGGGTTCGGAATATTTCTTATGAGGCAGTATTTTTTAACTCTGCCAAAAGATTTGGAAGAATCCGCAAAAATTGACGGCTGTAATGTTTTTGAAACGTTTTTCAAAATAGCCTTGCCGCTTGCTTTGCCTGCCGTTGCAACGCTTTCCATATTTACATTCGTATCAAGCTGGAATAGTTTTATGTGGCCCTTGATTGTGACAAATTCCGAAGGAATGCGCACACTGCCCGTTGCACTTGCGATTTTCAAAGGAAGTTTTAGAGAGATAACCCTTTGGGGCGAGCTTTTGGCATGTTCTGTCATCTGCACTATACCTGTTGTCGGAGTATTTTTGCTCGGCAAAAAATACTTCATCAACGATATTCTAAAAGGCTCCGTTAAAGGTTAGTTTTTTACTGTTTTGCTTTCTGTAAGCCCCGCTTTATTATGCAATTCTGTTGCGGTTATACCACCCTTTTCAATTTTACTGAAGTGAGTAAAGTGAGTAGCGTGAGTAAGGTGAGTGAAGTGGTTAATAAAAGTGAATAAGCAAATAAGCGAATAGGCGAATAAGCCCTTATCCTTAATTAGGCTCTGTGGGGTGCCATTGTAGTTAAAATAAACCCTCTCCCTAACCCTCTCCGCTTGGAGAGGGAACACTTCGCAATTTCCTCTCCCGATGTGGAGAGGATTGCGGTTGTTCACGAGTTCACGAGTGTTACAACCGCTGGTGAGGGTTCTTCTTTGGATTGCGTCACGACTACCGTCATGTCTTGTTACTTTTTCTTTTACTAATTCTTTTGTCATATTATTGTCCTTTCTTTTTTATTTTACTGTTGGCT
>CANQML010000005.1 GCA_947624935.1 Candidatus Gastranaerophilales bacterium
GTACATTGATTACTACAACAACGAACGAATTGTATCTAAACTGAAAATGAGCCCGGTGCAATACCGAACTCATTCTCCTGCAATTTAATATTTACTTTTGTCTAATCTTTGGGGGTCACTTCAATAATCGGGGGTTATTCCCACGTCATAAAGGACACCAAATAAATAAAACCGCGAGAACAAGCTTTGCACACTTACTATCACGGTTTTTTATTATGTATTACTTTCTGACAAAAAGAACTCCGAGAGTATTAGGTCCGCAATGGGAAGTTACGGTACAGCCCGCCGTTGTTTCAATGATTTCGTTAAAATTCGGACAAAGCTTTGTAACTCTATCTCTAACAAGCCTAATTGTTTCAGGATTGCATTTTGTGTGAGTAATAAAAATTCTGTCATACACAATGTCGTTCCTATCTTTAAGGCGGTCGGTAACATAATCTAAAATAACCCTGTCGATATTTCCTCGGTATTTTTTAGAGGGAATCATCTTGCCATCAATAACCTCAATGCAGGGTTTAAGTTTCAGAAGATTTGCCCCTAAAGCGACAAGCGCGGAGCAACGGCCTCCTTTATAAAGATAATCAATGCTGTCAACAACAAAGCTTGCCTCAATCCGAGAGGTTAACTTATCACACTCGTTTTTGATTTCCTCGGCGGATTTTCCTCGACTTAAAAGGTCTGCTCCGTGTAGAACAACAAGCCCCTGTCCTGTCGAGAGATTTTTTGAATCCACAACATACACATCTCCGATTTCATCGGCGGCAATACACGCGTTATGATATGAGCTTGAAAAATGACTGCTTATAGAAAAATATACAATAGAATAACCTTTATTGTGCCAATAACTGAAAATTTCAATAAAATCACCTAAATTTGTGGCAGAAGTTTTCGGAAGCTTTCCTGTTTCTTCAACATACCTGTAAATATCCTCGGGAGCAATCTCCAAACCGTCCTTTTTAGCTCTTTCGTCGATAGAAATATAAAGCGGAAGCAAGGAAATATTATATTTTTTTATAAGTTCTTTTGAAAGGTCGCAGGTACTGTCGGAAATGATTTTAACTTTCATAGGTTTAATCTCCCAAAATTTTTATACTTCTTGGTTTGAAACTTAAAATTATAACAATCATAACTTGAATAAATTATGTTTTTAATATTTCAAAGAATAAAAAATATTAAGAATTTGATATACAAGCTTATACATAAAAAAACATTACTGTGGGAGAATAGATCTTGAGGTGACTTTAAATGATAAATAAAGATTTGCCACTTGGGTTCGGTATGGCTTTGGCACAACATCCTGAGGCAATGAAAAAATTTTCCGATATGTCAGACAGCGAACAGGAAAAAATACTATCACAAGCACATAATGTAAAATCAAAACAAGAAATGCAACAGTTTGTATCAAACCTTACCAAAAATTAATCGTAAATTCTATTCTAAGTAACTCTATAATAAAGCCAGACTTTAAATAAAAAATAAAATTAAAAGCGGACCTAAAGGTCCGCTTAAATATAATCGTAACTTTTAAAATGAAATCCAAGAAATCAAATTAAAAATCAATAAGACCACCCGGATCTTGAGTCGAAGGCTCTGTAGCATGACCGTACTCTCCATCGCCGTCTTCTGTTTCTTCGGGAATTGTATTATCAGGGTCAACTTCAATATCTGGATTAGAAGCAGAAAGTACATCCTCTAACAAATCTATATTCATCCATTCAAACTCAGGAGAAATATATAAATTTTTATGCATTTTTTTACCTCCCTGTTTAGGTTTTCCTTATCGTTCTTGTTTATTATACACTAAACAAAAGTAAAAATCAAGTATTGCAAAAATAAATTAAAAATCAAATTTAATGTTTAATTTGTACAAAATGCACAATAGCTCCCTCCCTTACGGAAGGGAGCTATACTATTAATTTTCTGCGTACAACTTGGCGTCAGCGTAATCATCGGATACAGAGACTGTATATTCTCCGTTGTTCTGGTCGTAATAAACAAAGAAAGAATAAACTCGCAGACTATAATTTGAATATTTCTCATCGTTTAAGAATCTTGGAGAATAGATATACTGATATGCTTGAAGCGCGTCAGAATACCTAAATACATCTTTATGCTCATCATAATTAAGATATCTGCAAACAACATTGGTATTAGCATCAGTAACATTATCTACATCATCAACATAATCATTCTCTCCGCCTGATCGTTCTACAACTTTGGTAAGTTCTTCATTAATTCCTACGCCACTTGCATCTACAGCATCCTTAGCCTTTGTAGGTGCGCCCGTTTCATCATTCATAGCGTAATAAAGTGCGCCACCGCCTACAAATTCTACGTCTTTACCAAGACTGTCATTGTAGAAATCTGCTATATAGAAATTCTGAACAATCTCTTTCATTGCAGTATTAACATCATGTGACCTATGAGCGATAATTGTTTTTCCGTTTAATGTAATACCGTCGGTATTTGCTGCAGTTGTAATACTCATATCGCCCGTAATTCTAAAGTTATATGATGTACCTGTAGCAACCTGTTTACCATCATCATACCAAATTAGATTTTCACTATTACCAACTCCCGAAACCTCACCGGATTCAATTGTTACAGGAGCCTGATATGTTAAGTTTTGTTTATAAACAGCACCGTTAAGATTTACAGTATATGTTCTAACGGTCTTTTTAAGATATGCTGTAATTGTATAAGTTTTTGAAGCATCGTCAGATTGAACTTCATAACCAAATTCGGGATCCTGAGTTTTGGGGTCTGATACTAAATGATACTCATAGTAATCATTTACAAGAGTCGGGTGATTATGAATAATATATTCACTTGTTTCTTCATCAGATAAGTTATCTCCGACGAATGTAATACCCTCAAACGAATACTCTTTAGGAATATCATGTTCTTTAGCATAATCTTCGTCATAATAAGTTATTTCTGAATCATCATACAAATCATACTTATATACAATATTAACTGTCCATGTAGTCCTCTGTATATACTTTATTGTGTAATCTTTACCGTCAAGCCAAATTTCAGCATATTCGTCTTTATAATCAACTGACTTTTCATCACCGACATACCAACCGTCAAAATAGTAATCCTCCAAAGCGGTTGTACTTGGAGTTACCTTTAATTTAAGCGTACCGTATTCTGTGTCAGAATCAGCTTCAGCATACTTAACTGTATACGAACCACTTGAATTTTTAGTAACAATACCGCGATTATTAATAGTTGATGTTGCATTTCCTGTGGATTTTGAACCGTGAAGTTCTGTTGAAACACCGCTTAATGTTCCGTTTTCCGCATCAAAGGTAGAAGAAACTGACTTATAAGACATTACATTAAATGAACCGGATGTTACTTCAGGCTCTACTGTAACATTTATTGTAAACGTCTTTTCATCATAAGTCTTATTTGTCCAACTACTCATTGAACTATAATATCCACTATGAACCGTACCTGTAATCGTAGCTGTTTTCCTGGTTGTAACAGATTTTGCGGTTAGTGTGCTTCCGCTTACACTAATAATACTGCTATAGGTAGAGGGAACAGAATACGTAATTGATGCGCCTGTGTAATCATCATCCTTTGTCATTGATATATTTGTGCTACTGTCTGACGAAATTGTGATAGTACTTGGATGGCTGTATACAAAAGCTTCAGTGGATGAATAACTGGTCAATGTTCTACCATAGTTTCCGTTATTATCGTTACTTGTAGAAGTTGAGATAAGGAATCTATTACTACTTGACAAATTGGCGTCTACAGACCTATTATTTATATCATCTGCACTACCTGCAACTGTTTTAAATACACCAACTGTTGCGCTAACACCAACTTCAACTGCATATACGCTTTGACCACTCGTATTCGTACCAATTTTGGTCATAGCTTTTGCTGATGTCCAGTCCATCGTACCGTCGTCACAATATAGATGTGGAGTAGTCCAACCTGATAAGGACGTTGATACCACGAGATAAACAACCTTTTTAGTTTTTGATACTTTAGAAGTAGTTGTTGTAGATGTTGTCACTTTATCTCTTTTAATCTGACCAATACTTTCGAGCCAAGCCTCGCCGGTTGAAATAGCTTTCTTTCCTATGGTTACTTGATACTCACCGCCATTACATGTAACAGTCGCCGGAATATCTGCAATAGGAGTATCAACATCTCCACTTACTGCATCATACTTATAAGGTGTGCTTACTTTTGCGGAGTAGACTGTGCTTTCTCCAACTTTAGTTAGAGTTGTTGCAGCTCCCGAACCAAACTTAATCGTCGGACTGGTCGAAATTTTATTATCATGTAAATCAATATAGTATGTTACATCCTTACTGCTTTCCGATTGACTTTCAGAGGGAGTTAACGAAAGCGTATCAGATTTAACTGATGTATAACCTGATTTTTCTACCTGTACGTAAACAGTATGAGTATTTGTATCTGCAAATGAAGTTTTAAACTCATTTGAAACAGTATTCTGTTTAGTTGAACCATCAACATAGAAGTGATAAGTTGCACCGCTTACAGCACCCTCAGCAGTTGCAGTAAAGGTATATTCTACATCTTTATAAACTGTACCCGACGGTTCCCGAGTTAACGTTACGCTTGTACAAGCAGGTTCATCCTTTTCAAAGTTTGCGGTCAATGTACCTGTAGCATTAGCATGTAAAGTTGTGGTAGCGGAATTAGCGTCAGTTACACTTGCACCGCCTGTAACAGTCCAGTCTTTAAAATGATAGCCTGCGTTAGGCGTAGCTTTAACAGATATACCGCTTGAACCAACAGCTTGTTTTCCGCTTGGAGAAACACTACCGCCTGTACCAGCAGAAATCGTTACATCGTGTCCGGGTGAAACTGATTTAATATATATTGTATTAGATGTTGCATGTGAGCTTGAATAATAGCTTGTCGAAGACTTATAGTTCCAAGCATATCCCGTATGTGATGCAACAGTACCATTAGTTGAACTTGCTGTAAAAGTCTTGGTATAAGTATTTGTTGTTGTAGAAGACGCCTTCGAAGAAGAAGAATCAATATTCCAACCAAAACCTGTCATACCGGCATCGTCTTTCGTACCCGTAAGTTTAACAGTATAAGTTGCTCCCGTATCTACAATATACGGATTTGATGATGTACCGGTTCCGCTTTTTGCATCCGTTACCGAAGCAGTAACAGAGTCGGGCTTAACTGCATAATAACTTACTGACTTACTCGTACCACTTGCGGTAAAACTTGTATAGCAGTTATGCGTTGCATCAAGAACAATATCGCCTGTTTGATTCCACGTTTCATTCCAAGGTCCGGTCGAGTTAGATTTGTTTCTGGTAAAAATAACTCTGTCATAATTAGCGGCAGTTGTTATTCTTGCCCGGTAGTAATCTCCGCTATATTGACTAAATTGAATATCAATCTCTTTACCTACACCCTCAATCCACAGATGGGCCCAGGCAGTTCCGCCACTTGTTATCCAATTGTCACTCCAACCGGAAGGTTTAAAGTTCTTTATATAGATATATTCTCCGACAACCCAAGATTTTGCACCGGCAGTTACTGTGCCTACAAACATTATTGATAACATCATAAGGAAGCATAGTACCATAGCCAACGCTCTTTTTGAAATACGAGTTAATTTAGTTTTCATAAATATAACCTCCAATTAAATTGAAATATAACATTCGGAAGATGTACCGCCTCTAAGGCATCGGTACATCTTTCGTTCAGCGGGAGTACAATATCCCGCTAAACAGCGCTTGCATTGCAAGCACTCTGCCTGTTAAAAGCATAGCTTTGAATTAAAATTGAAACTTTATCTGATATGCGGTGCTGACCAACGCTTTTCATATAAGTTATATAAAGCTCAATTTTAATTACCGGCATTTAGCCGATTTGCGGTTAAATTTAAGGAAATCTTAGGCTTTTCCCGCCTGACCTTTTCCGGGAGAAAACCGTTTTGCACACCACGAAACAGTTAAGCCGTTTCGTCCCTGAAAACAATTTCCACCAAAGTAAATCCTTACATTATTCCGCTATTTTTTACTATATAATTATACAATAACTTCACTAAAATTTTCAAGTCGTTTAAAGAATTTTAGCGATAATTTTCAAATTTCGCTTTTTTGCACAATCTGCCTTTTACAACTTTGGTTATTGTAACTAAAAAATTTTAAATTTTATTGAGAATTATTTACTTTCTTCAATTTCTTATTTTTTATATTCTATGCAACAGCATACCCGCGCGCATATCAAAAAAAGCTGTATTAAAACATAACCGCTTTAATACAGCTTTTTATCATTATTTTTGGTTTTTTCACTAACCTTTCAACTGCTTCACACATTTTTTTAAATCTCCGACGCTATTTCGTTGATTTTTTCAATCGGAAGTCCCACAATTTGAGAAATCTTCTCTTTCGAGAGAGTTCCGTCCTTTATTAAGCTTTTTATTGTTTCCGCTATGCCTTTTTGCATGCCCTGTTGCATACCCATTTGCAGGCTTTTTGTCTTTTCTCTCTGCACTAACCTTTCAACCGCTTCACACATAAAATCAACTCCTTTAGCTGTTTCTTTGTATGTTTTTGTTATTTCAGCCATAGGCTCGCATAACATTTCATTCGCGTTCACACATCGGAAATCATGTAACAGCTTTCCTATATCCGTGCTGACATCATTATATTCTCCGTTTATGTACACTATATGAGTTCCGTCGTTAAGATGTTCGCCCGTTTTTGTATTCATTCTCTCAAACCAATACACCGGCTCGTTACCCTTAAATATATCTTTTTCAGTTACGAAAATAATATACACATCGGGTAACTTTTCATATGACTCCATTTTTTTGAGATTATCTATATCAAGTGCGCTTGAATGATATCTCGCCCGATGCGGATTAGCTCCCGAATTGGAGCGTTGAATTTCAATATTGTAAATTTTTCCATTGCTGTCCTTAGCGTAAACATCTAAACATACCGCCCTTGACCCGACTAAATTTATGTCACGCTGTGTTTCTTCTTCTATGATTTTTAAGTCTTTATTGCTAAGGAAAATTTGAATAACATATTCAGCCAGTTTTAAATTATTCTGAAATATTATCCGCATAAAATTATCATCTATGGGACGATAACCCATAACGATACTTTTTATTTCGTTTCTGTCCATACCTTATCTCCTTAACTTGATTATATCACTCCCATTTTAAATAATCAAGTTTTTTCTATCTCCTCGTCAGACAATACATTACCTATATTATAAGGCATATCCACCAAGCGTATTTTCCGATGTTTGAATTTGGATATGAATATAAAATTCGGGAAGATAAAAATTTATCTTCCCGATTATGGCTATTAAATTAGTTATCTGAATATATCCCAAACGCTGTCGCCGTCATCGATATCTTCATCACGGTTTTTGTAATTGTCGTTTGTCAGAGAATCTCTGGTATATTCCTGAAGTTTCATTTTAATAGTTCCCGACCTGCCTGCACGGTAAACTCCGAAAGTTACCTCGTCTCCTACCTTTAACTTTTTAATTATCGCGTTCAATTCAGTCGTGGATTTTACCTCGGTCTTGTTTACCTCCGTGATAATATCCCCCGACTTAAAGCCCGCACGCTCGGCGTTACTGCCCGAATTTACAGCGGTTACATACACGCCCGTTTGCGATGTGCCGTACATCCAAAGTTGTGCCGTGGAGCTTATATCGGAAAGCGACATTCCGAGGTCAATCTGTCCTTTTACATAACCGTATTTTTTAAGGTCGGATAGTACATCCTGTACATCATTTATCGGAATTGCAAAGCCGATACCTTCCGCTGACTGCGAGGTTGACTTAGCGTTTATAATTCCTATAAGCTCACCGTTGCCGTTAAAAAGTCCTCCGCCCGAGTTTCCGGGACTTATTTCAGCGTTTGTTTGAAGCAAATTCATTGTTTCGTTCTCTATGGTTACCTCACGGTCGAGCGCGCTGATAATTCCGTCCGTTACGCTTCCGCCGAGCTGTCCGAGAGGATTGCCGATTACCACGGCATAGTCGCCTACGGAAATTTTTGCGCTGTCGCCGAATGTCGCATAGGTTAAATCTTTCTTGGGTTTTATTTTTAAGAGAGCTATATCCCCCGCCTCGTATGTTCCGACAACCTCAACATCCGTGTACTCGGTTTTATCACGCAGATTGACCGTCAGGTGCGACGCGCCCTCAATAACGTGGTAGTTTGTGATTATATATCCGTCCTTTGAAATGATAACTCCCGAGCCTGCGCCTTTTTGAATGTACTGCTGTGAGAACGAGCCTGTTGTTACCTGCTCGGTTGTGATTTCAACAACAGAATCGGCGGTTTTCTTTACAATCTCGGTAGTCGACAACGCCGACGTGGACGACGCGTAGGTCGCGCCCGAACCCTCGGATTTGCTGACGTTGAGCATATCGGAATTACTGCCCGCCGTATTCGCCGCCAAATATCCGCCTCCCGCGCCTAAAATCGCGGAGCATATAACGCTTATAACTAAAACCGCCGCGATTGTACCGCGTGTTACCGGCTTTTTCTCCTTTTTCTTGGGCTGTTTCGGTGCGCTGTATACATTTTGATATGAGGACGTGTAATTTACAGGATTTTGTGTGCCTGTATTGGCGTTTTGTCTGTATTGATTATCAGTCTTATAGCTGTTGTTTTGCCCACTTTGTTTTTCACCCGTGTAAAAGCTTTCTCCGTAACGAGCGTAATTTTCCGCTGATTTTGATGTGTTTGCAAAATTTTTCTGATAATATTCATCGGGAGTATAGTCGGGAGTTTTTGACGTGATATGCTCCGTATTATAGGGATTTGACGATGAATTTATGTTATTTGTTTCATAGTCCTGCTGTGCGGTATTTTTACTATCGCCGTTTTGGTTTTCATAAGGTTCATATGGGTTGTAATTCATAATTATACCTCCAATATCTTTTATTCTATGTCTTAAATAATAATTCCCTAAAGTGAAAAGTATATGAAATAAGCTTGAAACTAAATTGAAAATTTTACATATTTAGGACAAATCTTAATTGGACGCATAGTATATATAGAAGTTTTCTTCAATAAATTTTAAGGAGTACCGATTTTGGAAATTTTTGAATCCGTTATGGAAAGTTACGGACTTACGCCTCTTCCAAAAAATCCTGTGGAAACTATGGCGTATGTGCCTTTTCAACAATATAACTCTAAAACCTACTCACCCGAACAGGCGCTTGAGGCGGGTACGGTGTATCCGATATTAGATAAACCTTTCTTCGGTAGTAAATGCTGGGGAGGAAAAAATGACTGAAAGAGATATTTTGATGAAACAGCTTTCGTCGTATCAGTTTTTGGTTCACGATTTAAAGCTTTATCTTGACACTCACCCAAACGACAAGGCAACTATTGAAAAAGTAAACGAATACACCGCTAAGCTTGTTCCTCTTAGAGATAAGTACGAAAAACTTTACGGTCCGCTTACTACCTTTGATGCTGAAAAAAACCGCTGGAGCTGGGTAAACGCTCCTTGGCCCTGGGAAAACGAGGAGGTTGACTAAATGTTTGTATATGAAAAGAAATTACAGTACCCTGTAAATATTAAAAATCCAAATCCGCGACTTGCTAAAATAATTATGAGCCAGTTCGGCGGCGCCGACAGTGAGCTTGCCGCATCGGTCAGATACCTTAGCCAACGCTACACAATGCCACTGCCCGAACTCAAAGCAACTTTGACGGATATAGGTACAGAGGAACTTAGTCACCTTGAAATGGTCGGAGCTATTATTTATCAGCTAACTAAAGGCCTTAGCGAAAAAGAAATAAAGGCGGCAGGCATAGACGACTACTTTGTTGACCATACTCTTGGTATTTATCCGTCTTCTGCAGCAGGCGTTCCCTTTACGGCGGCATATTTACAGTCTAAGGGAGACGCAATCACCGACCTTCACGAGGATTTAGCCGCTGAACAGAAAGCTCGAACAACATATGACAACATTCTCAGATTCTGCGATGACCCAGACGTTAAAGACGCTATTCGCTTTTTAAGACAGCGTGAGGTTGTTCACTATCAGCGTTTCGGTGAAAATTTAAGAATTTTAACCGACAAGCTTGACGAGAATAACTTCTATGCATTTAATCCTGAGTTTGACAAAAAATGCTTTAAAAATCAGATGAAGAAGAATAAATAATTTTAAGCTATTTATCCTTAATAAATATAATATAAAAACCGCCCGTTGATTAACGGGCGGTTATGATTTTTCAGGAAACTATATAACTGTCTTTAAATGGATAAGTTGAAACCGAATATGGTGACGATGAAGATGAAAGATAATAAGCGGTACGGTCGACAGTTAATGCAATATTTTCGGTTTGATTTCCGGAATTGTTATTGAAAATTATATGGTCATAAACATCCATATTAACGGTATATTTATATATTGATTTTCCCATATCGTTCTTACCTATATAGGTCATAATTTTTCCGGGCCAAATAGCCTCCTTATTACTGCCTTTCCAACAATAGGCATAAACAGAGGACCAGTTGTTTGTATTTTCAAAATAGACCGTAATTGTATTTTTAATATCTTCGTCATTACCGTCTACATTTTTTGGGTCAACTACTGCAAGTAAAGCTTTCTGTAGTTCTGTGAGCCTGCTAACAGCCAAGTCCGTATTTAGGGTACCGTTACTGTAGAGTGTTTTGTCGGTACGGTATTCTTTCTTTAATGCCTGGTAGCAGTCATACGAACTGTAACGGTAGTAAAGAGAAAGATTATTCTCAACTTCTTTAAAAACAGAATCTATTCCTGCGCCTACAGAAATCACGTTCGGTTTTTCAGATGTACCATTGAAAGAAAGTATTATCTTTGCGACATATTTTTGAATTAAAGTAACATCCTTTACGTTAACTCCTCTGTCTTTATCAACATCTGCGGCATAAAATTTATCTCCTGTTAATTCTAACATACCCGCAATATGTTTCTGAACTACTGTTGCGTCTAAGATATTTATTTTTCCGTCCGCATTAACATCACCCAATGTATAGTCCTTTCCTTCAATAAGGGTAGATTCAGATGTAGAAGATTCACTTGATGAAGTTTCAACGCTCTCTGTAGATTCAGTTGTTTCTTTGGAAGCGTCTGAATTTTCAGAGGTAATTGATTGAGTGGTTGATTCCGAACTTTCGGTGGAGGTTGAGGAATTAGAATCAGAGGTCGATTCCGAGCTTTCGGTAAAGGTTGAATAAGTAGAGTTGGAGGTTACTTCCGAACTTTCGGATGAAACTGAATTAGTTATTGATTCTGTCATTTCCGTAGCTGAAGCTTTCGTCGATTCGGAAATAGTATTTGTTTCATTTGTTTTAGATGATAAATTTTCCGTAGTTTCAGATGATAAAGTTTCCGTAGTTTTTGAAGCAGTTGATTCAGAACTTTCAGTTTCATAAGGATTTTTATTTGAATATAAAAGTATTAACTTTTTCGTGGAAGTATTAAAGTTAAACGTGTAAAAACCGCCTGTTGCGATAAGTTGGCAATCTCCCGCAGACGTACTCATTACCCAGCCTCCGGTTGAGGTCTTTGTTGTAGTATCCTCAATCTGACCATCGTTTCCATACCAAGTTGAGCCGTTATTTATCTTGAATTTATAAGTTCCTCCGTTTAACTGCAGAGTTGTTGAAACAACAGAAGAATCGCTTGTATAGTACAGAGGATTGCTTGTTCCCCAGTCGTTAAAGGAGCCCTTCAAATAATAAGATGACGGATTAGTACCCTGAGTCAGCTTTTCGGTGGTAGGTTTTGTTGTAGGATCGGTAGAGGTCATTTGCTTATAAGCCTGATCAGATGTTCTTACAATATAACAACAATTCGGGTCGTATTCATTATAATAAAGATTAGCGCCGTTAAAAATTATCGCATTATCAAATACGTCTACAATATAACCTTCGGTTTGGTCTTCATAATAGGTGTAGTCAAGCTTACCGTTTATAATACGTCGGGTGCCTCCTACAGAACTATTGTGTATCATTTGTGCAGATGTATCGTTATTATCAGAATAATTATACTGTTCGGAAAATCTTATATGTGTATGACCTGAAATAAAAATAGTGTCTTTATATTTTTCAAGAAGTGATTTAAAGCGAACGGTAGATGCCTGATTATCGCTTAAAGGAATATCGTAATACGGTGTGCCTGTAGTTGTATCGCCCGCGCCGTACTTGTAAAACAGAGAATGTTCCACAATATAAATATTATGACCGTCACCCGAGTATTTCTCCAAAAGACCTTCTAACCAATCAAGCTGGTCATTTGAAAACTCCTCAACTCTGTCAGGATAAAAACCTCCCTCTAAAGCCATAAAAATAAAGTGGTCGCCGTTGATATTTTTTTCAAAGTACGCTTTTTTTGAAGTGTTGTTTGAGCCCTCCAGACCTGTTGCATTGATAAAGCTTGAGGTGCCTTCGCTGACGCTTTGCCAAAGCTCGTGATTTCCTATTGCCTCATAAATGGGATTACAATAGTCGGACTCTGCGAGAATTTTTTCATAAATTTTCCATTCCTTAGGCTGAATCCCTTTTGAATCAATATTGTTATTTGTGTAGTCGCCTGATTCAATAATAAAATCAACCTGTCGGTCCGCAGCGGTTTGAAGCGCATTGCGCCAATGACTGTCAGCATATTTATATGTGCTGTATAAACCGTCTATATGGATATCCGAATAGGAAGCAAAGCTGTAATTTTTATCTGAGGATTTATGACCAAGCAATTTATTAGCAGGAATGTCATAAACTGCAGATGCATTTCCGACTGTTTTGTTTGAAGGCTCTGATGCAGAAGAAATTGCAATAAGCTTTACGGCATCCGCAGGTATTGCTGTTTGAGCATACATCTTGTGCGACTGCAAAGAAGATGAAACTGTCAGCTTGGCTATCTCGCTGTATCCGTTAAGAGCCTTTGTATTATCAGCCCAATAGAGCCAATAGGTTCCCGCAGGAGCAGAAAGTGTTATTGTACCCTCAGCATATCCTGCAGTTTCAGCATTAGCACCTGAAAAATTATAAGTAATTTTTGCTGTTGTTTCAGCATTAACCGCAAAAGAAGAAACTGAACAGGATAGAAGAATAAAAATTAAAAATATAGAAAATGATTTTTTAAATTTAATTTTAACTTTCATAATAACCTCTTTTCAAAAAACAATAACAATATTATCTAAATGATAGGTTTGATTTTTATAAAAACTGTAAGTTTTTATAAATTTTGAGAATATACTTTCAGTTAATGATATTAAATTATATTCTTCTTTAGTTTATTATAAATAAAATTTAGCATTTTTGTCAAGAATTATTTAAAAAATATCTGAATTTTTATAAAGATAATATAATTTTTCTGTTTTTTAAAATAATAGTACCTTTATTAATTCCTACTGTTTATACTTATTTTATTATTTTCCAGTGCTCTATGAGCCTGTCAATAGAAAAAGAGGCGTTTGCAGGACTTGTTGACGGAAGCTTTACTGCCCCTATCTTTGTTTTAGGATAGATGTATTTCATATACATTTTGTGCGACAAAGCGCCGTTGCAAAATATCCTGTTCACCTTGCTGTTTTCTAGTATTTTTGATATATCATTAGGCATTACATTTTTAACGGAGCTGTCGCTTGAACCTGTTATCGTGCAGGATTTTATCGAGTCCCATAACGCAAGGTTATTATTAAGAATCAGCGATTTCTTTTCTTCAATGTTTTTTGGTATATCTTCACCGTACAGCAAAGAAATTACTTTCCAAAACCGATTTTGCGGATGGCCGTAAAAGAAATTCGATTCCCGTGATTTTACCGACGGAAAACTTCCGAGAATAAGCGTATGTGAATTTTCATCATATAACGGAGGGAAAGGATGAACAATGTTACTTGTTTCGCTCATTTTATAACTCCTAATCCATAAATATAAAGAACAAAATTGCCCGAAACTATCCGAGCAATTTGTTAACATTTCTTTTATAACTTAATAAATAACTTATACTTCCTATCGCCGTACCGACAGTATTGCATACAAGGTCTATTGTTTCAGCATTTCCAAATCCAAATACTCCCTGAATGATTTCAATAATTAACGAAAAAACAGCTCCAAAGAGTATGGTAAATAAAATCCCTTTTATTAAAGTCGAATTAAAAACCTGGGGCAAAACAATCCCGAACGGAATAAAAAGTATTACATTCATAAAAAACGAATTGTAATAATCCCACTGTTCTTCCCCTCTTTTAAATGTGGTTAAGGGGTTCAGGACAATTTCGTATCCCGTGTTTCTCTCTCTTAAAAAAAGTGTTATGAAAAGTATCAACAAAACAATTGCCACGAACGCCAAAAAATTAAGCGTCCGCCATTTCTTTCTGTGTTTCTGTATGGCAAAACGTCCGATAATACCCCATAGAACAATAAACAATATAGAAGATATTATGAAAGTTGTTTTAGGTATAGCGTATATAGATGAGTATAAATTCCACATAATTTACTTTGTTTTATTCACAATGTCAATTTCTTTTTTTATCCTTTTCCTACCCGAAATGCCTTTGAATATAATTCGATAAACAACGTAAAAAGGTATAATCCACTTGTGGCGGTATACAAACGGAGCGTTGCCCTTGTACCATTCAAGAGTTGGGAATAACCTTCTCCTTAAATATGAGGACTTTCCAAGTGATTCTATACTTTTACCGATCGTCTGTTGTGCAGTTCCGAACGCTCCCGAGCTTATTATAAATAAAAAATCCTTTTCTTCTTCAAAGCTAAGCTTTTCGTTAGTTTTAAACAGCTTTTCAGACAAATTCTTAAAGGACTTTTCAAAATCCAATATTCCGAGTTTTTCAAGTTCTTTATCAATATATTCCCAATTTAACGTATCTTTCTTTTTTTCGGTATATAAAAAGCAATCAAGCAACGCTCGCAACCCTACTCCGCTGTCGGACATATGCTTGTAGGAATGTAGAGTTATATATACATAAAAATCCTCATCGCTCATTTTGTATTCATAATCGCCCGATAAAATCAAAAATTTGCTCATATCGGAATAGTATCTTGACCATTTATCGCGGTTAATCATAAAAAAGCGTTTATGAAGTTCAAAGCTGTAATACGGCTCCATAAAATACTCGTCAACGTGGGTTTCTTTAGTTGCGCTTGGGGTTTTGTAGCCGTTTTCAAGCATAAATTTACGCATAATGCGGTATCCGTCTGCGTCATAATAAATGTCGTTATCCACCATTTCACGCAGATACGGTTCGGGATAAAGCTCTCTCAACACAAGTCCTTTCATAAGCATATATCTTATTTTATTCTTTCTCATATGCTCTAAAATTTTCTCGAGTTGCTGCTGAAAGGTCAACGACCATAACATTGCGTAATTAAGCTTATCCTGCCAAACAAGTTTTTGCTCATCAAAAAGCAAATCATCTGACAGTAAAGCATAAGCAACAACAGCGCTTACTCTGTGCCTGCTGCAGAGCTTTTTTACCTCGCCTAAATTCATCGACCTGACCTTATCTATATTCGGTTTTCCACCCGATATTGCACTGTTTATAAGATACACAATATCATATCCGCATTTCAGCGTTTCTTCTTTCGTCAATCAATACTCACCTGAAATCAGATTAATTGGTAAATAATTATTTCTTTAGATAATTCATAAAATTGTTCTTATTCTCAATCGCCGTAGTTGTAGGGCGTCCGAGATTTGCTCTTGCACCTATTGAACATTTGACTTCAATGAAACTTAATTCATTACGCTTTTTAGCTAAATTAAGCTCTTTATTAAGTGATTCAAAATTATCCACACATACAGCATAGGGATACCCGCACGCTTTTGCTATTGCCACAAAATCCAAACTGCCCGCCACTGTAGGCATACCGCCGACTGTTTCATGGGCTTCGTTATTAATAACAATATGTACAAGATTATTCGGGGAGTTCGCTCCGAGAACTGCCATAGCTCCCATATGCATAAGTACAGCGCCGTCGCCGTCAATACACCAGATTTTTTTATCGGGCTTATTTAGCGCTACACCCAATGCGATTGATGAGCTGTGTCCCATAGAACCGACAGTCAAAAAATCATATTCATGCCCCTGACCGTTTGCCTCTCTTATTTCAAATAACTCTCTGCTCGCTTTTCCCGTAGTTGAGATTATGGGGTCTTTACCTGTTACGTTAACTATATGTTGAATAATTTCTTCACGAACCATAATATTTGAGTTTGTGTAATTTACCTTTTTATCGTATTCCAGCGCACCTTTCCTTATAATAAAGGCAACATTTTTACCTTTGGCAAGAATATCGTTAAAGTCTTTCATAACTTCAGCAATTTCCGTATCAGTTGTCTCTTTGCTAACAATAAAGGTTTTTATACCCATATCCTCCATTAGCTTAACTGTAACTTCGCCTTGATAGATATGCTGAGGTTCATCATGTACACCGGGTTCACCTCTCCAACCTATAATAAATACCATAGGAATGGCGTAAACCTTATCATTAAGCAGGGAAGCTACAGGATTAATTATATTTCCCTCCCCGCTGTTTTGCATATACACAACCGGCACTTTTCCTGTTGCAAGATGATAACCTGCCGCCAGCGCGGTACAGTTTCCTTCATTTGAAGCGATAATATGATGTTTTTTGTCTATTCCATATGTGTTCATAAGATAGTCGCAGAGAGCTTTTAATTGTGAATCAGGTACACCCGTATAAAATTCCGCGCCTATTACTTCGAGTAACTTTTTTACTTTCATATTTACTCCTTATTAAGTCAAAATTTGATGATACAACATATCAATTGTATTCATATCAAGTTTTATAGGATTATTCTTTAATCTCGTTGGATTAACTGAATTTTTTAGAATTTCAAAATCCTCGTCTTTAAAAATAACTTTAGGAAAATTCATATTGATTAATATTTTTTCAAACTTTTTACACATCTCAGATGTATCGTCACATCCCATTACATATGCAAGCTTTACAAAAAGTTTGTCAAGATATTCTTTGCCCCTTAAGTCAATACATTTATCAGTATTACTTACCATATATGGTAATAATTTTGAAACACATAATGCTGCTGCGTGTCCGTGAGCTATTCCATATATGCTCGTAAGCTTGTAGCACATAGCATGACCTGCGGTAGTTTGCGTAATATTTATAGCCTTACCTGCAATATTCGCCGCTTTTAGCATATTTATATTACCCTGTTCACTATTCGATAAATAACCGTCTTGATTTTCAAGAATAATCTTAATAGCTTTTTCAGACAGCTTTATACTTTCGTCAGTTGAGTTTACCGACCAAAATGATTCCATCGAATGACAGAGCGCATCAAGCATAGTGGACTTTCTCTGGTAATCAGGCAGCGTTTTAAGAGCTGACGCGTCAAAAATTACAGTAGATGGGATACAGCTGTAATCAGTAACGCTCTGCTTGATTCCCTTATAGTAGATTACAGCATATCTCGTTGCTTCACTGCCTGTCCCTGCTGTAGTAGGAATAGCAACTAATTTAATATCATTTGGTATTATCGTTTGATTAATATATTCTTCGCTGCCTTCCATAGTTGCATATAGCTTAACGCATTTAGCTAAGTCAATTGCACTTCCGCCTCCGACAGCAATAATCATATCACAATTTTCTTCTTTATAAAGACTGACCGCCCTAACAACAGAACTATAATCGGGATTTGGCTCAAAGTCGGAAAATTTTACTACTTCAATATCTTTTAATTCATCAAAATATTTTCCGATACTTAAAAAGCTATATGAACCATCACATACCAAAAATATTTTATTTACATTTTCATAAGATAGAAAATTGTCAATCTCTGAATAATCGCCGTTTACAGTTATTTCTTTTTGTTTTATCATATTGCTCTCCGATTATATATCATCAGGAATAAGACGTATAATTTCCTTAAAAGGCATACAAATATCATCACATTCCTTGGCGCGGTGATTTTCAAGAATCAATTTAGCCGCATTCTGCATAGCAGGAAATCCTGTCCTTGTAAGTTGATTAGCATAAATAATAATATTTACTCCGCGCACCTTAAATTCTTCCTCAGTTACGGTATTAAACGATGTTGGAACTACTACAATTGGAGTTGTCTTATCTTTCGCGCGGAACTTCTCCACAAACTCAAAAATCTCATCAGGTGATTTCTTTCTGCTGTGAATCATAATTGCATCGGCGCCTGCTTTTGAAAACGCAAATGCTCTTTCAAGCGCATCGTCCATTCCGCGTTCCAAAATAAGACTTTCAATACGCGCACAAATCATAAACTCTTTTGTTCTTTGAGCCTTTTTGCCCGCTTTAATCTTTTCGCAAAAATTAGGAATACTGTCCTGTGTTTGCTGTACTTCTGTACCGAAAAGACTGTTTTTCTTTAGTCCCGTCTTATCCTCTATGATAACCATAGAAACTCCCATACGTTCAAGCGAACGTACTGTATATACAAAATGTTCGGTCAATCCGCCTGTGTCACCGTCAAATATAATCGGTTTTGTTGTAACCTCACAAATATCGTCAATAGTACGAAAACGCGACGTCATATCAACAAGCTCAATATCAGGCTTTCCCTTAGCAGTAGAGTCACAAAGAGAACTAACCCACATTGCGTCAAACTGACGTGTACCGCCGTTTTCTTCAACCCTTGTGTTTTCTACAATAAGGCCTGTAAGTCCGCTGTGAGCCTCCATAGCGGTAATTGTACCTTTCATTGTAAGCAATTTTTTAAGCCTCGAACGGCGCACATCCGGTGTAGACAGCTCCATCGTGGCACGTTTTTCAAGCTCATCATATTTCTCGTCTTTTGAATACGGGAACTCAATTAATTTTCCGCCGTAAGTATTAAGCACATCAACAACTTCTTGACGAATTGATTTTTGAAATCCCGTTTTCCAGTCGTCACCGTGTACAACAAAATCAGGCTTATATTTTTCAAGATTTTCTCTGTAGCTTAACTTATTTTGTTCCACTACCTTGTATACTCCCGAAATATTTTCAAGCATACTCTTTCTTTCGGAATAAGGTACCAAAGGAAATCTCTTGTAAGTTACAACGGCCTCATCAGAAAGTATTCCGATAATCAGTTTTCCCAAGCGTTTAGCTTTTTTCAAAATTTGAATGTGTCCGCTGTGTAAAATATCCGTTGAAAAACACATATACACAATGCGGTTCTCAATTTCTTTGAGTTTATTGGAAACATCACCTAAATCTTCAGGATTATCAACCTCGGAGCACAGTCTTTCTTTAACGTCTAACGGATTAATTTTACATCTATCCGAAACTTTATTTAAAGCGTTTTCAGCATAGCAATTCACATTATCCGATTCACAAAAATCAATAATACTGTCAAGCCAAACTTTCCAGTCATCTTTTAAAAGCTTATAAAGCGGTTGAGCAGACAAAGCATTTTCAAAAAAGTCAATGCCTACCTTTTCTACTCTATTGTCTGAAATAACTGCCTTAAAATCCTTTTTAGGTAAAGGAAGTGTAGAACTAACTGTCATACAACTGCCCTTAAAACTTAGTACATCATCAAATACAGTATTTTCAAACACCAAATCGCCGTGCATTAAAATAATATCGTCATCAAGATATTCCCTGGCACAATAAATTGAGTATATATAATTTGTTTTATCATATACCGGGTTTTTCACAAATTTGTATTTTAAAGGCAAATCAAGACTATAGCAGTATTCCTCCAAAATATTATCAAAATATCCGGTTGTCATTACAACTTCTTTTATTCCTGCCTGAGCAATTATCTTTAATTGACGGCTTAATATAGTATCCGTAGGCAGAATTTCTGTCATACACTTAGGCTGTTCAGATGTCAGAACTCCCATACGGCTTCCAAGTCCTGAATTTAAAATCAATGCTTTCATATTTTAATCCTAATAAAAATAATAGTTATTTGATAAAACTTAAAAATATTCATTGTTATTTTGTTATAAAATACAGAATTTTTTCAATATTTATTGTAATGAATTTCAAATCATGCTTTATTACATAAACCTAAAATGACTTAGTTTTTATAATTCATTTCGCTTTATACTTATCTGTTACAAAATTGTCTTGCCTTATAACGCGTAAATTATAATCCCAATTATGATAATTGACAATCCAAATATTTTCTGCTTGGAGATTTTTTCTTTTAGAAAGATATAACTAAGTACAGCTACAAAAAAGTAACCGCTTGATTCTAAAACAGGCCCTAAGGAAAGCGGTATTTTTGTGTACGCCAAAATTGAGCATAAAGTCGCTCCAAAGAAAATTATGTATGAAAATATAACTCTTACATTAAGGTATTCTCTGATTTTACTTGGGTATTCCCTATCGGCGCTCTTTTTGAGGATAATCTGCGATATTGATGAGATGAAAACGCCGATAATAAAAATAAGCGAAAACAGTATCTTCTCATTCATCGGACTTCACCACCACAAACACCCCGATAATCACAATTACCGCACCGACAACCATATTCCACTTTATTTGCTCACCAAAGAATATAATACCCCACATTATACCCCAAACTATAGTAATTGCTTTGTTAGCATACGCAGTGGTAAGAGGAAGGTGCTTTATTATTTGTTGCCAAACTATCGCATAAATTCCAAGATTCAGAATTACCAATCCATAGAAAAATATAAACCAAAACGACAGAAAATCATATTTTCCTGCCAATTTAGAACATATTCCGCTCATTGAATAAATGATAAGAAGAATATTGAGCGCAATTAAATACTTGGCTGTCGTTAATTTATTATGTATCATCATCTCATAAAGTCTTTGCTTGTCCTTTCATTTAGAACTATACTTCTTGCAGGAACTACCACTTTTTCAGAGTTGATGTTTTTATCCACATATGCTCCTGCGCCGATCAATGCGTAATCTCCAATTGTTACTGAATTTCGTATAGTGCTGTTTGAGCCAATAAAACTTCCTGTCCCGATTGTTATATCTCCGCAAAGTACACACCCGGGGGCAAAGAAATTAAAATTCCCTATTTTGCAGTCGTGACTGATTGTAACGCCCATTTCAAAGTGGTTGCCGGCGCCGATTTCCACATTCGGGCCTATGTTCACACCGGCAAATATTGTTGTACCTTCTCCTATTTTTGTCGTATATACGTTTGCTTTTTCACTAATAAACTTTTCAAAGATAAACCCTGAATTATGAAACTGTCTAAAAAGCCTTTCCCTTATCCTATTCATACTTGGCATACCAACTCCTAAATATACCTTAGTTTGAGTCGGTTCAAAGTCTTTTATAAATTGCTCAGTCGCTAAAACCTCACAATCTCCGATTCGTTTTGTTTCTACATATTGTCCGTCTACTACGTAATAATTTGCCTTAATTCCTTTTTCAGACTCCAATAAAAACTGTAGTTCTCTCGCTCGCAGACCGGACCCGAAAATCGCAATACTGTTTTTTTCTTTCGCCATAATTAAAACACTTCCAAATACAATGCTGTGGAACATTCAAAAACTGATTTTTATTGTTTTTCATCACTGTCAATCTGATATGTATTTCTTATTACATACTGCGGTGAGTTGTTTATGCTTATATATATTCGTCCGATATACTCGCCTATTAAGCCTAACATCAGCATAATAATACCGCCGATAAACAACATAACCGCCAACATTGAGCTATAGCCCATAGGTACGTTAGGATTTATGAGTCTGTTTACGACGATTACAATCTCAAACACAAATCCTAAAATTGCAAATATTATTCCTATAAAGGTTGCCAGCCTCAACGGTTTTACAGAAAAGGCCGTGAATCCGTTAATCCATAAACTTAACGATTTAAAAAAAGTAAAGTTTCCTTTACCTGCTACACGTTCTCTTTCTTCCATTTTTACGCCAAGTATTCTGTTTGTTGTTCTTAAAATCAGACCTTCAAGATACGGATATGGATTCTCATATTTCAACATTTCCTGAACTATATATGATTTCATAATAAAGAAATTTGAAAACTGCAAATCCTTAGGCTTATTTATCAATGTTCTCGACATTAAAGAGTTAATGTGACTGCCGAAATTCTTGAAAGCAGACTGCTTCTTTTTAGGATATTCAGCCATTGTCATATCTGCCTTATCCTCAATAATCGGATCTATCAGGTCCCACAGCCTGTCCATCGGACATTGACCGTCGTCATCAAGACTTACTATATAATCACCTGAGGTCATAGAAAATCCCGCCATAACTGCAGAATGTTTACCAAAGTTTTTAGCTAAATCCGCAACCTTTATTTTAGAATTATTCTCAGCGACCTTTTTAAGAACAGATAACACATTATCCGGAGAAGCGTCATTAACACAAATAATTTCATAGTCAAAATCTTTGCGTCTGGATACAATTTCAACAATCTCGTTAATAACAAATTCAATTGTATTTTCTGAACCGTAACACGGTATTACAAAAGAAAGAAGTTTCATTTTATCACCAAAATAATTTTAAAGAGTTTTATCGTGGTACTTTAAATTATTATAAAACAAATAATAGAACAAAAAAAGTAAATATCCGCAACTTTGCAATATTAGTTTGAAGTCTATAAAATATTAACCCTGTATGTAAAGTTATTTTTATTACCTAAACTATTTCGACTATTATTTAAAAAAATTATATATCACGTTTGTAATATACTCGATGTCTTTAGATTTTAAGCCATAGTACATAGGTAATCTAAGTAATCTTTCACTTTCCCTTGTTGTATACCTGTCTTGTCCAAAGAATCTGCCAAACTTTTGGCCTGCGGGTGATGAATGGAGCGGAACATAATGGAACACAGAATATACTCCATTCTCTTTTAAATATGAAATCAACCTTGTGCGTTCCTCCATATTCTTCACTTTTACATAATACATATGCGCATTATGAGCACATTCTTTAGGAATATGGGGTAACTCAATTAAGCCCTTTTCAGCCATTGGTTTCAACATTTCATTATATGAATTCCAAGAGGAGAGTCTGTCATCATTAATAATATCAGGGTTTTCAATTTGTGCATAAAGATACGCGCAATTAAGCTCACTCTGTAAATAGGAAGAACCAATATCCACCCAAGTGTACTTATCGACCTGACCGCGGAAGAATTTTGAACGGTTTGTCCCCTTTTCGCGTATTATCTCAGCGCGCTCAATATATTTATCTTCATTTATTAATACAGCTCCGCCTTCACCCATGCTGTAATTCTTCGTTTCATGAAAGCTATAGCAACCGAAATCTCCTATTGAACCGAGCGGGCGTCCTTTATAATAAGCATTAACCCCTTGCGCGGCGTCCTCAATTACAAATAAATTATGTCTTTTGGCTATATCACAAATAGTATCCATCTCACAGGAAACTCCTGCATAGTGCACGGGAACAATTACCCTGGTCTTAGACGTAATCGCGTCTTCAATTAAATTCTCATCAATATTCATAGTATCAGGGCGAATATCAACAAAAACTATCTTGGCTCCACGCAAAACAAAGGCATTAGCGGTGGATACAAAAGTATAGGAAGGCATTATAACCTCATCACCGGGATTAATATCTGCAAGAATAGCTGCCATTTCAAGCGCCGAGGTGCCTGAAGTTGTAATCAAAGCTTTTTTAGCTTTTGAAATTTCTTCAAGCTTTTGACTGCACTTTTTGCTAAATTCCCCGTCACCGCTTATTTTTTTATTTTCAATTGCACGTTTTATGTAATCGTCCTCGTTTCCAACGTATGGAGGCACATTAAACTGAATACCATTCATAAACAATCCTCCTTTTATTGTGAAATAATTATAATGATTCTATTGACAATAAAAGTTTTTCATCCGGATCAATCTTATATATCAAATGAAATTGATAACCGTTAATCGTTTTTCACTCACTTTTAATTGCTTTTACCAAGCTCAGCGTTTTTATATTCTTCAAATGACATTAGTTTTGTATCTTTTTCACTGATAATAAGATTTTCTTTTCCGCCTATAATTTCAAAAGGCCATTTGATATTTATATCCTTATCGTTATACATAATTCCCGAATCGCCCTCGCCGTAGAAAACCTCGGAACATTTATAACTTACAACGGAATCTTCCGCGACCAGATATCCGTGTCCGAAGCGCTCAGGTACATACAACATATTCATATTTTCCCCTGTTAAATCAAAACCTACCCATTGTCCGAAAGTTTCAGATTCGGGCCGTAAATCGACTATTACATCGTAAACGTGACCGCTTATACAACGTACAAGCTTCGGCTGTTGCTTTACAAGTTGGAAGTGTGTAGCGCGGATAACCCCACGCTTTGAAACGGTGTAAAACACTTCTTTAAGCTCGTGGTCAATTCCGTTCTCCTTAAAAGTATCTATGTTATAATCCTTAATTAATCCACCGCGCTCATCAGTCGAATAAAATGGTTTTATAAGATAAGCTCCCTTTAATTTAAGTTGTTGAAATTCAAATTTTTTAATCATAACTTTCTCCTGTTTATCCTATTTTGAGAAAAAGCTCTTAATACAATTTACTACTTCTAAAATATCGTTGTCTGATAGTTCAAAATGTAGCGGTAAACATAATACTTCTCTAAAAATTTCGTCCGTATTTTCCATTACCTCGCCATTATTATAATAACTAAAATGGTGACACGGAATATAGCTTATACCACTTTCGATATCATGATCCATTAAGTAACTTTTTAATTCATCACGTTTTGAATTTTTAACCTTAATTACAAACATAAAAGGCGCAACGGTTGAAAAATCAATTATCGGAAGTTCAATTCCCTTAACACCTTCCAATTCTTTAAGGTAAAGATTACAGAGTTCTCTTCTTCTTTTGATAAACTTATCAAGCTTTTTAATCTGAGCTAATCCAATAGCAGCGTTAATATTGCTCATATGATAGCGATATCCGTCAAATGGAACATCATAAATCCATGAACGTTTTTTCCAATCCTTAGTGTGCATAGTCTTTCGGTCAATACCCAAAAGTCGCTTTTTCCTTATAATTTCTGCAACATCTGCATCAGATGTTACCACAGCTCCTCCTTCGCCACAAGTCATAACCTTAATTGAGTCAAAACTAAAACATGTAATATCTCCGAATGAACCAATCTTTTTATCTTTATATATCGTTCCGATTGCGTGCGCGGCATCCTCAATTATGCGTACACCGTACTTTTCCTTTAAACTTAATAATGCATCCATATCACAAGGTGCTCCTGCATAATGGACAGGAATAATTGCCTTAGTTTTATCAGTAATTTTGCTTTCTGCATCCTTAACATCAATTAACATTGTATCTTTATCTACTTCACAAAAAATAGGTTTACCTCCGCAGGCTGATATTGCCTGAGCTGTAGCCACAAATGTAAACGAAGGCAAAATAACCTCATCACCTTCTCCAATTCCTATTGAAGCAAGCGCAATATGTAATGCAGAAGTACCCGTATTAACGGCTATAACTTCTTGATTATTACCTATATATTCCTTCAGTTTTTCTTCAAATTCATTAACCTTATATGCTAATCCAAAATAGCCGTAGTCAAACGCTTCTTTTACCTGAGCGAGTTCTTCTTCTCCGCAACATCCTCTTGATGATTTAATCATAAAAACCTCCAAATTTAATTTAATGTAAAAATTCCTCTATTTGTCTATCCATACACTTTCTTATATCATCACCGTTTAACCAACATTTTGTCCATTCAACGGTTTTTTCAACAGCTGTATCTAAGTTCCACTTAGGCGACCAACCAAAAATTGATTTAATTTTAGAGCAGTCAAGCTTTAAAAAGTTCGCCTCATGAGGTCCGCCGTCATATTGATTAACCCATTTCAATCCGCTGCCCCAATGCTTTACAAACAAATCTACCAACGAGCCTGTTTCAAAACAATCACAGTCGTCGGGACCCACGTTATACCAACCTGAAAACTTATTATCTTCATACTGCTTTTTTGCAATCATAAGATACGCAAAAAGCGGTTCCAAAACGTGCTGATAGGGTCTTGTTGAATACGGGTTGCGTACAATAATATCTTTATTTTCCATTGCCGCGCGAACACAATCGGGGATAATCCTGTCGTTAGAAAAATCTCCCCCGCCTATAACATTACCTGCGCGCGCGGTAGAAACAGCCACTCTGCTGTCAGAGAAGAAACTGTTTTTGTAGCTGTGGGTAACAAGCTCGGAGCAGGATTTTGAATTTGAATACGGGTCATATCCGTCAAGCATCTCATCTTCGCGGTAACCCCAAAACCATTCTCTGTTCAGATATACTTTGTCGGTAGTTACATTTAGAAATGACTTTACACTATCACTATGACGTACACATTCTAAGATGTTAACAGTACCCATTACATTTGTTTCATAGGTATATACAGGGTCTTTGTAGCTGTCTCTGACTATAGGCTGAGCAGCAAGGTGAAGTACAATTTCGGGATTAGATTTATCAAAGGCTTCTTTTAGTGAATTTAAATCGCGTATATCTCCGATAATGCTTTGGGTATCATTTTCTATATCCGCAATTTCAAAAAGCGACGGCTCTGTATAAGGCTTTAGAGAATAACCTGTAACCTCTGCCCCTGCATTGGATAAAATTTTACACAGCCAAGAGCCTTTAAATCCTGTATGTCCGGTTATGAAAACTCTTTTATTTTTGTAAAAAGATAAATCAAAATTCATCAGTCTTCCCATACCTTCCAAGGCGCTTGCCCGCTTTCCCAAAGCTGTTCAAGCTTCTTCTTTTCTCTCATTGTATCCATACACTGCCAAAAGCCCTTATGGATATAGCTTTTAAGTTGTCTCATTTCCACAAGTTCATTCATTGTTTCACTTTCAAAATCCGTTCTATCATCCTTTATTAAATCAAAAACTGCTGGTTCTAAAACCATATATCCAATATTTATTAGATTTCCATCAAGATCACTTTTTTCCCTGAAATTTTCAATCAAATTATTATCTCCTATTTTAACAACTCCCTTACTTTGTCCAAAGTTATAGACTGAAACGGTGCCGATTTTTCCGTGACTCTTATGAAAATCAATGAGTTTTGTAATGTTAACATTACCTACCGCGTCACCGTATGTAAGAAGAAATGTTTCATCTCCGATATAGTCCTTTATCCTTTTAACTCTACCGCCGGTCTGTGTATTTAATCCCGTGTCAACAACAGTAACCTTCCACGATTCCGCTCGTTTATTATGAACAATCATATCATTTCCGTTGGTAAAGTCAAAAGTTATATCAGAAGTATGAAGAAAATAATTTGCAAACCATTCTTTAATTATATGTTGCTTATATCCGGCACAAATTATAAATTCCTTTATTCCGTAATAGGAATAAACTTTCATAATATGCCAAAGTATAGGCATCTGACCGATTTCAAGCATAGGTTTGGGTTTAAATTTTGATTCTTCAGAGATACGTGTTCCGTATCCCCCTGCTAAAATTACAGCTTTCATAACAAAACCTCTTATTTTAATATCTTCTTTTTATCTGTTCAATTATACAATCATATACTCTTTGTGAAGATTTATTATCTCTGTTCTCATTAAATAATTTGCACATTTCATCGCGCTTTGACTTTAATTTATCTTCCCCATTAGCTACATCTTTTACAAATGAAATAAAATCGTCCACATTGAGTATATGCTCCCCTATAATATAATCAAACACGTTTTCAAATACAAATCCTGTTTCTTTAGAGTAGGTATCAAAATCATCTACAGTTAAACCAATATTGTTACCGGTTAGAAGATAATCATAGTAAACAGAAGAATAGTCGGTTATAAGTGCGTCAGTTGCCCCGATAAATTGATAAAGTTGTAAATTTGCATTTGAAATTGTGTCATTATATAGAACTACAAAGTTTGATAATCCAAGTTTTTTTAATAAAGTAAGCTTTTGTGCAGGGTGGGGCTTTAATATCAATAAAATATTATTCTCGATTAAAACTTCATTCAACTTTTTACAATCCTCTTCTGTATATAAACAAGGGATTTCAAGAGGAAAATCAAATGTTGAGTCTACCCTGTCGCTATTATCAGCCTTACGGAACGTCGGCATCCACAAAATTACCTTATTATATTTCTTATTCGGATAAATTTTTTTAATGTAATTTTTATCATTTTCAAAGAGAAAATCATTTCTGGGATAACCCGTAATCACAAATTTTTCTTCTGATATTCCCCCAGATTCCAAAGAATCATATTTAACAAAAAACGGAGCCAAACAAATACACATATCACTCTCGTTATTTTCATCTTCTCTGCAATGTTTTAGTCTTGACTTTAAAGATGTTCCATGTTGAAGATATACGAATAACTGCTTTTCAAAAACTTTTCCTATATATCTATTTGCATATAACATAGCCCTTGAAGTACATAATGTATACATTCGCTGAATTTTTTCAAATCGTGTCTTTGGATAAAAGTTCATAAATTTCACATTTTTTATATGTATATCTTTAAAATCGTTTTTATCGCTGACAAGCCAAATTATTTTATACTCATCGTTTAAATGATTTTCGAGCATTTTTTGAAAAACCGGATAAGTCTGACAGCTCATATCCGGCACACTTTCAAGAAGTATTTTTTTATTAGGATACCATTTTGATTGAAAAATTTTTTCAGCAAACTTTTTTATTGCCCTTTTTATACTCATAAAAACACCATTATTATCTGTTACTATACATTTTATCATAATAATCGCGGTACTCACCGCTTATAATGGTTTCCCACCACTGTTTA
The DNA here is from genome assembly GCA_947624935.1 of Candidatus Gastranaerophilales bacterium. Classification (GTDB taxonomy): domain Bacteria; phylum Cyanobacteriota; class Vampirovibrionia; order Gastranaerophilales; family Gastranaerophilaceae; genus SIG32. The sequence goes on from CANQML010000005.1 coordinate 28,740, forward strand.
TTATTGAGATACCATTTTATCGTTTTTTCAATACCGTCAGAAAATTTTGTTTTTGGCAACCAACCCAATTCATTACTGATCTTTGTGGGGTCAATCGCATACCTTAAATCGTGACCTTTTCTGTCTGTAACAAAAGTTATAAGTGATTCAGGTTTGTTAAGCTTTTTACATATAAGCTTAACTATGTCAATATTTTTCATTTCATTATGTCCGCCGACATTGTAGACCTCTCCTGCTTTTCCTTTATGTATTATAAGGTCAATAGCCTCGCAGTGGTCCTCCACATACAGCCAATCGCGTACATTTTCTCCCTTTCCGTATACAGGTAAAGGCTTGTCCGCCAATGCGTTTGCTATCATAAGCGGAATAAGCTTTTCGGGAAAATGATACGGACCGTAATTATTGGAACATCTGCTTATCGTAATCGGCAGATTATATGTACGGTAATATGCAAGCACCAGTAAATCCGCAGATGCTTTTGACGCACTATACGGACTTGAGGTGTGCAGGGGAGTTTCTTCAGTAAAGAACATATCAGGTCTGTCTAAGGGAAGGTCACCATAAACCTCGTCTGTACTTACCTGATGATAACGAGTTACTCCGTATTTTCTGCAGGCGTCCATAAGCACTTGAGTTCCTAAAATATTAGTTTTCAGGAAAACCTCAGGATTTTCAATCGAACGGTCAACATGGCTTTCCGCCGCAAAATTGACCACAATATCAGGCTTATGCTCGTCAAAAATCTTATATATTTCTTCACGGTCACAAATATCTGTCTTTAAAAACACAAAATTTGGATTTTTAAGAGCCTTTTCGAGTGTAGAAAGATTTCCCGCGTATGTAAGGCAATCAACGCAGATTATTTTATAATCAGGGTATTTTTTCAGCATATGATAAACGAAGTTAGAGCCTATAAATCCCGCTCCGCCCGTAACTAAAACTGTCATTTATTTAGTGCCTCCTCGGCTATAGAAATTATGTATCTGCCATATTCGGTTGTTTTTAAATTTTCTCCAAGCTTTAAGAGCTGATTTGCGGAAATAAATCCTTGTCTCCAAGCTATTTCCTCAATACAAGACATATAAAAACCTTGTCTGGACTGAACTGCCTCAACAAATTCAGCGGCTTTTAGCATACCCTCGGGAGTACCTGTATCAAGCCATGCAACACCTCTGCCCATAAGCGTAACTTTAAGCTCTCCCGACTTTAAATACTCATTGTTGACAGCGGTAATCTCTATTTCACCACGCTCAGACGGTTTTATATTTTTTGCTATATCTACAACCTTGTTATCGTAAAAATATAAACCGGGGACAACATAATTAGATTTAGGTTTTTGAGGTTTTTCCTCTATTGAAATGACATTATTATCATCGTCAAACTCTACAACTCCAAATTCTCTGGGATTTTTCACAGGATAACCGAAAATAGTAGCGCCATTTAAATTTTTAATGGAATTTCTGAGTATTCCTGTTATATCCTGTCCATAAAAAATATTGTCGCCGAGTATAAGACATACATCGTCATCGCCTATAAAATCAGCGCCCAATACAAACGCGTCGGCAAGACCCCTTGGCTTGTCCTGTACTTTATATTCTATCGTAATTCCGAGTGATTTTCCATCCCCTAAAAGCTTTTTATATAGAGTAGTATCCTCAGGAGTAGAAATAATAAGTATTTCTCTTATACCCGCAAGCAATAAAATTGATAAAGGATAATATATCATAGGTTTATCATAAACAGGTAATAATTGTTTAGATACGGCAATTGTCATAGGGAAAAGACGTGTTCCTTTTCCGCCTGCTAAAATAATACCTTTCATATATCTCAACTCCAATCAAAATATTTGTTTATTTTAAAACTAAATCACAGATTTTATCAACTTCCTCAACAGATAAATCCGCATATAGCGGAAGTGTAAGCACCTTTTCTGAAACGGATTTTGCAATAGGCGTACTTTGAATATCAAAACGATTTTGATACACCTCAAACTCACTTGTTAGAGGATAAAAATATTTGCGTGCAAATATATCATTCTTTGCCAAAATTTCTGCAACTTCATCTCTTGAATATTTATATCCGTCAAACACAACAGGAAAGTATGAATAATTGTGCTTAACACATTGTTTGATTTTCAATAACTTTATGCTTTCAATACCACTTAGACGCTCAATATATCTGTCAAAGGCTTTTTTACGTTTTGAAATTTCTTCATCAATATGTTTAAGGTTGCAAAGTCCCATAGCCGCGTGCATTTCTGTCATTTTTGCATTAGTTCCCACAACAGTGACACTTTCTTGTCCTTTCATACCAAATTGTCTTATTCTAGCAAATTTATCATTTAAAGAATTATCTGAATATGTAAGTCCTCCTCCTTCAACAGTATGGAAAACCTTGGTAGCATGAAAACTGAACATTGACATATCACCCAAAGTGCCTACACCTTTACCATTAATTTCTACGCCGAAAGCATGAGCCGCATCATAAATAACCTTTAAGTTATACTTTTTTGCAATTTCATCAATTCTTTTATAGTCACATACACTTCCGTAAACATGAACAGGCAAAATTGCACATGTTTTTTCAGTTATTAAAGATTCTATTTTATCAGCATCGATAGTATAGTCATCTTCTCTTATATCACAAAAAACAGGAGTTAGACCATTACGAACAATGGCTTGTGTAGTCGAGGCAAAAGTATAAGGAGTCGTAATAACTTCACCCTCAAGCTCAAGTGCATTTAACGCGAGTTCAAGCGCCATATGCCCGTTACTGAAAAGAGAAACATTTTTAACTTTTAGATAATCAATAAGACCCTTTTCTAATTTTTGATGTTTAGGTCCTGTGTGGGTAAGCCATCGACTATCCCATAAATCTTTTATCTCTCCGCAAAATTCTTCATATGGAGGCATAGAAGATTTAACTACATTAATACTCATTTGCAATTCTCCGTATCTCATTCATTAGTAATGATTGCTTTAATATTTCTTCATATCTTTTTTCCCTAACAGATAAATCATTTATACAATTCAAAAAATGTTCAGCTGAATGCAAAAACTGATCATCAGGATTTACAACAATATTTTTCTCCAAAGCACTAACGTTAATCTCTGTTTTCATCTCTGCAGTTGGAGTAAATACCCTTGGTGTATAAAGAACCCCTTTACTTCCCCATACTTCAAGTTCACACTTATATGAATTATCCATACCAAAAGAAATCTGAGCAGTTAAACCATTCCTATTCTGCATAGTTGCAGCTCCAAAAACATCAACATCGTGTTCTCTCGATGAACATAGAGATGAACTTGTTATTCTGGATGTATCTCCTAACAACAGATATGCCAATTTTGTCGGATAACCTCCGCAATCAAGCAAAGCGCCCCCACCTAACGATTTATAGTATCTAAAATCATCTTTTCCTCTATATGGAAATCCAAAAGAAGTTCTAATAAGACGAATTTCACCAATTAACCCTTTGTTAATTACTTCATTTATTTTTTCAATCTGAGCATGATAAGCAAATGCGAAATTTTCGTGTACAGCTACTCCATACTCTTTAGCCTTGTTTATTAATAATTCAGTATTTTTATAAGAATCAGAAAATGGCTTTTCCATAAGAAGATGTTTTTTGTTCTCTATTACTTTGTTACCCCATTTAAAATGTAACCCCGGTGGCAACGGAACATATACAGCTTCAATTTCCGGGTCATTAAGCATAGTTTCATAGCCTTCAAAAATCTTTCCGCCAAATTCATCTCTAAACTTTTTTGCCTTTTCATACTCACTAAGTATAACACTGTTATCATTTTTACTCTCATCCCATTCACAACAAAGAGCACAAGCAACCCCAATATATTCAAATTCCTTACTTTTAAGTATTGCCGGGACAAAACGTCTGAAAGCAATATCTGATGGTGCTAAGACTCCGATTTTTAACATCAAAAATCCCCCTCAAAAAGTGATAATAAATTCCTTAGTTGAATATTTAAAACATTGTTTACCTGACAAAGCATATTTAAAGTTGTATACGTACACCAAAAATATCCGTCCGGTAAGTCTATAAGCTCACTTTCCTTTATCTCTAATAGTATATTTCTGTTCTGTTCGTGATAAAAACGACCTCCCTCTTCTGATAAAAGAACATTCGTATTTACACCAATATTTTTTTTATATCTATCAAAGAATAACTCAGTTACAATATCAGTATCAAACTCTATTCCATACTCAATCTGAACAGTAGGAGCAAGTTCAATTTTATCAAAACAACCTATCTCAGGCTTTGCTTTTACCAAAAAATTGTACAAACCATTTACTTTCTTAAAAATTAAACCAAATGTTGCGATTCCCTCCGCTTCAAAACACGGTTGACACCAATGGCGGACTTCCCTGCCTTCAATGCTTATATCACAAAAAACCATTTTAAAGGGATAATTATTTTCACAAACAAACTCACCTTTATCGTTGTAATGCCATTTCTTTAAACTATTAAGTGAAACAATTTCTGAAGTTATATCATTATGCATTTTATAATCATTGAAATAATTAAAAATTTTAACATAACTATTAATAGAGGGCAATTCGTTTTGAGATTTTATACTTTTAATATCATTACTATATAAAGAAAAGGGCAAACACGAAATAACCGTACGAGTATCCATATTTATTAAATTATCATAACGCATAAGTTTTTTTATTTGCCCTAATGTCATCCACCTAAAGTTGTCACCTTCATCAATATCATCATCTGTAATTACAATAACATTTCTATTTCGCTTTCCCAAAAATCTTGAAGATTGTTCTGATTGAATTTGATCAACTATTATATTCTCAGGCTTTGCATTTAGAAAATATTTTAAATATGCAGGTTTTCCGCCTCCGTGTTTTTGCGTAAAGTTGCTCTTTGTTGCTTGAAGCGTAGGAGATATCTGTATCTTATTTATATTTCCAGGCTCAATTTTAGCCTGCATAAGAAAATAAGCAACGTCATCAACTATTTTTACTAAAATTCCAAGGTAACCAATTTCATTTTGAAGCATAATAGGTTGTTGAGAAATTAACTCTCCGTTTATACTTTGGTTTATTCCATATATCTTAAAAAATGCTCCCTGCTCATTTTTTATACAACCAGAATTTTCATCATAATGCCACGGAAAACATTTTGATAAAGTTGTCTTTTTTATATCAACTCTAAGTTGTCTGTTACGCAATTTAACCCATTCAAGGATGTCTGAAAGTGTATGTATATACTTTTCGTTATTCCATGAATTTATTATGGATTGTATATTTACCATTTTGCCTCCGAATGGAACTTATTGTATTTGCCTAAATTTAGGTAATTATATATTGTAAAATAAATTTAAAAAACTATTATGCACAATTAAAATCTTTTAACTAACTTTATTTATTCTATTCCTTTTTAATAAGTTTTTTATAATGCTTACAGCATAATCAAAACTATCTAATTTGAATATTTTTGATCCTATAATGTAAATGGCCACACCCAAAGGAATCTGAATTATCAATGTAATCCATGAGCTAAGTCCAATAAATTGCACAGAAAATACCAATAACCCCATAACTGAAGTTAATATAATTGCGGGTAACATATCCTTTAACTGATCAATGTAGGAATAATTTAATAGATTTCTATTTGGATAAGAATTTATTACCTGACTAATAACACTATTAAAAAGAAAACTATATGCCATTGGCATTATACCAAACCATACCGTTACTAAAATCGCAATTAATCCTATTACTTTTTTCAAAATTTCTAACTTTAAAAAAATGTCACTATGTCCCAAAGCTTTTATTGCATTTAAATTTGCTGTATGAACTGGCCAAAAGGCATATGTAAAACAAAATATTCTCAAAAACGGAACGCAAGGCAACCATTTATCTGTGAGAATAATACTTACAAGAGGTTCTGCACAAACTGCTAATCCTGTCATCATGGGCATAAGTATATATGTACTTGTCTTTATTGAACGTCTCGTCATATTTCTTAAAGAAGTTTTATCATCTTGAACTGACGACATAGAAGGCAATAATACATTATCTATTGATGTGTTTATGTTATCAACAACCAAACTAGGGAATGCTTCTCCTTTATTATAAAAAGCAAGATCAGTAGGAGAAAACACCTTTCCTATAATTAACTGAGTTAATTTTCCATACGCTGTACTTATTATTCCTGAAACCAACATTTTCCAACCATATGAAAATAATTCTTTTAACCTTTTTAAAGAAAACATTTTTTTGGGACGCCATCTAACAGTAACCCATAGTACAATAGTATCTATAGTCATATTAAATAAATTTTGCACTATAAGTGCCCACACACCATATCCCATAAAAGCCATCCATATTCCTATAACAGAAGCCCCTATCGTACCTCCCAAAGTAGCAAAAAAGAATTTTTTAAACATTAAGTTTTTAGAAACATATGATTCCTGTATATTTTTTACACCAGCAATAATCACCGATAATCCCATAACACGCATAACTAATACCAGTTCAGGCATATTATAAAATATTGAAACCAGTGGTGCTGTAACAAAAATTATAATATAAATAATGATACACGCAACTAAATTAAAATAGAAAACAGATGAATAATCAAGGTCATCTGGTTGCTTTTTTTGAACCAGTGCATTTCCAAAACCACAACTAACAAATATTTGCAAAAATCCTGTAAATACGGTAACTAATGCAATTATACCATATGCTTTGGGATCAAGTAAACGAGCCAAAAAAAGAGAAACAATAAATGATACCCCTTGAGCGCCAATTCTTTCCATAAACCTCCAAATTAAATTGGTTGTAACTGTCTGCTTATTAACTTTCATTTATAACCTTCCTTTTTAACTTTTTTACTTTAAATAAAATTGCCATCAGGTATACTTTTAATTGGCCCTTAAAACCAAATTTATTTAATTTCATAAACTTATGATATTTTAACTTTGCCATTCTTTCATAATCATTAAAATACCACGCTGTTGAAAATCTGTAAGCATCTATTTTTGAATTACATAGTTTATGATATTTACCGTTAGTATAATCATCAAATTTTTTCATCATTTCTATTTGATGATTATAATGCTCTATAGTTTTTTCATAATTATTTGCAAAATTTTTTGAACGCTCTAAACTTGATAAACTTGCTTTTCTGTAATGCGACATAGTCTCATCAATATAAAAAGCATTTGAACACTGTCCGAAAAACAAGAGAAGTGGTGTATCACTGGAAACTGCCACTGAAGTAAATTCAGGTATTGGATTAATATACTTTTTTACAATTTCATTTCTAAAAAAATAACTTGTTGTTTGTAACTCATATCTTGCCATACATGCAATTTCAACTAATTTGTCCCCACTTATTACTCCCCTACTTAATTTTATGTCTGGATAATATCTATTGAGTAATTCTCCTTTTTCTGTTATTGCGTTAACTCTATGTACACAAATACCACATTCAGAAAAATTTTCCAAAGCATCATACTGTTTTTGAAGTTTATATGGATCAGTCCAATAGTCATCGCCCTCACATATGGCAATATATTTGCCCCTGCAAGCGGGAAAGACAATAGACAACCATATATCAATTCCTTGAGAATACTGATTCTCAGTTTGTAAAATTGTGCGAAACAACTCCGGATATTTATTTTTATATTCATTTATTATATCTACTGATGAATCAGTTGATACATCATCGTGTACTACAACCTCAAATTTAAAATTGCATTTTTGCATCACAAAGCCATCAAGGCATTCTCGTAAATACTTTTCATGATTATAAACAGTGCAACATACTGAAACCATAACATCATTCATAATTATTCTTTACCCCTTATAATACCTTTCTATATACCTCTTCTATTCTTCTGCACACACTTTCTTTATCAAATCTTGAAATGCAATCATTACGGATAGAATTGCTGTTGTATTTATCTCTATTTTCATACAGACTCTTCATTGCGTCCGCGAGTTGTTGGATATTGCCATACTCAACTCTAAAACCGTTTGACTCGTTTATAATGTCGTCAGCACCCTGCCCTTTTGTTCCGATACAGGGAATACCGCTCGCGAGTGCCTCAATATAAACGATTCCAAAAGGTTCTACTTCACTTGTCAAAACAAAGGCGTCGGCGCTTGAAAAAATCTTATTGCCTTCCTCTCTTGAATATCGGCCGAGAAATTTTATTTTGTTTGTTTCTCCCAATTCACCTACAAGCTTCTGCAAATTATTTCTCTCATCACCATCACCAGCAATGTTGAGCCTAACGGAATTATTTTTATGAAATGCCTTATTAAATGCCTTAATAACCAAATCAACACTTTTATGTTTTTTTAAATGACACGCTGTTAAAAAAATAAATTCCTTATTCTCATTCTTATTTATAAAGTAATCGGAGGTTTCTATCATATTGGGAACAAAATACGTAGGTACAGATATGTTGAGTTTATCACATACATACTTTTGAAAATTACTTCCAACAAATATAAACGCGTCGCTGTTTTCAATGGTTTTCTTAACCCTTGCATAGTCCTTTTCACTCGCCGTTCCCAATATCAAGCCGGAATAATGCTCAGTAACTACCAACGGTATTTGTAAAAACTTTGAGGCTTTTATGCAGTAATAAGCGCAACTGTGAGAAACGTGGGCGTGTATAAGGTCGGGAGGTTCCATTCCATTCGCCTTGTCCTCATCAATCTGGTTTTTCAGAATATTTTTATACATATTGGAAATGTATTTATCCTGTAAATCCGACAGCTTGCCGATAATCGGAACAATAGCTTTATAAAAAATTGTTCTTACATTTCCGTCCTGCCACACTCGTTTACTTCTCCACGGCTGTTTAAAAACGCGTGTAACAGAAACATATTCAATATGCACAACAGTCACATTGTGACCTCTGTCGGCTAAAGCGTGCGCCTGCTCTCTCACAAAAATACCGTTAAGGTCTTTTTCATTCTCAGGATACCACGCCGGAACTATATAAATATTCATATTACAGTAACTCTAAATTATCGCTTTTTATTCCCTTTGTGACATTTTTACAGTCAAAAACAGGAACACCTGTATCTACAACCATTTTATAGTCAACCGTTGTGTGAGCGGTCGTGATAACAACTAAATCATATTTTTTAATAATATCAGCGTCTATAGACTTTATGCTCTCATGATATACACCGTTTTCTTTGTACTTGGAAACAAACGGGTCATAATAGTCGATATTTGTGCCGACCTTATTAAATTCCTCAATTACACGGATAGCGGGACTTTCACGGTAATCATCAATATCCTGCTTATATGCAACTCCCAAAGCTAAAACCTTAGCTCCGTTAAGCGCTTTTTTATCTCTGTTAAGGATTCTGCCTGCACGCTCTACAACATACTCGGGCATTCTGTCATTAACCATCATTGAGGATTCAATCATAGATGTATGGAAACCGTATTCTCTCGCTTTCCATGAAAGATAATAAGGGTCAAGGGGAATACAATGTCCGCCGAGTCCCGGTCCCGGATAAAAAGCCTGGAAACCATACGGTTTAGTTTTAGCGGCGTCAATAACTTCCCACACATTTATTCCCATACGATTACATAAAATCGCCATCTCATTAACAAGACCGATATTTATGTTTCTGTAGGTGTTTTCGAGAATCTTTTCCATTTCAGCAACCGCGGGAGATGAAACCGTATGCACATCGCCGTCAAGAATCGCGGAATAAACCATAGAAATGACTTCAGCCGCGTCATCTCCGACAGCTCCTACAACCTTTGGCGTATTGCTTGTCTTATATGTCTTATTACCCGGGTCTACACGTTCGGGTGAAAAGCCGAGATAAAAGTCTTCTCCGCATTTTAGTCCGCTTCCCTTTTCAAGAATAGGTTTAAGAAGTTCTTCCGTTGTTCCGGGATAAGTAGTGGACTCTAAAACTACCATCATACCTTTTCTTAAATATTTTGAAACAGCTTCTGTAGATGAACGAACATAACTAATATCAGGCTGTTGGTGGGCGTCAAGCGGAGTCGGCACACAAATAGCGACAAAATCAACGTCCTTAATAAAGCTGAAATCAGTAGTAGCTTTAAGCATACCGCTCTCAACAAGCTCCTTCAAATCCGAATCAACAACGTCGCCGATATAATTCTGACCGCTGTTAACCATATCAACCTTTTCTTTCTGAACATCAAAACCTATGGTAGAAAATCCGTGCTTGGCCTTGTCGACAGCCAAAGGCAATCCGACATAACCTAAACCGCATACTCCCATTTTAAGGGTTTTATTCTTTATTTTTTCAATAAGCTGTTCTTTCACAATATTTACCTCACTTTACTTAACGCGGTTTTTAAACAACCGCAAACTTTTTCTATATCCTCATCTGTCAAATACGGATGTATGGGCAGACTTAATACTGTTTTACATAACTTTTCCGTTACAGGACAATCCGCATTTGAGCTATCTGTTTTCTCAAACGCGCCTTGCGAGTGCATAGGTCTCGCGTAATAAACCATACTCGGAATTTCTGATTTTTTTAATTCTGACTGTAACAAAGACCTGTCAACTCCGTCAGGCAACTGTACCGTATACTGAGCCCAACTGCTGTAAAAATCATTGTAAATTTTGGGTAGTAATAAATCAGTATCCTTTAGCATTTCATTATATTTTTCTGCTGATTTATTAATTGAGTCAAGTTCATAATCTTCAAACGCCTTTAACTTTGGAAGAAGTATAGCCGCCTGAATAGTGTCAAGTCTACTGTTCATACCGACAAGAACATTATTGTACTTATCATTACCGCTCTTTCCGTGAACAGCGTAACTTCTTAAAAGCGCCGCCCATTCATCATTATCTGTAAAAACGGCTCCGCCGTCACCGTAGCAACCGAGAGGTTTTGCGGGGAAAAAGCTCGTTGTTGAAATATCTCCAAAACTACAGGCTTTCTTGCCGTTTATTCTTCCGCCGAATCCCTGTGCTCCGTCTTCAAGAAGCAGAAGATTGTACTTTTGGCATACAGGCTTTATGGCGTTGTAATCAGCAGGCAATCCAAATAAATCAACCGCGACAACTACCTTGGGTGTGTATTTGCCGTCTGCAATAACTTTTTCAACAGCTTTTTCAAGCTTTTCAGTGTCTATATTATATGTACGTTTATCAACATCCACAAATATAGGCGTTGCTCCCGCAAGCGCGGGACACTCTCCGCTTGAGAAGAAAGTAAAATCAGGAACAAATACCGCGTCCCCCTCTCCTATTCCCCATGCCATTAAAGCTAAGGTAAGAGCGTCTGTACCGTTAGCGCAGGTTACGCAGTGTTTAACCCCGACATATCCCGCGAGCCTTTCCTCCAATTCCTTTACCTGAGATCCGGATATAAAGCGCGAAGATGTAATAGTTTCATTGACGGCACAATCAATTTTATCTTTCAAAGCCTTATATTGTTTTTTTAAATCTCTAAACTCCAAACCAAATCATTCTCCAATTAAAAATTTATATAACTCATTGGGATAATTAAAATATTTATAATCAATTCCAAGTGAGTCAAATTGCTCTTTGTTTCCAAGCCCGTATCCTACCATAACAGCATTGACGCCGTTTATTTCGGCAGTTTTTAAATCTTGTACGGAATCTCCTATTACCGTAACCTTTTTATCGGTAATATTCTCATTTATCCAATCAAATTTACTTCCGTCTTTAACCACAATTACGGGAATATCAAGCCCCAAACGTCTTAACTGCCATTTTAAATTTTGAGGATTTCTTCTTTTTGTAAAAAGAAACGTATCATTTTGAAATAAATTTTCAGTTTCTTTTAAACCAAAATACAGCTTGTCAAGCTTTAGTAATTCTTTTGATTCAAGCATTTCCGCCTTATCCTCAAAATAACTTTTCGGCAATGATTTACCGAGTTTTTCAGCAAGTAAACCGTCTTTTTTTAACTCTTTTTTTATGCCTTTATATTCCGAGATTGTGAGGTTGTTTATGCCTAATAATTTACAAAATACGGAATAAAATCGTTGCCAAGGATCAAGGAGAGTTCCGTCAAAATCAATTAATCTCATTCTCAAATATCTCCTCAAAATATCTGTACATAATTTTTTTATTGGGGACTAAATTGACGTCACTTTTTGAAATCCTTTCACCCGTTAACATTTTTACAGTAAGCATCGGCACATCAAGTCCGGAAGCAACTGTAAGCGGTAATCCTCCCGACGGATACCTTAAATTTGTATCTATAAAATAAGGAATACCGTTTTTTACTATATACTGAAAATTTACGCATCCGCAAAATTTCCAGCTTCCTGCTATTTTTTTTATATATTCTGAAACATCAAAATTATGCGAATTTTGAGTAATTCTAACAGCTCCGCCTATTGTTTTAAGTCTTTTTCTTTGATTGTATCCTATAAGATTTCCCTCTCTGTCAAAAAGACAATCCAATGTATACTCATCGCCTTTTATAAGTTCAAAGAAAGACAAATCATTATAGGTTTTTGCGTAAGCTTTATGAATATTTTGATTATCAATAATCAACGAGCCCGCGCTTCCGCTTCCAAGATTACGTTTCATAAAAATAGGATAATCACAATCAAAATCTTCAATCAGCTTTGGTACGCTGATACCCGCCTTTTGAAATTCCCTATTCATATTAACTTTATCGTCGAGAGCCTCAAATGTTTCTTTCGGGGATACGATAAAGCGTGCTCGTGTATTTTTTCTAAGCTTGTCCTCGTTTTTGGATACTGCTTCTATTTCTCTTGAATGTGTAGGAAGATATATATCAATATGTTCACGGTTTAAAAGTACGATAAGTTTTTCAATAAAAGATGAATCATCTGAATTTGGAAGTTCAAACTGCTTTTCCACAAAAAACTTTCCTGCGGATATTTTAGCGCTGTCCGCTCCGCAAACATAAATATAATCGTGTTTTTTAAACTGCTTTGCAAGATAAACGCCGGTTAATCCACCGTTACTTCCGATGAGGACTTTAATCTTTTTCATAAGACAATCCTCATTTCACAAATCAGTTTATTTAGGGCAAGTAATATTACCCCCCCCCGAATTTCTTTAAGAGAATTATTTTCTAAAGTATACTCTCTACAGCAATCCGGGCATATTAAATTTTCGCCAAGTACATTTCCGCATTCGCAAACCCAGCCGATTTGCTTTGCGGGAACTCCTGCCATTAAGGCGTAAGGCTTAACATTTTTTGTCACTACTGCTCCTGCGGCAATTGTACACCACTCTCCCAGCTCGTGACCGCATACTATAGTGGCATTCGCTCCTATAGTAGCTCCCTTTCGTATAAGTGTCTTTTTGTAACCTTGCGGACCTTTAGGATATTTTGCACGCGGAGTGAGGTCATTAGTAAAAACCATTGACGGACCGCAGAAAACAAAATCCTCAAGCTCTACCCCTTCATAAACGGAAACATTGTTTTGTATTTTTACGCCGTTTCCTATTTTTACATTATTGGAGATATTAACATTCTGTCCGAAAGAACAGTTTTCCCCTATAACAGCACCGCTTTGTATATGGCTGAAATGCCAAACCTTTGTACCTTTTCCTATTTTTACATTATCATCTGTGTAACTGCTCTCATGAACAAAATAATCACACATTATCAAACTCGCCTTTCATATCTATACTTGCGAAGTTTTTAAGAGGGAGTTTAACAGGCTCTCCTGTTTTTACACTCTTATAAATAGCAAGTATCATTTCAAGAGCATTTCTGCCGGCATATGCGTCAACATAAGGTCTGCGATTGTTTTTTACAGAGTCAATCACATCAGCGTACAAGCTTGTGTGACCGTTACCATAAACATTGCTCGTCTGTTCTTCAAGTCCTTTATTTTCAAGATCCGCATCGGTTTCATCGGCAAAATCCCAAACATCTATGTTATTAGTTGACTTTCCGCCAAGCTTTACGGTACCGTTTTCACCAAATAAATACAGGGTTTCTTCAAGATTTCTAGGATAAACGTTAGTTGTTCCCTCTATTGTTGCGACTGCCCCGTTTTTAAAGGTTACAACCGCCATACCGACATCTTCAGCCTCAAGATACGGATGTTGGTTTTGTCTGGTAACACCGAACACGGTTTCAACATCGTTTCCGAACATCCAACGCAACAGGTCAATTCCGTGTATACATTGGTTCATAAGACAACCGCCGTCTTCAGCCCATGTTCCGCGCCAAGGAGCCTGGTCGTAATACTGCTTATTTCTGTTCCAGCGCACGTGAATACTTCCGTGAGAAAGCTTTCCGAAACGTCCTGATTCAAGAGCCTTTCTTGTTTTTTGAACAGCAATATTAAACCTGTTTTGATGGCACGCGCTGACTACTACACCCTTTTCTTCACTTCGGCGTATAATTTCGTCAGCATCTTTCATAGACATAGCCATTGGCTTTTCAATAATAACATTAACACCGTTATCAATACAAAACAAGGCAATTTCAGCGTGAACTCCGCTGCTTGTTGCAATCGCTATCAACTCAAGCTCAGGATGACTTTTAATCATTTCTTTGTAATCTACATATCTCTTGATGGAAGTATCGTTATGTAAATTATGTTTTTCGAGAAGACTTTCCATATTATTCGGTTCAATGTCGCACACAGCAACAAGCTCTAAATTATTATTAATAACCGCTTTAATATGATTAGTCGCGATTCGTCCGCAGCCAATAAGTGCATACTTCATAAATGTTTCTCCTATAAATATATAACTACATACTTTTTTCTTCTATTGCTTTAACAATTTTTTTAGCTGAATGGCCGTCACCGAACGGCATATAGGTATCATCAATTTCCTGTTCATGTGAAAGCTTATCAAGTATCTCCTCAGCTTTAGGAGAAGATATCTCATTCCTATTTCCAACCATTGTTTCAGGCCAACACTTAAACTCAAGAATAGTTACACACTTTTTCTTAGCATAGAAAGCCTCACATTGTAAGCCTCCTGAATCTGTAACTATTTTCTCTGCATTATTAACAAGACATACGCTCTCTAAATATCCAATAGGCTCCGTTAAAATTATATTATTAAAGCTATTATTCTTTTTTAATTCCAAGGCACGTTCTTTATTTCTGGGATGCACGGGATAGACCGTACAAGTATCTAACTGATTCATCGCCTTAAATATCTCGTATAGATTATCACTATTGTTAGTATTTTCTTCTCTATGACATGTTAAATAATAGTACTTATTCGGAACCTTAATAACTCCGCCTGTCAATAAATTTAGTTCTATTTCTTCTAAATTTTTCTTGGAGCTATATTCAATAAACGCATCATACATAGGATTTCCAACAAAAAATGCCCTTTCTCCCAATCCTTCTTTTTTAAGATTTTCAATACATTCTTCAGTACTGGTTAGCAAAAGAGTAGATAGATGATCTGCGCATACTCTATTCATTTCTTCAGGATTTGTTTTAGAGTATGTTCTGGTACCCGATTCAACATGGCATATGGGAATATGTAACTTTGCACCTGCAAGTGCTGCTGCAAGAGTTGAATTTGTATCTCCATATATTAACAGCCAATCAGGTTTTTCTTCAACTAAAACATCCTCTATTGCAATCATCATATTTCCAGTCATCTTTGCGTGAGAACCACCTGAAATACCGAGATTGTATTTTGGCTTTGGTATATCCAATTGCTTGAAAAATTGTTCAGACATATTGTAGTCGAAATGTTGTCCGGTATGTACTATAACTTCTTCATGTTTTTTATCTAACTCGTGTGATACCACCGCGGCTTTTATAAATTGTGGTCTTGCTCCCACTACAGTTAATATCTTCATAACATCAACGTCCTTATTTTTAATTATTATAATTAATTTATTAAACTATAAACAATATCTTCTACTTTTTGCGCTAAATAATCGTGGTCATATTTAGCAATTTCTTCTTTATTAGGATTATAGATAAGTTTTTTTCCGTTAGTTTTTAATTCATTCTGTGAAATCAAATAATCAGTTAATCTATCAACATCATTATTCCAATTTCGTTCCTCTACTGCTATTCCAAGATTAAGTTTATTCATCAAATCAGTTGATTCACTATAATCTTCATCACCAACTGTTATACAAATAATAGGTTTTTTATTTAAAATGTATTCATATAATTTTGCCGGAAGTGCATAAGGTTCAGCCATTAATAATAAGCAATCAGAGCTTGTCTGTAGACTTAATGCGTCTTCTCGAGATAAAAAACCGTAATCTTTTACCATATCTATACAACCGTATTTTTTTGCAGTATCTATAATTGTAGAATTATTTCCGCCTGCACAATCCAGTACAAATTTATAATCTGAATTTTTTTCTTTAATTTTTTTGAGTGCAGAAAATAATAAATCTGCTCTTCTTCTTCCTCCGTATAATGAACCTGTGTGTGTAATATGGAGAATATTATCATCCTTTTTTGATGTTTCTCTGGATTCTTTTGTAGAAAAGCCATTGGTAATTAAATGAATTTTATTTTCGTCAATTTCTATAAACTTACACATTAATTTCTTCATAATAAGTGCTACAACAGTAACTGCATCAGAATGAAAAAGGCACTTTTCCATAATATTTCTTTCTCTATGTGTAACATCACTATTATCTTCCATAAACGGTAAATCACGGAAATCACTTATCCATTTGCATTTTAATTTTTTCTTCAGCTCATAACCAAACAACATTTCAATAAACGGACAGGCTGATGAAATAACTACATCTATTTTTGTATTTTTAGGAATAACATTTTTTACTATGTAAGAAGCATACTGCTTTGACTTTCTTTTCATAGATGCAAACATTACCTTATTCTTTAATCTGCGAATAAAGGTATCATTAGGAGCACTATTTGTATTCATATCTCCGGTCTGCCAATCGTTGCCTGTAGCTCCGTTAAAATGCTTAACCGCTAATTTTTCATATCCTGTTTTCTGATTAACGCGTGCCACTAAGATATTATCTTCCTTTGATATAGAAACGTTCATATCCATATCATCAAAAGGTTGAGTGACAACTATAATATTATGCTTTTTTGAAAGACGTGCAGATAAATTTGTCCAGCGCACTGATGCAATGTTTTTATCCTGTTTATAAAAAGGTGTAACGATTAGAATATTCATAACTTCGCTTCTCCCAATAATCTTTTCTATATTTTAATAGACAGTATTATAAGTGTACAAAACCTTTGTGAGCAGATAGGAAGATATTTTGACGGTTCTCTCACAAATATCACTATTAATTATTTCTTTAAGATGAACTTTTACAAAATTCC
>CANQML010000006.1 GCA_947624935.1 Candidatus Gastranaerophilales bacterium
TATAAAAAACCCGATGTTTATGAGATTGATGCGCAAAAAAATGCCTATGTTCATAACAATTTAGGCTTGATTTACGTGGATGAAAAGTGCTATTATGCGGCGATACAGGAATTTAAAATCGCAATCAGCTTAAACCCCAATACGCAGGCAACAGCGGTTTATTACAATAATCTGGGCGAAGTTTATCTGACAATAGGTTATCCAAGTTACGCTTTAGATTGCTTTGAAAGGGCGCTCAAACAGTACAGCTTGAATTTTAAATATTATGAAAATTTGGCAAAAACGTATAAAATGCTGAATACGGTTGACAGTCAAATTGCAAAATATTCGGATGAATCGAATCCCTTAAATCGTGTCATGCTCGGGCTTTTGTATGAACAAAAAGGTGATATAAAGCGTGCGATAACGATTTTGGACGATTTTGCAATGTCAGAACCCGATTTGATTATTACAAATGCAGTGAAAAAGCATATTAAAGAATTATCCACAAAGTCATTCAGCTAAATTATTGACACATTGCAAAAAATTCATTATAATGGACTGGTAGTAAAAAAAATGGAGGATAAAAAAATGATTTTAAAACTAAATACCCGTAACAGGGGGGGGGGGGTACGCTAAATATCCTCTAACCCAAGCAGATTACGACTTTTACCCTACACGTCATTTGGCAAGCCACATACCACATAGAGTTTTGCGAATTTGCCAATATATCATTGCGAGCGGAACGTCGCAATCGCAAAGTCATGGCGTCTCGCGTCATTGCGAGGAGGGCGAGCGTAGCGCAGCCCGACGCGGCAATCCATTGAGCCTAATTAAAGTAAAGGACTTATTGACTTATTCACCTATTCACTTATTCACTTCAAAACGTGTTGCCTTCACCCTCGCCGAGGTTCTCGTCACATTAGGCGTCATCGGCATCGTTGCCGCGATGACCATTCCTAATCTTGTTCAAAGTTATCAGGAAAAAGTCACTGTTGTAAAAGTCAAAAAAATATACAACACTTTATCTAATTCATATCAGCTGGCAATTTTAGATTACGATACAGCTGATAAATGGGAAATGACAAGAAGAAATGTTGATAGTGGAATACTTATGCGTAACAGACTTTTAAAAAATGTAAAAACTGTTAAAGTTTGTAATAATCCAAAAGAACAAAAAGCTTGCGGTATTGCTGATGTTTATTATCTTTTTGATAAGAAAACAGTGGAGGAAGCAACTTCCGTTTTCAATGAGCGTGCTACAGTATCGGCATTACTTGCTGACGGCAGTACTGTTATGACTATTGTTAATGAAGGTGAATCACGTGGCACGGGAGAGCTTTCTCATGTTTATGGGAATATATATTATGATGCAAACGGAATTAAACCGCCAAATGTTTATGGAAAAGATATGTTTATGTTTTACTTAACGGGAAACAGTATCATACCTTCCGGAACAACTAATGAAAATGAAAACTTCTATAAGTTTCCTAAAGGGTGTATTAATAAAGGGTATGGTTGTACTGCTTGGGTGATATATAGCGGTAATATGGACTACCTGCATTGTGATGACTTATCTTGGGAAGGTAAACATAAGTGTTCCGACTAAAGTTACAAAAAGGACAATCGACCTATTTACACAAAAATTTTGTTAGGGTAAAATCATTTTATGATTAAACTTATTTCAAAAATCTTAACGGTAATGGTACTTTTAACATCGTCGGTTTTTGCCTACGAGGAGGCAAAAGAGGTTAGAGCAAGCCATATATTGGTTAAAACCCGCCCTGAGGCGGTGCAAATTAAAAAACAACTTGATAACGGCGCGGATTTTGCACAGCTTGCACAAACTTATTCACTATGCCCGTCAAAGCAAAACGGCGGAGATTTGGGCTATTTCAGACGCGGGCAAATGGTTCCGGAATTTGAGGACGAAGCGTTTGAGCTTGAAAAAGGCGAAGTTTCAAAACCCGTCGGAACTCAGTTCGGTTGGCATATCATAAAGGTTACGGATAAAAAATATTAATGTATTTTGACTACAAAACCAAGCTCGGCACAATATATATTTGTGCCGAAAATAATTTTATTACGCAAATAACCGTCAAAAAACCGAACGGCAAAAGGTGTGAAACTCCTTTGATTAAGCGGGCTTTTGAAGAAATTGAAGAATATTTAAACGGGTTAAGAAAAACTTTCGACCTGCCGATTTTACCAAAAGGAACACCGTTTCAAAAGCGTGTGTGGGATGAGCTTTTAAAAATCCCATACGGCAAAACAATAAGCTACAAAGAGCTTGCACGCCGTACAGGTAATGAAAAAGCTTGTCGGGCGGTCGGTATGGCAAACAACAAAAACCCGATTATGATAATTATTCCATGCCACAGAGTTGTCGGAAGTGACGGAAGTTTAACGGGTTATGCGGGCGGGCTTGAAATGAAACAAACCTTATTAAACCTTGAAAACATTGACAAAACCGCTTTAATGTGTTAGTATCTAAAATATACTAAAGGGGAAATTATGGAAGTAAAAGATTTGCCGAAGTGTCCTGTTGAGGTTGCGCTGACAATTTTGAATACTAAATGGAAATTTTTGATTATAAGGGATTTATTGGAGGGAACAAAGCGGTTTGGCGAACTTAAAAAATCATTAAAACCGATTACGCAGAAGGTTTTGACGACAAATTTAAGAGATATGGAAGATATGGGGCTTGTTGAAAGAAAAGTTTACCGTCAATCACCGCCAAAAGTTGAATATACTTTGACGGACGTCGGCTACAGCCTTGCAGGGATATTGGATTCCATGGCAGATTGGGGCGCAGGGTTCAAAAAGTATCTTAAACTCGTCTCAAAAAGCCGCAACGAAAATTAATCTTCTATCAAAACTCTGTCTAAACAAGCTTTTGGTGAATATTTCCACTCTCTATATGTTATGCGTTTAACCTTAAATCCGCAGCGTTCCAATATCGCCTGCTTTTTCATATTTGAAACGGTCGGACTTATATTATCTTCAAGCCCGTCAATTTCTACAATGAATTTTTTATCCACCAACAAATCCGTACTTAAACCTGCAATGTCACACCCTGCTTGAACTTCATGCCCGAGCTCACGCATTTCGTTTGCAATTTCTTTTTCAAGGCTGTTTTTATATTCGTTTTCGTCTATTTGCAAGCTTTCAAGCGCATTTTGCTTATTTTGGTATTCTTTTATATAGGAAATATAATTTCTGAAATGTCCTTCGGGCAGATTTTCAATATCTCGTGAAACAAAATTTATAACTTTGTACCTTGCACGTGTAATTGCAACGTTAAAGAGGTTCGGTTTTTGCAAAAACGTAGCGCTTTGCGGTCTGCTGTTGTTTGCAAACGCCCACGACATAAGGATTACATCACGCTCATCGCCTTGGAATGTGTGTGCCGTACCGATTTCTATTTGATGTTTTCTTATCATGTGATCGGATAAAACTTTTGAAACAGAATTTTTGAGTTGGTCAACCTGCGCCCTAAAAGGTGAAATTATACCGATAGAAACAGGGTTATCAGGGTTTTTGCGCTCATCTTCTATTACAATTTCGTGAAGTTTTTTAATTACCGCCTCAACCTCGGGCAAATTGCGGGTTACGTCAAAATCGACTTTGCCGTCGGGCACTTCTACAAGCTCTAAAACCTTTTCATTGCCAAAATCCTTTTTCATAACCCGAATTCTTCCGCCGTAAAATTCGTCGTTTGAAAAATTAATAATAGGCGGCAAACTTCTGAAATGCTCATCAAGCATAACGGAGTTCATCGAGTAATAATCTGCCAAATCAAACATGGAATTTGTTCTGAACCGCCACATAAGCTGATATTTGTCAGGGATGCCGTACTGGCTCAAAAACGACTGTTCTTTAGCTTTTTCCAAGAACGACAAATGCGGAAGCTGTTTGTCATCACCCACGATTACCGCACGTTTTGCCCTGAACATTACAGGGAAACAGCTTGCTATATCGCATTGTGACGCCTCATCAATAATTGCGACGTCAAACATGCCCGGTTTCATGGGCAAAGACCCCGAAATTGCATAAGTTGTAACGCACCAGCAGGGAAATGCCTCCAAAAGCGGTTTAAAATCTTCTTCTTCCAAAATTCTGTTTTGAAGATTTTTTCTGCGCTCGGTGAGCGATTTTGCATGCACAATAAGCCTTTGGCGCTTGATTTGGTCACGCAAAAGCCCTTTTAAAGATTCTCTGCGGCGGTTTTTCAAAATGTTTATTGCAAGATTTTTTTGCTTGCGTTTTAACTGCCTGATTTGCTCAGTCAAAACGTGTAAATTTCCAGTTTTTTGAATTTCGGCTTCGGTTTTTCTCAATTTCCAATTCATATTTGAAACTTCAAGCTCGGCACTTAACCTTGAAAGATTATCATAAGTAACCTCAAAATCCTTTATTTTTAAGATTTTTTTGAGTTTTCCAAGACTCATAAAGTTTGCAAAATTTGCAAAAAATCCCGCTTTTTCAATGTTGTTTTCCAAAGTTTTGATTATACTTGAAACAGTGTCTATTTCGGATTTTTTAAGAGTTGTTTTGATAAATAATGCTTCACCCAAAGCTTTTTCGGAGTTTTGGGTTTCCAAAGACATATCATGCCAGTCTTTTTCAAGTTTTATAATATGTTCGCACTTGTTTTCCGCATCTTTTATAAGGTTCAAATGCTCTTTCATGTCTTTTACATCCACAAGCATGCTGTCCTCAAAGCCGCTGTCCAAATCGACTTTACCCGAATACAAATCCTGAAGTTGAAAACTCAACTGCTTTTGGTAGTTTAATCTTCCTGCACGAAGTGCTAAAAACGGCGCACCAAGCTCGTTTAATCTTTCGGCAACAACGTCAACGGCTTTGTCCATACGTGATGCAACAAGAACAGTTTTGCCGTTTGCAATCAAGTGTGCTGCAAGGTTAACTATTGTTTGCGATTTGCCCGTTCCGGGAGGTCCTTGCACCGCTATAAACTTGTTATTATCAATATTTTTAATTACTTTTTCCTGCGAATCACTTAATGACAAAGGTGTTACGGGGTAAAAATCCGTAACTTCTTTCATATCCTTAATCGGAACGGATTTTTCTTTCGATTGGATATATTCGTCATTTATAATGCTTAAAGCGGTTTCTCTGTAAATTCCGCTCGGTTTTTCGGCGATTTGGGTTAATTCGTGCAATACCCCCGCCGTCACCGCCGGACGTTTGGTCAAAATTATCGCACTCTGGTAAGTTACAACAACTTTATCAAGCTTTATTGAAGACTTTTGCGCCGCTTCTTCTTCCTCGATTATTTCGTCCAAGTTTTCGGAATTGATTTTTTCTTTGTAAAAATCGGTGTCTTTTGAAACGTTATCTTCCGCCTCGGTTTCGGTCATACTGATTTCAACTTCGGGAATAACCGATTGCAGAGTGGTTAAAAATATGTCAAGTTTTTCTTTTGTAATCGGCAAATCGGGCACAACATCCAAAATACCTTCCAAAAGTAAATCAACTTCGTCTTCATCATCGTTTTTCTTCATTAATGCGGCAAGTGCGCCCGTATTCAACGACAAGATTTCATCTTGCGGAATGCAGTTTATGTTCACGCCGTTTCTTTCCAATTTACACGGAAGATACAAAAGCGGGGTTAAAAACTCGTTGTATTTCTTGCTTTTATTGTTTTTTCCGACCAAAAACATATAGCCGTAAATTAGGTATTTATCTTTTGTACTTAATTCGCTTTGAATCATTAATTCGGTCAGTTTGCTGTCCGAGCCGTCAAGTTTAAGGTATTCTTCGGCATTTGTCAATAAAGTTTCTTCGCCTTGCAGGAAAATCCATTTGTTATCTTTGTCGGCTTTTAAGTTTCTGAAAGTCGAGCTTTTAACTTCTTCTCTTACGCAATCGTGAAGATATTGGCTCAATTTCTTTATAAAACTGTTGTTAAATGCCGAATTTATGGCTTTTGTAGCTTCTTGTAACATACTTTTCTCCTGCTTGTTTATTATACCATTTTACGCTAAAATATGGAACATGGACATCATCAATATATATGATAAATCCCTTTATTACATAGGCGGAGTGGTCAGAGATAAGCTTTTGGGCAAAGAAAGCTTTGATATTGATATCACTTATATCGGAAATGCCATTGATTATTGCTCAAAATTCGGTCGTGTAATCAGGGAAAACCCTGATTTTGGAACGGTCAGAGTTGATGTCGACGGCAGAGAAATTGATTTTGCCTCAACAAGATGCGAAATTTACGAAAAAAAAGGGCATTTGCCGACTGTCGTTAAAATCGGATGTTCATTAAAAGAAGATGTTATGAGGCGTGATTTTACGGTAAATGCGCTTGCAATGAACACAGAAACGGGCGAAATAATCGATTATGTCGGCGGTCAAAAGGATTTGAAAGACAAAGTTTTAAGAGTTTTGCACGACAAAAGTTTTATTGACGACCCGACAAGAATTATAAGAGGGTTAAAATTCCGTATCAGATTTGGTTTTGAGCTTGAAAGTCATACAAAAAAGCTTCAAGATGAATATTTGGCAAATATAAATTACGATATGTCCTACAAAAGAGTGAAAAAAGAACTGATTGAAACCTTCAACCTCAATTCCCAGCGTGCTTTTGAACTTTTTGTAAGTGAGGGGATTTATAAACTTGTATCGCCCGAAACTTTTGAACTGCCAAAAATTAATATTGAAAATTTGATTAAAAAATACCCTGTGGAAAATGTTTGGCTTTGCTACATCGGGCTTTTACCCGATTTATCGAGGCTGGATTTTACAAAGCAGGAAAGAAAAATTATAGAAGATTTTCAATCAATAGGAGATGTCAAAACCGACTTTGAAATTTATAAAGCTTTTGACGGGCTGAATTTGGAAAGCATTTTGTTATACGGAATAAAAACCAATAACATCAAGGCAGTTGAAAGGTATATGGATGTTTTACGCCACATAAAAATTTCAACAACGGGTGAAGATTTGAAAAATCTCGGGATTGAACCTTCAATTGAATATCAAAAAATCTTTGACAAAATTTTGGCGGCAAAACTTGAAAATCCCGATATGACAAAAGAAGAAGAACTTGAAATTGCAAAAAGGATGGATTATGACAACTGAAAAAGAAAAAATGCTTCAAGGTGAATTGTATGACGCAAACTATGACGAGTCACTTATAAAAGAAAGAATTAAATGCAAAAAACTTTGCTTTAAATATAACAGTATTTCACCTGAAAAAACTGAAAAGCGGAAAAAATTAATCAAAAAAATTGTCGGGAAAACAAAAGAAAATTTTTTAATTGAACAACCGTTTATGTGTGATTACGGCTACAATATAGAACTTGGCGAAAATTTCTATTCTAACCATAACCTTATAATTTTAGACTGTGCTAAAGTAACATTCGGCGATAATGTTTTTATCGCTCCAAACTGCGGATTTTACGCAGCGTCGCACCCGTTAGATTATCCGACAAGAAACAAAGGTTTGGAATTTGCTAAACCCATAAAAATCGGAAATAATGTTTGGATTGGCGGAAATGTTGTCGTATTGGGCGGTGTTACAATAGGGAATAACGTCGTGGTCGCAGCCGGTGCGGTTGTAGTGCATGACGTTCCCGATAACTGCGTGGTTGCAGGTGTTCCGGCTAAAAAAATAAAAGATTTGGCGCCCTAATTTTATTTTTGGAGTATAATAAGTTATTATGATTAAATTAATAAAATATATTTTTATATTACTTTTAACCGCTATTCCGGTATATGCCGCATCTGTTAATTACGGCTATAACGCTCAAGGCAATTATGCTCCAACCTCCATTGGCGGTCAGCAAATCCATTACGGCTATAACGCCCAAGGGGATTATGTTCAAACTTCTATTGGCGGTCAGCAAATTCACTATGGCTACAACGCCCAAGGCAATTACGTTCCAACCTCCATCGGCGGTCAGCAAATTCACTATGGCTACAACGCTCAAGGAAATTACGTTCCAACCTCTATCGGCGGTCAGCAAATTCACTATGGCTACAACGCTCAAGGTAATTACGTTCCAACCTCTATCGGCGGTCAGCAAATTCATTATGGCTATAACGCCCAAGGTAATTACGTTCCGATTAATGTCGGATATTAATTTATATCAAATCCAATTTACATAAATTCTTGTAAGCACACTTTTCACATTTTGCTTTATCCTCTTTTACAGGGTCAAATTGGAATGCATTTATCTTGTCATATACCGACTTAATCAGATTTTCTATATAATCCATATCTTCTTGCGTCAAAATTTTATAAACATTTTTACCGTGATTTTCGACATAAATCAAGCCTGCTCGAGCAACTTTTTTGCCCGTTGCTTTTTCAAAAGCGTATTTATAAAAACAAAGCTGGTTAAAATAATTTTCTTTATCTTGTCCTACAGCCACTTTTGTTTCACTGACAGGCATTCCCGTTTTGTAATCATACAGCTCATAAGTTCCGTCAGCATTTTTCTCAATCCTGTCAATTTTGCCTGTTATAGCATATTCACCTACATTTACACCGTCAAATACATACTCAACCGTATCAACTCTTTCAATCGGAATTGAAGCAAAATGAGGATAATAGTGCTTAATTACCCTTATCCCGTTCTTTTCAAATTTCTCTTTAACCGCAAGCGAAGAAAACTTTGTATCGTCAAGCTCTTTTTTAAATTGTGCCGATATTTCCTCCAATTTGGGATACTCACCCTTTTCTTTTGCCTTTCTTACAGCTTTTTCCAATAACCCGTGGATTAATGAACCAAAATTTGCATTATCCCAATTATTTTCTTCCACATCTATCGCCAAAACTTTTAAATAAAAGAATTTTCTCGGACAATCCAAATAATCATTCAATCTGCTCGGTGATAATACTACCTTTTTAACTCTCTGCTCTATTTCATCCTGAAAAGCTTTTCTGTTATCATAAACCTCTCGTGAAATACTCCTTACAAATTCTTTTGTGAAATCTTCACTGTTATACTCAAATCGCTGACTGTCAAAATCATAGTCAATAAACTTTGAAAGATACTTCGTTATCTGCTGGGGTTTGTTATCGCACATGTCAGAAAATGACAGGCACAGAAAATGTTTTGCTCTGGTTATACCGACAAATAACAGCTTTATTAATTCAGTGTCTTTTCTTTGTTCAGCATCATCATAAATAGGGTCTGTAACAAGTTTGTATTCCGTTGGCATTCTGAAATTTTCCCAATTTTTGGAAATTAAATTCGGTAAATAAACATATTCAAATTCTCGACCTTTTGAACCGTGATAAGTTGTTAATTGAACGGCATTTTGGATTAAGCTGTCTTTATCAAGACAGATATCTATATCATTTTGCAAACATTCATCCAAATATTCCACAAAATCATTAAGCCCCGCAGCTACATTAACATTGGAAAACTCCGTTGCAACCGATATTACTTTCTGTATCCCGAGCAAATTCTCCATACGAGCGCTCTCTGTTTTGAAATAATATTCCAATATCCCCGTGGCATTAATAATTTCTATTATCGTATTTCTTAAATCATTCGCCGTTGAATACTTTTGCAAATAGAAAAATGTATCCAAAAAATTCTTTATCTTTTCAGGATTTTCCCAATTATCCAAAGTCTGCATTATTGAAATGAAATCGTTATCTTTTTTTAGTAATCTTTTTTCCTGCAAAATTTTATTGTAATCCCTCAAATCAATTTTAAACGGCTCTGACAAAATTAGCCCGAATAATTTGTCACTTGACATAAGATAATTATTCAAAGCTTTCAGATAAAAATAAATTACTATTGAAGATTTTATTGAAAAAATACTTTTGCCCTCATCAATTTGAAAAGGAATATTGCGGGCTTTTAAAAGTTCGGCAAAAGTTTGCAATTCCTGACGGTTTTTACAAATTACGGCAATTTGCGATAACTCGCTCGGGCAATTCGTCGATTTTACAAGTTTTTCTATATCATCTACGATATGATTAAATTCTTGTAACACATCACCAAATTGCAGTCTTTTTATTTTTTTATCCTTTTTTATAACCTCTTCAGACTTTGCTGTCAACCTTTTGGAAATCCCTTTTGATACAAATTTTTCATTGTTTTCCAATCGGGATTTATCTTGATTGATAACCTCATAACTAAAATCCAAAATTGATTGAGTTGAGCGGTTGCTTTCCTCCAAACAAATCACCTGAGTTTGGGGATATCTTGTCAAAAAAGTTTCAATATTATCTGACTTTGCGCCTTGAAATCCGTATATAATTTGATCATCATCACCAACAACCAAAATGTTTTTGTATTCGTTTGCATCTATCAAATTAAAAATAATCTCGTTTTGCAGCTCATTTGTATCCTGATATTCATCAACCAAAAAATACTTGTACTTGCCCGAAACTTCTTTCAAAAAAGTTATATCTTCTTCAAACGCATTAAGAACAAGAATAATCATATCGGAAAAATCAATCAGACTTAAAGCACGCATTTTTTCTGAATACAACTCAAATAAAGTCCAAAGCTCCTGTGCTTTTTTAATATTAGCCTTTATCTTGTCAAGCTCGGCATAACGCATTTTATTTTGGGTTTTACCTTTGGCTTCTCTATCGTGTATTTCTTCTTCAAGTTCCTTTATTCTCGGCATCAAAGTCGGATTTGTTTCAAAAGCTTTGTAATATTCTTCTTTAGTTACTCTGCGCAATTTTAATTTTTCAATATGCGATATAAAATCTTTTGCAAAATAGTATTTATCGGCACGATTTGGCACAAAATATTTTAAATCTGCCTCATCAATACAGTCTTTCATTATTTTTATTTTTTCGGTTTCAGTAATTAATCTGACATTGGCGCTTAAAGAAAACTGATTGGGATAAAGCTTTATTATATCGTTGCAAAAAGAATGGTACGTATAAATATCAACGCCGGAAGCTATTACTCCGAGTTTTTTTATCAACCGCCCTCTCATTTCATTGGCTGCCGCATCGGAAAAAGTTAAACATAATATAGCATCAGGCTCAATCCCTTCTTTTAGCATTTTTTCTATTCTTCTGACTATGGTAAAAGTTTTGCCCGTTCCGGGGCCTGCCAAAAGCATTATTTGCCCGCTAAAATTATTAATAGCTTGTAATTGTTTCGCATTCGGTTCTTTTTCTTCCATTTCATATCCTTTATATATTTCAAATCTTCATAATTATAGCATTTTTGAAATATCTTTACAATATGCATGCCAAAACCGTTTAAATTTACATTATTGTATTTTTAGGGAATTTCGTGTAAAATTAACTTCCGTAAAAGGAGTGCAATTTGTTAGCGTACACTTATAAAGATTATGGAATTTTTGAACTTACAGAAAAACCCAAACCTAAACTGCTTAATCCAAAAGATGCTATTGTCAAAATTACAATGAGCAGTATTTGTACAAGCGACTTGCATATAAAGCATGGCAGTGTTCCAAAAGCGGTTTTAGGAATTACCGTCGGGCATGAAATGGTAGGAGTTGTTGAAGAAGTCGGAGCTGAAGTTAAAACAGTTAAAAAATGCGATAGGGTAACGGTAAATGTGGAAACCTTTTGCGGTGAATGTTTTTTCTGCAAAAACGGGTTTGTAAATAACTGCAAAAGCGGCGGCTGGGCTTTAGGATGTCGTATCGACGGCGGTCAAGCGGAATATGTAAGAGTTCCTTATGCAGAGCAAGGTTTAAATAAAATTCCCGATAATGTGAGTGATGAACAGGCACTTTTTGTCGGCGATATACTTGCAACAGGATTTTGGGCAGCAAAAATTTCGGAAATTAAAAAAAACGATACCGTATTGATTATCGGAGCAGGTTCGACAGGGATTTGCACTTTATTATGCACAATGTTAAAAAATCCGAAGAAAATTATTGTTTGCGAAAAAGATGAAACAAGAAGAAATTTTGTAAAAAAACACTATCCGAACGTTATTGTTGTTGACCCTGAAACTTGCCTTGAAACGGTAAATAAAGAAAGCGAAAATGGCGGTGCCGATGTAGTTATAGAAGTTGCAGGAAGTGAAAACTCTTTTAAAATGGCATGGCAAGCCGCAAGGGCAAATGCGATTGTTACCATAGTTGCGCTTTATGATAAACCAATGATTTTGCCATTGCCTGATATGTACGGCAAAAACCTTACGTTTAAAACAGGCGGAGTTGACGGATGTGACTGCGATGAGATTTTATCACTAATCGAACAGGGCAAAATTGACACAACGCCACTGATTACACATAAATTCCCGCTTAAAGACATTGAAAAAGCGTATGAAATATTTGAAAATAAACGTGAAAATGTAATTAAAATTGCGATAGTAAATTAAGGATTAAATATGAAACAACATTTTATAAATAAAAATTCAGATAAATTAATAATGTTTTTTACCGGCTGGGGCTGTGATGAATATGAATTTGAGCATCTTGAATCCGAGTCTGATGTTTTACTTTTGTATGATTATTCTGATTTAAATTTGGATTTTGATTTTTCCAAATACAATAAAATTGATTTAATCGCATTTTCTGCGGGTGTTTTTGCAGCATCGATTTTCAATTTTAGCCGTTTCAAAATGCCCAAACCCGATAAAAAAATAGCAATTGACGGAAATCCATATTTATTTGACGAGCATTTCGGACTTTCAAAAGATATGCAAGAACTGCTTTATAACGTAAATGATAAAAATGCGGATGAATTTGCAAGAAACTATTTGGTAAAAACAGATGAAGAATGGGCAAACTTCCGCCATTCAAGAAGAACAACACAAAGCTGCCAAATGGAACTTGACAGTTTGAAAGAGCTTTATAAAATAAATAAACAAAATATTAAAGATATATATGATGAGGCAATATTTGGCGAAGATGACCCGATTTTCAATATTTCTGCCCAAAAGGAATTTTATAAAAACAGACTGCATTTTATAAAAAATGCACGTCATAATATATTTTTCAAAATAAAAAATTACGAACAATTGTTTGACTTTGTAGATTGTCCGCGTAATATTTTACGATAAGTCGTGAAGTGAGCATTACAAAGCAAAGTTTCAACCGTTGACAATGATATAAATCTATTTTAAAATGATTATAGATTGAAAATAAGAAAGAGCTTTTTTAATGAGTATTTTATCGAATATTTTTTCTGTAAAAAATGAATATTTAGGCAATAAGAAACGAAAAGTAATTCGTGTAATGGGTGTAAAATTCAAGCTTAAAGCACAAAAGTTACCTGTTTATAGAACAGTAAACTATATAATTCAAATGTTAAAAGAATACGGAGTTAAAAATATTATATCCTCTCCGGGGGCACAAAATTCAATGTTTAATCTCCTTGTTCAGGATGATGAGTATTTTAATTGTTATTCCGTAACAGATGAGAGAAGTGCTGCTTATATGGCGCTTGGAATGGCAGAAGAGTTAAATGAACCCGTTGTAATAACATGTACCGGCTCAACTGCAAGCAGAAACTGGATTCCCGCATTAACTGAAGCTTATTATAAAAATATTCCCATTATTGCCATGCCGTTTTATAACAGATTAAGCAATGAATTTAATCTGGCTGCCCAATATACAAACAGAAAAATTACCCATTCCGATATCAAATCTATACAGGTTAAACTGCCTGAAATAGCTGATGAAGTTGATAAAAAACAAGTTTTAACATACATAAATACTGCTCTTGCAACGGCTAAATTCATGCATAAACCTGTGATAATTGAAAGTCCATCTAACTTATTTTTTAATGATATTAATGATTTTAAATATTTTCCGAAGGATGTTTGGCATACACAAGTAATCGAAGAAATTACAAATGAAGAAGAAAATTTTGCTGATAAGAATACGGCAATATTTATAGGTTCGCATGGAAAATTTTCTCAAGAGGAAGAAAATGCAATATCAGAATTTGCAAAAAGCTGGAATATTCCCGTATTTTGCGATCATACTTCAAGTTATCACGGGGCTAATAAAATATTAACTGCCAAAAGTATTATTTGCAGGATAAATTTACCCGATTTAATAATAGATATAGGCGGAGTGACCGGAGATTATTTTGTAGGCGGACTATTTGCGAAATGTTTAATCTACAGAGTAACCCCCCCCCTGTGTGAGCATACCTTTAAATTCAGATTTGATAAACCTGTTGTTAAAACTTTTATAATGCCTGAAAAATTGTTTTTTCAAAAATATAAAAACAAGTCTGATATTTCTAAAAATTATTATGAAGAAGTTAAAAATACAATTGAAAATACAACTTATCCTGAGCTGCCTTTATGCAATTACCTGATAGTTCAAAATTTATCAAAATATATTCCCGAAGGAAGTATTTTGCATCATGGGGTATCAAATACAAAAAGAGGTATGAACTATTATGACTTCTCGGAAAGTATTGATACAAGCTGTAATGTGGGGGTTTGCGGAATTGACGGGGCTGTTTCAACACTTGTTGGTCATTCTCTTGCGGCACCTGATAAAAAAGTTTTCGGCATAATGGGTGATTTAACATTTTTTTATGATATGAGTGTATTACAAAACAGGGATATAAAAAATAATTTAAGAATTATACTTATTAATAACAATAAGGGAGTCGAGTTTAAAGTAGGAAATATGTTCCCTAACGTGGCAACCGAACCGTTAATAGGCGCCGCTTATCATCATACTACCGCAAACGGATGGGCTCAAAGCTGCGGATTTCATTATATGAGCGCAAATACTAAAGAAGATTTCTTAGCTCAAATAAAAGATTTTTGTACCAAAGACTTCGATAAACCCGTTATGTTTGAAGTATTTACAAAAGATGAAGATGAAATTAATGCTTTCACATCTATGATAAATATCAACAATGAACAAAAGTAAATTAATTAAAGGGAGATTTTATGAAAAATGTACTATTATCAATTAAAAAAGATAACGAAAAATTATTAATATATCTGTTGGGCATAAAAATTAAATTTAGTAATAAGTATAAAAAAATAGACGATAGACTTAATATATGTGAAAGAATGATACAAGACATATATTATGGAAGTCGTTTTGTATACACACACGGAAATAACTTTTCAACATCAGAATTCAAAAGAATTTGTGCAGATAAATTTTATCATTTAATGGGTTACTATCCTAATTTGAATAATCCCCAAACCTTTAATGAAAAAATAAATTGGCTGAAATATCATTATCATAATCCTGTTGAAAATTATTGTTGTGATAAATATACAGCTAAAAAGTATTTTTCTGATAAAGTAGGTCCCCGATACGTTGTACCACTGCTTGGCATGTGGGAAGATGTAAATGATATTGATTTTGATAAATTACCCAATCAAGTTGTATTCAAAAATACTCTAAGTGGCGGGCATACAGGAGTTAAGATTGTAAAAGATTTAAGTCGGGAGCCTATTGATAAACTCAAATACGAATTAAATAAACTGTTATTTGAATGGAAGAATGACGGTTATTCAGCCGGTATTATGCCTAAACGTAAACTTATTAAAGAAAGATTGATAGCTGAAAAATACCTTGCTGAAATTGATTCCGGGATTGGTGATTATAAATTTTTCTGTTTTCATGGCAAACCAAAATTTTTGTATGTAGCTGCGTATGATGAACAAAATAACTGCACAATGTTATTTTATGACCTTGATTGGAACATACAGCCGTTTTATAATGTTTTTTATAAACCAATTGAAAAAAATATTCCCAAACCTAAAAATTTTGAAAAAATGATTGAAATCGCAGAAAAATTGGCACAAGATTTTCCGTTTGTCAGAGTAGATTTATATAATATTGACGGGGAAATATACGTCGGAGAATTAACCTTTAATCCGACAGGCGGATTTATAAAATTTAATGAAAAAAAATATGATTATGAACTTGGAGAAATGTTGGATTTAACTAAAATTGATAAAAAGCATTTAACCAATGATATAGTTAAAACCCTTACCCAATCAAGTATAGAAGCCCACCAGGGGGGGGGGGTGATACATGCTAAGGTTAATCGATTCAAAAAAGCAGCATAAATTATCGGAAAAGAATAAAATGGAAAAAATTAACAGAGAAAAAATAAAAACTTGGTTTGTAACAGGAGCATCGTCAGGCTTTGGGAAAGAAATATGCACTCAATTATTGCAAAGAGGTTACAATGTAATTGCCGTGGCAAGAAGAATCCCCGATTTTATACATAAAAATGCCCTATGTCTTTCAGTTGACGTAACAAATGCAGATTCTGTTGCGGCAGCTGTTAAAAAGGGGATTGAAAAATTCGGAAAAATTGATGTTCTTTCAAATAATGCCGGAGTCAGTGCCGCAATAACTGCGGAAGAAGAATCTTTGGAACATATGAAAGAAGTTATGAATACTAACTTCTTTGGTACTTTTAATACCGTAAATAAGTTACTCCCCCATTTCAGAGAAAATAAAAACGGAACTATCATAAATAACACATCTCAATCAGGGGTTTCTCCAAGACTTTACGGTAGTGCCTATTGTTCTTCAAAATATGCTATTGAAGGTTTTACCTCGGTTTTAAGAATGGAAACACATGCTTTTTGCAGAGTTATGGCGTTTGAATTAAGTTTCTTCCCCGGAACGGAAATTGGGAAAACACGTAAAACCATTGTAACAGAAATTGAAGAATATAAACAAGGAAATACCATACCCCCCCCCACTGTGCACCTACATGAGAATAATTTTAAAAATACGGTTGCGATTATAATTGATACGGTAGAAAATAAAAAATTACCCAGACATCTTCTGTTGGGTAAAGAAGCACCGATTAGAGCAGGGATAGAAGTTGGTGTTATGCAAGAATCTATTAAATATTCTTTAAAACATGCTAAAAAAAGTTATAAGGACTTGTATAAAATCAGTTTTAAAAAGAAACTGTTTTCTAAACAAAAAGAATTTTACGGAGATAAGATTTATAGAATTTTTTATATTTTAGGAATTAAAATAAAAATTAGAAAAAAATAAGAGTATTTTTAATTAAGGATTAACATAAATTGAAAAAAACAGATAAAAATAAAATTAAAAATTGGTTTGTAACTGGGGCTTCAAGCGGTATTGGGCATGAATTATGCGTCCAATTATTAAAAAGAGGATACAACGTAACAGCAGTTTCAAGAAAAATCCCTGAGTTTACAGGGGGGGGGGGGCGTTTACTAGGTCTTAGTGTTGACGTTACCAAACCTGATACTATAAACTCTGCTATTCAAAAAACGATTGAAAAATTTGGAAGTATTGATGTTCTTGCGAATATCGCAGGTATTTCTTCTTATGAAACTTTTGAAGAAACATCCGATGAAGAAGTCCGAAATGTAATGGAAACAAACTACTGGGGGACATATAATACCTGCAAGGCCCTTATTAAATATTTCAGAGAAAGAAACAACGGAACAATAATAAATTGTACCTCTGTTATAGGACTTGTTCCAAGAACCTTCGGATGCGCTTATTCTTCTTCCAAACACGCT
Source organism: Candidatus Gastranaerophilales bacterium (assembly GCA_947624935.1). Taxonomy (GTDB): domain Bacteria; phylum Cyanobacteriota; class Vampirovibrionia; order Gastranaerophilales; family Gastranaerophilaceae; genus SIG32. The sequence continues at coordinate 17,430 of CANQML010000006.1, forward strand.
ATAGAAGGTCTTACATCCGTTTTATATTTGGAAACCCAAAATTTTAACTGCAGGGTTATGTGCGTTGAACCGGGATTATATCCTTCAAATATAGGTAAAAATAAAAAATCTTTTGAAACTGAATTTAGTGAATATATTTTCCCAAACAGCCAAATAATTAATTTAGAACGAAATTACAAAAATGATTTAACAATAGCAGTAAACTGCATAATAGATACCGTTGAAAACGAAAAACTTCCGCGCCGTCTTTTATTGGGGAAAGACTGCATAAAAAGAGTTAAATATGAAGTACATTCAATTTTAGAAAATATTAAATATTCTAACGTTATTTCAAGTAAAATTGCAAAAACTTGCGATGGAAAAAATTATACAATATTTACTGATATAAGCTTTTTTTGCAAAAAGATTCCATTCTTTATTAATTACATAAGATGTTCTATTCTGGAAAAAATAGTAAGAAAAAATAAAAAACCTCACTATAAAAATAAAAAAGAAATGTTAAAAAACAAATTTGCAAAAACTTGGTTAAAAAAATAAGTATTACAAAATAACTAAAATTAACCTTAAAAACTATCAGTTTCAGTCAAGTTTTATGCTTTTGGAAACTCATCATAGTTTTTTATTTGAGGTTGTATTTTCTGTTTCCAAAATCTATAATGCTGATTTTGATCTTCATAATATTTAATATCATTTTCATTCCAATTCTCGCATTTTAAAAGAATAAAATCTTCTCCTAACGAGAAATGTAATTCATCAGGAATAAAAGCTAAACCTACAATTTTTTCTAATGTACTTATTTTATTTTTCAAACATCCACAAGCTACATCTAACATATTTCTCAATGATTCACGAAAAGATTGTTCTTCCGATTTGTTATCATATAACACTACAATAAACACAAATGCTGTACTATTGTTTTCTAACATGTATCTTGCATATCTCTCACCCAATTGTCACGTAAAAGCTTTTTTATACAAATCAAGTATTGTATCTCCTATTACTCTACGTTGAAATCTTGTTAGTTTTGCAAACTCTTTTATGGCACTATCATCATTTTGTACATCTATATTACCTATTAATTGATTATGCTGTTCATAAAATATTGATTTTTCAATTAGTCTGTCTACAATATAAGATATTTTATCTTCTTTATTTCTATACAGATATTGAGGGTTATTAATAATATTTTTCCATAAATCATCTTTTACAAGAATTTGTTTCTCTTTAAAATTCTCTGGTAATATTCTATGTTTTCCCATTTCATCTATATTTTCGTAATATAATGCAAGTAAATTTGATTCTCCATAATATCCAAAAGTTTCTAATTTTGATATATTATTTTCTTTTTCCTTATAAAAATCAATAAAATCATTAATTGTGTTGAGTTCTGAAAAAATAAGTTCATAATTTGTTGAATCTAAAATATGGTAAATTTTATTTTTTGGTAATCTGCAAACTCCAATATTTTCATCGACATCAGTTGGTTTATCGGAATACAATACTACTAGCTCCCGGCTAAGCCCCAGAGCAACTATATATCTATATATTTTAATATTTTTAATATCAAAATTTATTGGGAATTTATACTGACATTTTGAATCTATATATAACTTATTAGGATTATTTAATAACTCTTTTTCGGCTCCATCAATTTGTTTAATACAGCCATCTACTGTCTTACGTTTCCATCGTTTCCATGCAATTTCTTGCGTTCTACCAGAATATTTATAATCTTTTACTGAAAAAATTAAAATATTATTTTCAAATATAATAAGACAATCGCAAAATTCTTTTCCCGTTTCATAATAAACATTTGGATATACCCACAGCTTCATGAAAGCTTGGTCGCATAAATAAGTAATAAATTTTTCTGAGTCATTAATGGATTTTTCTCTTTTATACTTATTTTGCACTTTCAGCTCCGACAAAATTGATTAAAAGTTTATAATTACCTTTATCAGCTTCCTGTAATGCTGTTATGTATTTTGTTCTCAATTCGGAAATTTCCGTTAAATTTCCAGAGCCCCAATCTAAATCATCAAGTCCAAAATGGCGCATAATTAAATCTGCCATAATACGAGAAATTCTACCATTACCATTGGAAAAAGGATGAATTTGTACTAATCGATGATGAAATCTTATTGCAATTTCTTTTTCGGAGTATGTTCTATTTTCTATCCAAAATTTTATGTCATCAAGTAATACTCTTAATTTGGGTTGTATTTCATATGGAGCTACTCCTATGTTCCTTTCAGTAGTCCTGAAAGTTCCTGCCCATTTCCAAATACTACCAAACATTTTCTTATGTAGTGCTTTTATAAAAGCCTCATTTAAAATATCTTTTTTATTTTTCAAAAGCCAAATCTCAGCTTCAGCAATGCCTTTTGTTTCAAGTTCATTGAGTTCAGAACGAGTTGTCACCCACTTTGCCTTTAGTTGTTGTTTTTCATCTTCTGTTAACGGAGTCGAATTGTCATCAGTTTCAAAAATATTCATATTATATTTTATTCCTCATCCCAAATTCTTGATATATTATCATCAAGCAAATCATTTATTATGTCTTCTACTAACTCATCAGAATCTACCAGTTGATTTTCAAGACTCATATTCGTATGCACTTTACTTAATATTTTAAGAGCTTTCTTTTTTGCTTGATTATAAATAATATCGTCAATATTTTCGCGTGGAATAAAAGCATAAACAAAATCACAGTTTAATGCGTCAGCAATTCGTTCCATTGTCGATATTTTAGTATTTTTTTCATTTTTTTCTAAATTTATAACTCTTGGCTGAGCAACATTAATTTTTTTAGCCAATTGCGTTGTGGTCATTCCTAAAAATTCACGAATTGTTTTTAACCATCCCTGCGGAGGTCTTTCGATAATAGCATTTTTTAAAGCATCAAACTTTTTTTGATATGAGCGTCTTAATAATTTTTTATTATCCATATATAACCTATCTGTTATAATAATACACTAATATTATAACTTATCTATTATAAAAGTCAATATATTTTATAATACATCTATTATAAAATTAGGTAAAGTTTGTAACACAAAACAGTATCACAAGGTATACTGATGCATATAAGCACCAGGATACCTCTTATGACAATTGAAAAACAAGTTTTTCATTGTCTATGCTTCGTAAATCATCAAACATATAATTTGTTAAATAAAGAACCTGCTTGATTTTGTAAAAATCATTCCTGATTTTTTCGTTCCTTTTTTTAAAGGTTCAATAAATTCAATCGAGCGATTGCAATAATTTTTGCTTTATCATGTTTGTGAATTTCTCTGGTTATGTATTTCTTTAAGAAAATCTGATTGCACGTGTGCTTATAACTTTGAGTTTTCCTAATTATTTGATTGTAATGTATTTTTCTTCGTTCATTGTACTAATATCTATCACTCAAACTTAGAAGATTGGAACGGTTTCCGACTATTTTTGTATCATTCAGACGCATATAACTTATGATTTATGTTAAAATTGTTTTATGAAAAAGCTACTTATAGACAACCTTAAAGAACAATTCAATATTAACTTAGATAAAAATGAAATATCTGACAGTTTTTCTAAATATCCCGGAGAAAAAAATAAAGAAATTGTAGTTTATGGATATGGAATTTTTAAAGATAACATCGCGAAACGAGGCAGTCACAGATATTTTTTAGAGATATCGATAAACAATTCCGGAAATAAAATATTAACAGCATTTATGTTAAACCCTTCAAATTCATTACCCAATGAAGGATTTGATCAAACGGTCAGAAATATTATTAGAATTGCATATATAAAGGGTTACTCAAAAGTTGTTATATTAAATACTTTTTCATTAATTAATGGTAAAGGACAAGACGCAATTAGAAATTATAAAAAGCAAGCAAGAAATAACAATGACTTAAATAGAGAAATTATTGATTTTTATTTGAAAAATTATGCTTACGATTTGCTAATTGCATGGGGTACGCAAATTCAATCATCAGATAAAAATTATTATCTTAAACAAATAAAAAATATACAAAAAAAAGATAACAAAAACATTAATCTTATTGCCTATGCTTGGAATAAAAATTCAAACTATCCATATCATCCTAGTCAACAAGTTGATAATAATAGAGGGAATAAAGATATAGATGGGGAATCTAGAGTACTGTCTTCATTCTTAAAGAAGAACAAAAATTTTAAGCTCTTAAAAATAAACGACAATTTCGAATTGGAATTTACAGGTAAATACGTATAACTTGATGTTTTCGTAAAACGAAAATGTGTGTACCACAACATTTACCAGTTTATTTTAGGAGTTTTTATGCGTAAAGCGAATTGCAAACATAGTGCGAAGCGTAGGCACGTTTAACACGAGCAAGCAGAATTAAAAAGACAGCTTGAATTACTTGAGCAAAAAATGTCAAAAAGCCCAAATAATATGAATAATGGCGGAAGTCATTTTCTGTATCGCAGAGAAAGAATGATACGTTTCAAAATGCTTCAAAAAAATATGCCGCAAAAAATGCTTGAAAAAGATTAAACCTGACCGAAAGCTATATCTCAAAACTCATCACCGGCGAACACTATAACCAAGATTTTGAAAGATATATTATCCATATTTTAAATGTAAATTATTGTTGTATTTAATTTGTATATATTTCATTCATTTTTGTTCTTAAATTACTATTGATATTATTCAATCTCAATAGAACAGCTTCTTGAAAATCTTTTACATCTATAGAATTATCATTTAATAACGATACTAAATTGCAAGCAAAATCATATTCTGTAGGTTCTTGGCTATCTTCTAACAGCATACTTACTATATTTTTGAATAGTTCTTCATTTATACTAAATGATTCGGAATTTATTACGTTTACTATATTGGAATAAATACTAACAGATTTTGTTGCTTCCAGTTCATTATATATATAATTTAAAATAGGTGTTAAAAACAATTTGTTAAACTGTTTTTTAGTTAGAATATTGCTGGCAATTTGTAAATATCTAATCCCGCTTTTTGGATCCTTTTTGTACGCTTCAATTGTTTTATTTTTTATAGATGTAAAATCTTTTTCTAAGATTTTTATATTGTTATTATTTAATAACTCATATAAAGAGAATATTTTTTCTATATTATCGGCATTATAATATTTTGATAAAATATAATCTTTAAATTTTTCTTTATTTATTTTTATGTTATCCTTTGTTATTACCTCTAATAAAGTTTTTAAATCATCCATTGAATTGTCATCTTCACGAAGTAATTGCGGATACATTTCGCTGATTGATTCTTTAATAAGGTCATATATTGAACGTTTAATTTTAGCTATTCCAAACAAGAAATGTTTTGAATTATTGTATTGTATGATATTTTTAACATGCGATTGGTAATTATTATCGATTAATATATTAATAAAAGCATTTTGATTATCAATTGGCATTAAATGAGTCCTTAAGATGCTTTCATAATTGGTATCGGTTTCATTTGTAACAAAAAACATTGCCTCAACTAACAAGTCCATTGCTACTTTTGGTTTATATTGAAATAAATTATTTATAAACTGAAACAGCGCAGTATTAAAACTATTTACCATGTTTTCTTCAAAAGAATTTTTATCAATAAGTTTTAACGATAAATTAATTCCATTTAACAAACTTATTTTACTTGAATAATTTGATACAACCGAACGTATTTCAGTAATTATCCCATTAAGTTTATTTGCAAGTTTTCCTTTACATTTAGGATTAAGAGATAATCTATCATAATATTTTAAACAATTTATAGCATTATCCGAAAAAGTATCTTTTGATATTGTATCGATGACAAAATTTATAAATGTTGTAGGCACTAATGACAATTGACCTTTATTATATAATATTTCTATGTATTTTTGTATGGATTCATCTATCTGAGAAATATTTTTAAAATCCATAAATACAGAAGATATATGTGTTTTGTCAAAAATATTAAAGTTATTTGTTAATTTATCAAAAAGCAAAATTTTTGAATCATGACTTAAAATGGTTTCATTTCCGAGTTTATCATCTTCTTTATTTATTTTTAAATATTTTGCAAGAATATCTCTTATTGTAGAACCTTGTTTTTCGCGCATTTGAGGAATGTAAGAAATAAATCTATCTAATTCTTCAAAAATACTCTCCAAAAAATTGACAAAGTTTATAATATCTGATGATAGAATATCACCTAAAATTCTAATCAATTCATTTGCATTCTTTTCATCTAACTTCTTATTATCAAGAGATTTAAATATTACAATAGAAGCATTCTGTAAGTATATAGATTCAGTATTATCAAGCATTTGTTGTACTTCTGTTTTTATTCTGTTAACAACATTTTTATTAATATCATCTATAAAATATCCATCCTTAAGTTCCATTGAAATCGCTTTTGCATCAATCGTTTCTTTTAAATATATAAATGGCATAAGAGAGGGCATTACATTTGGAAGCAGGTTTTTAATTCTATTAATAAATAATTTGTAGTCCTCATTATCAATATTTTTAGAAAATAAGTCCGGATCTTTTATTAACAGTTCTTCAATGGTATTCCATTTTTGTTTAATGACAATCATAATGGCAAATAAAGTTATATTATTTAGTAAAAATCTATGTTCAGGGTCTATATTTTCTGCAAGTACATAATTTATAGAAAAATCATTTATAAATCTTTTAATTTGTCTTGGTGTTGAACCTTTATACCCATAGAAAAGGACTTGTTTAATTTCATTAATATTTTTTTCTAAATTAGGATATATTGAAAGTTCTTTTAATTGTTCTTCAATAAAGACATCACGGTCAATTTCTTGTAATTGAGGGATTCTGATGTATGTATTGAATAACTTGTCAAAAAATTCTTCGCCGATTGCTTGAGAAAAACTATCTTTATTTTCTTTAGCTGTAATATTATAACTTGCAATTATATATTTTTTTATAGCAATATCATCACAAGGTATAATGTACAGACAATTTTTCTTATCCATGAATGTTTTTATGGCTGATAAAGTTTCATAAGCATATTTTGGTTCGCATCTGTCAAGATTATCAAAAACAATTAAAATCTTTTTTCCTTCTGATGAAATATTTGTTACAATATCTGAAAATATGCTTTCAAATTGTTCAGGTGAGAAAGTTGGCTTATAAGTGTATGTTTTAATTTTTTTACTACAAAAAATGGATTTCGTTAAATGTAAGAGTTGCTCTTTCAAAACTCCAATAAGAATTAATGGTGCACTAACAAATCCTAATCCGGAAAATATTGGAACTGATAGAGATTTTATCCATTCATTGCCAAAGTGATAACAAATAATTGAAATTATTGCTACAAGCAAAGCTGTGAATATTAATAGTCGTATTGTTGGCAAAAGTTTTTTACCTATTTCATCCCATTTCAAATCTATTTCTTCTTTAACATCCGTCTCAGCATATAACAATTTTTCAAGGGAGTTGTCATTTTTGTCAACATATCCTTTATCATATATGCCAAGCTTTTTAGTTTTTAATTGTACATCAATATCAAACAAGATACTTCTCATTAATGGATGTCCAACATATTTCCAAACATCAATATAAAATACGGCATAACTATTTTCTAATCTGTCTTTTACTTGATTGACGATATAACTTTTTCCACTTCCCCAAGAACCAAATAATCCTAAATTAAATGAACAATCCTTAAGTTCTTCGTTATTTGCAATATCTACGATTGTATCAGCTATTTTTGAATGTATGCCAAAACTATCTTTGACAGTTTTTATATTGTTTGAATCATGTAAAAATAAAGTTTTTGCCATATTTCCCTTTAATAGGTTATATGATACTATAAAAAAGGCATAAATAATAATATGGTACGCAAGTTCAATTGTGTTACTTTTTATGTAACATAACGGAAATTATATTTCCATTAATCACCAAATATTATAAACGGTAAATCTCTTGTGCGTATTATCGGGAAATATTAATTCGTCAGATTTAATTATTAGAAAAGTAAGTTAATAATATATTTTTATTTGTTTCCGATTAATAATATTCCTAAATTGTATTTTCTAGCAAATGCAATAAAATCAGGAGCAACTTCATCCATGCTATTTTTTCTTACTACAAGTCCTTGTATTTTGGGATTTGTTGCAACAAATTCTGTGTGAGTTTGACCGGTAAATAGCGCATCTGTACTTTCTTGAATTGCTTTAACAATAACTGATGTCGGATAAATATTTCCGTTAACATCAATTTCTGATTTGGTTTCTAGTTGACTTAGAAAACTTTTATTATATACCAATCTGGATAACTCTTGATAATCAGCTTCAGATATCCTATTGCCTTGATTATATGCAGATTGTATAAATTTTTGTTTTAGGAAGTTTCTCTGTGGATTATCTGTAAATAATAACTCTACAAATTTATCGGTACCTTTTTCATAGCCACTACTTAAGTTGTTTGGAGAAGCAATTGCAATACTTGAAATTGGGGTATCCGTTACAAATCCATATTCTCTATTCATATATGTTCGAGTTCTATCCATTTTAATCATACTTATAGACCAAACATTATTATCATTTATTGTAGATTCCATTCCTAATTTTGCGCTCTCTAAATTACCGAGCAAATTATCTTTAGCAACCATGTGAACGGTCAATCTTAAATTGTTTTTTGTTGTACCGTTCATACCATATTGACCTAAATCCATATCTGGCGGAATATTTTCATCTGTCAAATTCAATACTCTAACTCCATATTGCTCATCCATTGGAATTTTACTTGGATTTAAAATTTTGGAATTCATTACAATATTAGTTTTTGTATACATTTTTTGATATGCAACATCAAGATTTTCTAATTTTTTATCAAATACACGACTGGCATGTTCAATTGTCCTGTCTTCTTTTATATTTAAAACCTTAGGCTCATATTGAAAATTAGAATTTATACTAAATATATCAGCTTTAGACATTATTTTGGCTATCTTATAATCATCAGGGGAACGGAATAATGCAGCAACTTTATTTGCATTCCATTCATTTTTATTAAACCTTGCAAACCAATCGTGATTTTTTATGATGTTCAAAATTCTTTCTTTAACAGTTGCCGGTAATTTAAATTGTGCCATGATTCCTGATGCAATTTCAGCGCTATCAATTTCGTGGCCTGTATCAGGGATTTCGGGATTTATAAATTTCTTACCAAAATCGTGTAAAAGAATTGAGAATTTCAATATCGTACGGTCTTTATCTGAAAGGGTTTTGTATTCAGGATCATTCATTGCTTTTTTCAAAACTTCCATAGTATGAATATCGACAGAATAAGCATGAGCTTTGTGTTGTTGTTTACCAACTGTCAACATTACGTCAGGTAAACCTTTCATCATTCCGTTTAATATATTATCTAATTCGACATCACCTGTTTTAAATTCGTTTTCATAAATAAATTTATTATATTCTTGTTCAATTCTTGCTGAAGCAGATTTCATTTTATCACTAAATTGATTATATCCTTCAATTTCTTCGTTTGCAGTTTTTACGGCAAGTGGCGTCGGCAAATTACCAACATCATTATTCTCAACAAGTTCTGCAAATTCTCTTGCCTGTGTTTGCAATACTTTTATGTCTTCAACATTTAATTCAGGATAATCTCTAACAAGTTCTGCCATTTGGCTTTCACTAAGTTGCGATAATTGTATGCATTTTTTGATAATATTATCTATATTATTTTCTTTATAAAGTTGCGAATTATCTTGGTTTACACCTTTTAATATTGTTGATAATTCATTAATTACCTCTTTATAGCCTTTATTGGTCAAAGTTTCAACAGACTGATTTATGCGTCTTATTCTAGGATTTGAATTAAATCCGTTTTCACCTAAATCAATATTATGGTATTTCAAAACACTTGCCTGTTCTTCCGGTGACAAATCCGCTAAAATTTCTCTAAGATTTGCAATAAACTCATTTCTGCTATATTTCAAAGGCAAACCATCTTTACCGTATTGTGTAAAATTAAATTGTGAAATCTTGGTTTCAATATCATTTAACCCTGTTTCAGAATTTCTTCCTTTATTAGAAATAAAGTTTCTTAGAAATTCTTGCCTTTGAGCCTGAGTTGTTCTTATGTTTTTGGAAGCAAGATTTATATCTGTTAAAAGTTTTTGTGTTAAAAGTTCTATATCACCTGAAACAGAATTTCCATCAGCGTCTTTTATATCTATAACTTTATCTTGTATTAATTTAATTGCATCTTTTGATGCATAAGAAATTTTGTTTAATAAATTAACTTTTTGGGCAGTACTCAATCTATTTATAGTTAATTTATTTTTATATAATTTTGCAAGCATAACCATTTCTTGTAATGAGAATCCATGTTCAGCTTTTATTATATACAATTGAATATTTTTATTAAATTTTTCATTATCAAATTTATTTGTTTTTGGATCTTTCGACGCCGCTAATATATTTCCTAAAAATTCTGCATCTAAATCATATTGCTTTCCATTTTCAAGCGTAATTGGCTCTTTTAATAATTTCATAGTAGTATTAATCGCATTTTCATCATAGTCTAATAACTTAAATGCGAGTATAACTTGAGAAATATCGGCATTAGACTCAGATGTAATTGCTTTTTCTTTTATCATTCTATTAATTATATTAATAACATTGTCATCAAAGTTATAGGTTTCAGGTCGGATACCTATTCTACCTTTTGTTTTAAATGCAGCTATATCAATAAATTTTGCAACGGTTTTTGCAGGGAGTTTATCTTCATATAGTAATTTATCCGCCCAGTTTAACATTTGTTCTTGTTTTGTATTTATTTCCTCCGCTGTAAGATTAGAAACATTATCTAAAATTCGTGAGTTATATGCGATTTGTTGTATATCATTAACTTCAATATCATTTTCCGTACATTTTTTACAGAACGCCAATGTATTTTCATTTATTCCTGTAATTGTATTGCGTAATATTTCTCTTTTTAAAATCAAAGCCGGAGATATAATTTTGCAAGCATCAACGACACTACAACCTTTATTTTTCGTAATATCAGTAATATTATCTAAAATCTGTTGGCGTTGATTATTGGTAACTTCAAGTGTAACGTTGTCTTGTGGTATAACTTTAGAATAATTGATTAAACACAATAATTCTTCAGGAGTGTAATTCTTAAATTGATTTTCAATTATATCAAGAGCAAATTTATCAATTTGTCCTCCGGTTTTCGCTGCATCAAGTAATTTTGCAACTTGTGCTGGTGTCAAATTGTAATCTAAGAGTATTTCACCTGTAGATCTTAATCTTATTGTTTGTTTTAATGCTTCTTCTGGCGTTAATTTATTAGTTAAGTTCGCTGTGATTTTACTAACTGTTATAAAACTACTAAGATTATTTGAAGTGACCCCATTTTGTAATAATCTGAAACCTGTAGAAAAACCATCCGAATCAAAAGTATTATTTTTATGTAATGTTTGCATAAATTCCACTAAATCTACAAGTTTAATATTTGGATTTTTTTCAATGGCACTTTTTATTTGATTTTCAATATTTGGAGTCCATAAACTAAATTCTCTAACCGCATAATTTAATAACTTAGCATTTGCAATTTCTTCAGGAAATAATAATGGAAGCTCTAGTGCATGTGTCTTTTGAACAAATCCTTCTTTTGTTCTAACTCTTGATGATAAAATATTACGAGTAATATTATCATTGTCCAAGCCTAATTCTTTATATTTATCAACAATATGTAACATTTTTGTATCAAATCCTGCCGGTGTATTTATAGCACTAAAGTACATCGGAATATCTTCAGGTTTTATATTATTATCAAAAAGACCTTTCAGAGCTGTTAATTTTTCGTTATTTATTGTGCGGTCAGGGTTTAAAATGTGCTCTGTTAATAGAACTAAATATTTGTCATCAATACCTCTATTTTGTAAATTTTTTATGAAATCAAGTTTTTCTTGGTTTATTGTTTTTTCATTTAATATTATTTGATATAAACCAACATTTGTATTTCCTTTTAATTCTCTGTTAATGATTTTAATTTGTTCAACTGCATCTTTAGAGAATTGTCCTACTTTGTCTTTTTGAGCAATTTTGAAAATTAAAAGATAACCCTCTTTCATACTTATGCCTTGCTCTTTTTTTAATTCAAGTAATGCATTAAATATTTCTTTTTTAAGAGTTGGAGATTCTTGCCAGTAGTAACTAAAACTACCAATATTCTCGTTAAATTCTATTAAATCTTCTTTTGAAATTGAACCATCGTTAATTTTTTCTGTTATATGTTCTGCGAGTTCAGGATTATTCAATATTTTTTGATAACCCAATAAATCTTGTTTAGGAATATCAAATTTTTCAGAAATAAATTCCGTAAAATCTGTATTAACTTTGCTTTTTAGATTGTCATAATTATATTCCGCGTAGGTTCTCTGATAAACTTTACGAATAAGTTCTTCAATCGGGAGCCCTGCTTGTTCTGTATTTTCTAAATTACTTAAAAAATCTCTAATAAAAGCCTTTCTCTGAATTAATAAATTACCTAATTGTTCTTTGTTTTCAATTCGGCTGTTATTAACAATTTCCAACAATTTTTCGTCCGGAATATCAGCAACTTGTTGTAATGAAGCAATTAATTCTTCTTTAGATGCTGATTTTAGATCTTTTGTATTGTTTCCTTTTTGTTCAAACATAAATGACAGTTCAGGAACAATAGTTTGTGCCGTTTTTGGATTTCCATTTGGGTGATGTAATAAATTAATCTGCGCATTATTAATTATTGTAACCGGCTCTGACTCTATTGTATTTGCAACTACATTTTCCATATTACTTAATAATGCATCCATTGCATAAGTTTTTACAGTTGCTCTGTTTGTAGAAAAACCACCTTTACGGAAATAACTCTTAGTCATAATCCCATATCCGGTATCAGTTTCAACAACAGCTTTTTCTTTTGAAAAACAACCAGGTAATTGACTATATAGTTCATCTGCTAAAATCTTTTCTTCACACATTGCTTTTGATGGTATTGGAAGTATTGTATAAATATTTGTACCATCAGTGACATAATAACTTCCATTATTACCTAAATTACCTTTATATGCTTTATAAACTTGTTCTTTTCCGTTAATTTTTAGTGTTATATCTTCACCATTACTTGTTTGTCGTAATCTTGTAATAGTATTGTTAATCATTGTACGAACTTCATAGGTACTTTGATTTAATTTTAAAGAATTGATTTTTACTTTATTACCAAGCTTCCCGTTACCCAAGAAATAGGCTTCATTTTCGATTACCTGACTGTAATATTCAGGGGTATCGAAAGCAGCCATATTCTCATTTTCTGCTTGATAAATTCTTGATAAGTATTCATTTAGACTGCCTTTTTCTAACGGATGTTCCTGTGCAAATTTCGTTAAACCGCTATTTGCCTCTAAAGTTTGTTCTGCCAGCGCATCTAATACAGCATTGCGATAGAGCTCTTGATCTTCAGGAGTTTGCTTATCATAATCCAATTCATATTCTTCTTTCAGCCATTCTCTTGTTTTACTTTCAAGATATTTGCCATCGTTATTTTTTAAATAAATTTCGCGGACTCCATCCTGTCCTTTAGCAGCAACAATATCCTTAAATTGCATAACGTGAACAAATTCATGTGCAATTATAGTTTCAATATCTTTTGGATTTTTTAATTCTTTATTAATTAGCAATTTACCGGTAGTCCAATCGAAATATCCGGCTGCTCCTGCATCTTCCAGCTCAATAAATTCTATTTTAGGTTCTATACCTTTAACTCCGAGTTGTTCAGCCAATAGTTGTGTAAATTCTGCAGCGAAGTGCTCTGGATTTTTAAGAATATCTTTTTCCATTTCAGCAATTTTATCTGCATTTTTGGTAATAATTTCTTCAAAAACATGTCCCGCTTTTTCATACTGAGATTTTAAAGTTTCACCCAATTTACCGTTTATAACTAAAGATAAGGTTTCCAAATTATCTGCAGGTGCATTTGGATTAAGTTCTGCTTCTTTTAATTCCGCATCAAGGGATTCAGCTGTATTCAAACGCATTCCTTCATCTTTAAATTCGGTTCTTGCAACTTCAGATAAGATTTTTGCTTCAGCATTTTTAGCAGGGTTTTCAGCACTTGCCTCTCTAACATCATTTAATTTACCTTTAGGAGTTTCAACTTTACTCAATGATTTAGCAAGAAATTCCATCTGCATAGCCATTTGACAAGTTGCGATGGCTTTATCCGGAGAAGTTACTACTTCTCTGTTACCGTTCGGATAAGTTACTTCGTATACTTCATGTCCGTTAATTTCAGTTTTTTTAAATTTAATATTTTTTAAGACATCACTCTTTGACAAAATTTCATTCATCATCGCTTTTTGAGCGACTTTGCCACCTTTTGTCATCATCAATAATTGCGAAACACCTTTTATTGTCCCCAGATTTGAGAATTGTTCACCCAACTTTCCACCTAAATATTCCGTTAAACTCTCAACAGTCATATTTTCAGGTAATCTGCCGGTCGCAGGATCAATAAGGTCTTTTACAACATCCAACCCGGCTTCGTATGCGGTAAACCCTGCAGCTTCAACTCCGAATCCGACTCCTTTTGCTGTTACACCTCTTGCGAGGTTTCCTAATTCTTGTGAGTTCATTTTGAATATGCCGTCTAATTTCAAACTACCGCTGTCTGAAACAGTTTGCATAATTTGTTTACCTGTTAATTCACCTTGTTCAGTCAAAGCTTTACTAACTGCTTGTGTTGCTTTTGCTGCAGGTTTTTCTATAGCTTTTACAATAGGTGCAACAACGGTTTCGTTCAACAAACCGCCAAACGCACCAAATCCGAATGATTCAGCACTTGCAATTCCTGTTTCCTTCCAAGTTTCCCAACTTGCTACATCTCTCATCGGGTTAGAAAGGTTATTCAATGTTTCTTTACCGAGAGTAAAACCTCCGAGTGTCGTTCCGCCCATTAACATTGATGTCCCGATTTTTGCGGTTGTTTGTGCTGCCGTTTTACTCATAATTTTGCCCGCACCACGTTCTAAAGCTCCAAAAACTCCCTGTGTTGCTTTACCCATAACTTTGAGTTCTGATGCCGCACCAAGGGTAAAAAGCATTACGGCTATATCACCAATGCCGCCTGCTGTTTGTCCTGCTTCAATGTATTTTTCCGTATTTTCAATACCCTTAAATCCAAAGGCTTTTTCGCAGGCATTTTTAAAGTTATCACTATTTATATCTGCTTTTCCGCTTTCTATGAGTGACATGAATTCTTGAACATTTTGTTGATTATAATTAGCTGTTACCAAGCCGTCTTTTTTTAGTTCAGCATATTCTTTTTTGAATGTTTCGGGATTATCCGTGTGCATTTGTCTGAATCTTTGTGCCGCTTTTCTGCAATCTGAAGCAACGTGCAATGTACTTCTCATATCTATGCCCAAAATACTATCCGGTGTAATCAAATCCATTATATTCCTTACACCTTCAAGATATGTTCCGACATCAAGTACCCCATGATTGTGGTGATACTCCTCCAACATATCAGCAGCACTGTCATAAATATTCGCAAGCATTTCGGATGTAAATCTCTGTTGCGGAATACCAAGTTTTTCTTCCCGTTGTGCTCTTGAATTTAGTTCTATTTGATTTTCGGTCATTGTGCGGATATTTACACCGCTTGACTCAAATTTGTTTGCTATATCTTTTAAGTAGGATTTTGACATATCTCCGAAATTTGAGCCGTTGATTTTTCCTAATTCTTCTTGTGGTAAACTCGCAAGTCTTTCATATACCTGTCTGCCAATATCTGATTTTAAATCCAATTTTAATGTTTCAGTAAGGAAAGTTTCCAATGAAACAGGTTTTTTTCTTTGATATGCTTGAGCATTAGAAGAATCCATTGATATTAATTTCCCCGAATCAAACAAGTTTATTTCAGGGAATGTTTCTAAAATTCTTGCTTTGATTTTATCTGAATCAGTTATATTTTGGCTTTTGCAATATTTTATTACACTTAATACATTTTGTTGTTGATAAGGATTAAGTGCATTAAATCTTTGATAAAAAATTGCATTTTCTTTTGTTGGTTTAAAACCATTATTAGACAAATCTTGTATATATTTTGAATCAGACCTTTTGGTTGCAATCAGAACTTTTGTACCTTTTTTAAATTCTATATTCCCGTTTGCAACCAATATTTCATTTGCCTTTTTATTTACCTGTTGATTTGACGGATTTTGAATTCCGTCCGTGTCCAAAAGTGCTTTTGCATATCCGTAAACATCTTTGTAATCCTTGTCCAAAATAACTTCTTGAATGGTAGAAGAATAAAGGTTTTCAACAGTTCTTTGAACCTCATCGTTTGCAAAATCTTGCATTGCAGCATATTTAGTTTTTCTTGCTGCTATTACATCAGTATCGGCATCGTACTCGCCCGGAACAACAATATCTGCTCCCACTTGAGTGATTGCATTTTTACCTCTTGCAGGATTTAATTTAAGAAGTGAGGATTCTTTTACCCCGAATTTTCGTGCAATAGCTGAGGGCGTTTCTCCGTTTTGAACAACTGTTCTTGTGTTGCCGTTTCCGTCATAAGCAACTTCGTGTACTTCACCTTTTAATTCTGTTCTTTGATAAACTCTATTCGATTTTTTGTCATCGTAATCTGCAACACTATCGCCTTTATAGATAGTAGAAATCTTTTTGCCGTGTGGTTTTATTTGTTTCTCTACTACACAATTATTTTCTGTGAAAATATGAGTTGTTGTTCCGTCCATTGTAGTTGTTTGACGGTCAATAAAATCTTCTCCTGTATAATTCCCATTTTCGTCTATTTCCAAAACATTTGTCATTACTTTGGACTTGTCGGATTTTTCTGTTTGAAGTGTTACATAGGGAACTTCTGCATCATCATTATATTTGTATGTAGTAGTTTCTGTCGTATTACCGTTTTTAGATTTTGTTTGAATTAAAGGTCTGCCGCCTGAAAACGTTATGGTAGTTTCATAGACATTACCTTTGGCATCGGTAGATTTAATTGTACGTTCTAAAACTTCATCACCGTCTTTAAGTTCTGAAATTTCATTCCCATTTTTGTCAGTATAGGTACTTTGATCTTGATTATTTCTCATAATGACAGATTCATTATGTTCAACCGTGACCCCGGTATACCAGTTAGGTCCTCCCCCCCCTTGAAAAAACTTAGATAATTCGGCTTGTAATTGTTGTTCAGAAAGCGCTGCCAGACGGGCTTTAAGGTTTTCTAAATCTTTGCCCTTTAAACCCGAATTTGATAATATTTGTTGTTCTAATAAGTTTCTATCGTTATTTACTGCCACTTTCTTTACCTTCTGACCCGGAACAAAATTGAAGTTGTGCTACATATTTTCTATCGTTATTTTTTTGAAAAACTTTAGGGTTTAAAAAAAATCTTTACAATTACCGGAAATTTGTTACAAAAAATAAAATGATACAATATTGATTTTTTTAACTCTGTATTGAAGTAATATCAATATTTTTTAGTTGTTTCTTATCATATCAATATAAATAATTGTTAAGCAAAAAATTTACAAAAAAAATTGTAAATTTTTAGAATTTTAGTGGATATAGATGGCTGAAACCATGTAATAGCATGAAGAAACATGTCAATTACCCATTTGGGTTAGGTAAAAATACGGACTTGTGGGCAATTAAAATAATCATTATAATGTAGATGTTTATAAGATTTACACTATATAAGGAGGCTTTATGTCTAAATACTTAAAATTTATGAATACCCCGGAGGGCGTGCAACAGATTTTTACTCGTGAAAAAATTGGAAAAATGTCCGGCGATGAATTTGATAAAAATGAAAAACGAATTTACGAACAACTGAACAAAGTTGGCATACCAACAAACGGTGAACTTGCATACGAAAATCAAGGCAAAATTTTCGTTTGGCACACATGATGGTAAAGTTTGTGGGGAATGCGATTGGAAGGAAAAATTTTTGAACACTTGAAAGACATTCCTGATGATCTCCATCCAAACTGTAGGTGTTTTGTCGAAGAAATTGATTTAAATGCTGCTTAGCTGATATAATAATTTTGTGAAAAGGTTTTTATTAACAATTTTGATTTTAGTTTGTTTTGTGTCATTTGCAGAGACAAAGCAAGTTTTGCCTGAAAAAATTACTAAAAATACCATTACAATTACTGCACCAAAAACTGGTGAGCTTGGTAAAAACTATTTTTATTGTACAAATGGTAAAAATTGTTCAACTGAACAAATTGTCCGAGAATATTATAAAAATAAGGGTTATCAAGTAATGCGCGCTGAATATTCTTTCTGGAAAGGTATTTTTGTGCTTAGTTTTCTTGATGAATTATATCCGCAAACCTTGAATACCAAATCTGAAAACAAATTTATTGATATTGAAAACAAAAATGTCACATCCGAAGAATTAAGTCAAAAATTGAATTTAATAAAAAAATCTAATATTCAAAACTTTATAAATACTCAAATTGCAAAACACGAACAAGGCTCATATATACGTTGGCTTGATGAGTGGGAAATTGAAGGGTACAAAAATCCGACGGAGTATTTTAAATCATTTATTGTACAAGAGTTTTTAGCAAAAATCGATAGTAAAACTTTTTGCAAAATACTGCAACACACGATAAAGGATTATGACAGAAATCCTGTTGGCACACCGGATTATATCATTTGGAACAATAAGCAAATGACTTTTGTTGAGGTGAAACGCAAGAATGAAACTCTAAAACCTGCGCAAATTGAATGGGGTGAATTTTTGATAAAAAACAAAATTCCGTATAAAGTATTGCGTGTTTTACCCAAATAACTTCCGACTAAATATGTCAAACTTGCGATATATTATGTCAAAATCCCTGACACAGAACAATAGAGAACACCCGCAAGTGGTGCTCCATAGGACACAAAAAATAGCTGGGGAGAGATTCGAACTCTCGACCTTGCGGGTATGAGCCGCACGCTCTCACCAACTGAGCTACCCAGCCATACCATTTATTCTCCCACAAAAATTTTTTTTTTCAAGTATCTGAACAATTAGGCAATTGACTAATTTCTGCATTTTGTAGATAACATAAATATGGCAATAGAAAACCTTTACGCAAGACAAATTTTAGATTCCAGAGGAAACCCGACCGTGGAAGTCGAAGTTGAGCTTCCGCTCGGTATTATCGGCAGAGCCGCCGTTCCGTCAGGGGCTTCCACCGGAATCTATGAAGCATGGGAGCTGCGTGACGGCGATAAGTCAAAATTCAACGGCAAAAGCGTTTTTAAAGCTATTGACAACATAAATAACAAAATCGCACCAAAACTTATCGGGCTCGATATTTTTAATCAGGCACAAATTGACAAAATTCTACTTGACCTTGACGGGACGGAAAATAAATCCAAACTCGGTGCAAACGCAATTTTAGCCGTATCTTTGGCTTGTGCAAAAGCCGCATCAATAAATTATTCTATGCCGTTATACAGGTATTTGGGCGGCTTAAATGCTACTACGTTACCTACACCGATGATGAATATTTTAAACGGCGGTGCTCATGCGGACAACAACCTTGATATTCAAGAATTTATGATTACCCCCGTCGGTGCCGAAAGCTTTTATCATGCCGTACAAATCGGGGCAGAAGTTTTTTACGCTTTAAAAGAAATTCTTAAAGAAAAAAATCTTGCAACTTCCGTCGGCGATGAGGGCGGATTTGCGCCAAAACTCAATTCCAACATTGATGCGATTGAACTGATTTTGAAAGCAATAGAAAAAGCAGGCTACACAACCGATACGGTTAAACTTTGTCTTGATGTTGCATCATCAGAATTTTACGAAAACGGTAGGTACAAAATTGAAAACCGCGAAATCTCAAAAGAAGCTATGGCGGAACTTTTGTGTGAATGGGTTGAAAAATACCCGATAATTTCAATAGAGGACGGTATGGCAGAAGAAGATTGGCAGGGCTGGAAAATATTAACACAAAATTGCAAATGCCAGCTTGTCGGCGATGACCTTTTTGTAACAAATTCCAAAAGATTGACCGAAGGTATTAAAAAATGCGTCGCAAATTCAATTCTTATAAAACCAAATCAAATAGGAACACTAACCGAAACCCTAAATACAATTCTTCTTGCGCAAAATGCAGGTTACGGCACAATAATTTCGCACCGCTCGGGTGAAACCGAAGATACTTTTATTGCCGATTTAGCCGTTGCCGTAAATTCAGGACTTATCAAAACAGGTTCAATGTCGAGAACCGACAGGATTGCAAAATATAATCAGCTTTTAAGAATAGAAGACGACCTTGGCAGTAGTGCAAAATACATAGGGATTAAAGCATTCAAAGGCAGAAAGTTTGATAACAATTGCACTTGCGATAATTGTTAGGTTTTATAAATATTTCTTTTGTTTCATGGCAAAAAATATTTTTATGGGTTTTACCATGACAAAAGGAGAAATTAATGATTACAAAAATTCAGCCTACACTATTATAATACAAACAGACAAGTTCCCCGCTATGAGAATAAAATTAAAGAAAAAAATTCGATTACTTCATACAATACCGAATTGTTCAAAAATGATTTTATAACTTTTACCGGTAAAAAACCCGGAGTTTCAAAAAAGGATTTTATAGATGATAATATCACACCATACGGGCGGGAATTGATGGATAATTCTTTGGAATTAGCTAAAAAATACAATCATGCAGAAGTAAATAACTACCATGTTTTAAGAGCATCTTTGGAAATAATAAAAAAATATATCGAAGAACTTAATGACAATAAAAGGACTTTTAGCGAAAATGTGCCGTTTGAAATTTGGTCTGTTATAACGGATATGACATTACCCGATGTTTTCAAAACCAAGCCTCAACGTGACACTTTACTCAAGGTAATTAACGAACAAATTAAAATATTTGACGAAACCTTAAAAGAGCTTCCTAAAAATAAATCAAATAATACACCTGTATTTTCAAAGGATTTAATTAATGATATATATTCAACATACTTAATTGATAAAACCGATGACGAAGATGAAAAAACTTACAGCGATGAACGTATTTCGGATGCGACCATCTTTAATGCGGCATTATATCCTTATACGGAAAAATATAACAAACTCATTTTGCCGTTAAAGGAGTCACTTAAAAGCGCTTTTTTAATTGAGTATTCACACCTTGTAGGAACAGGCGACTGTCTGATTGACGGCGACATCTTCAGAGAAGAATTTGCAAACTGGAAATCAAAACAAAGCAATACAAAACTTCAAGAACTTGAAACTCTTGATAATATGATTTTGGATGCCATTAAAGCTACCAAAAACGGTAAAATTTACTAGATTTGTAAAAATATGTAACAATCACCCTTAAATCTTTAAAGTTTTTCTTAAACTCTGACGATAAATAAATTGTTAGAGCTTTAAGGAGAAGTGTATTATGAAAGACAAGAAAATTTTGAACGAAGAAGATTTAATGGTTGATTTTGCCGAAATGACAAGTTTCGACTTTAATTCACTGAATTACAAACAAATACAGGAATTGCAGCAAATCACCGACAGTGAATATGCGGCAAGACCTTATGCGTTCAAATTCGGTAAATTTGATTTGGCGGATTTATTTCACTCATTAATAAAAGAGGTGTAAATGGATATAGAGCAACTGTTTGAAGAAAATTGTTTTTTGCCTTGCATAGGCGAAATAGAAACAAAACCTGTCCGAAAGGATTTGGACACACTACTGAAAGAGCTCAATGTGATTGAGAATAATCTGGAGGAGATTAAAGCCCGCCAACGAAACTTGGCGCAACTGGCTATCAGACATCAAAGCACCTGAAAAGGTGCTTTTTTATGCCGCTTGCGGTATCCCGAGTGACTTGATTAAAATATCAATCACCTTTGGCATCTGGCATACAAACGAATAATTCCCCTTAGCTAACGAACATTTTTTGCAGTCGCATTTGATGTTGTAACATTCAAGTGCCTGCTCTGTCCAATTTTGTGTGATAGATTCAGAAATTTCGTTTAAATTTTCACTTAAATTTTCACTCATGTTTCTACCTCCCCACACTCATTTTAAAAGATAATAAAATTTTTTTAATCCTTCATTTGATGTAAAAAAAGGGGACCTAAGTCCCCGCGTTAAGTTCGTATTACTCTTTTGTATATTCCGCATCAATGACATCATCATCTTTTGAGTCGGTTGATGAAGTATTTTCTGCGGTTTCAGTAGTTGCAGATTGAGAATTGTTTTGGACAGCTTCATAAGCTTTTTGAGAAATTGAAAACATTGTTTGTTGAAGTTCATCAGAAAGTTTTTTCAATTCATCAACGGGTTTGTTTTCGTTAATTGCTTTTTGAAGTGCCTCTTTTTGTTCGTTTAATTTAGTTTCGTCAGCCGAATCAATTTTGCCTTCAAAGTCTTTTACAATTCTTTCGGCAGAACCGATTAAGCTTGCTGCGTTGTTTTTAATTTCGGCTTCTTCTTTTCTTTTCTTATCGTCAGCCGCATTAGCTTCAGCTTCTTTAACCATTTTGTCAATGTCGGCTTCTGACAGGTTAGAAGAATTTGTGATAGTAATTTTTTGTTCTTTGTTTGTTGCTTTGTCTTTAGCCGAAACGTTAACGATACCGTTTGCGTCGATATCAAATGTAACTTCGATTTGCGGCAAACCTCTCATTGCCGGCGGAATACCGTCAAGTCTGAACATACCAAGTGACTTGTTATCTTTAGCCATAGGTCTTTCACCTTGAAGAACGTGGATATCAACCGCCGTTTGGTTATTTTCCGCTGTTGAGAATACTTGTGATTTAGAAACAGGAATTGTAGTGTTTCTCGGAACAAGAGGTGTCATAACGCCGCCCAATGTTTCAATACCCAAAGTCAACGGTGTAACGTCAAGCAATACGATGTCTTTAACTTCACCTGCCAGAACGCCTGCCTGAATTGCGGCACCAACTGCAACAACTTCATCAGGGTTAACAGATTGGTTAGGTTCTTTGCCCGTATATTCCTTAACTAATTGTTGAACAGCAGGTATTCTTGAAGAACCGCCAACCAATACGACTTCGTTAATGTCGTTTTTGGTTACTCCTGCGTCTTTCAATGCGTTCTCTACAGGGGTTTTGCATCTGTTTAACAAATCTCTGCTTAAATCTTCAAACTTGGCTCTTGTCAAATTCAAATCCAAGTGTTTCGGGCCGTTTGCGTCTGCGGTAATGAAAGGCAAGTTGATATTTGTTTCCATAACCGATGAAAGTTCGCATTTAGCTTTTTCTGCGGCTTCTTTGACACGCTGCATAGCTTGTTTATCGTTTCTTAAATCTATGCCTTCTTGTTTTTTAAATTCGTCGCACATCCAATCCATAATCTTTTGGTCAAAGTCGTCGCCGCCAAGGTGTGTATCACCTGAAGTTGAAAGAACTTCGTGAACGCCGTCGCCGATTTCTAGGATTGAAACATCGAATGTACCGCCACCTAAGTCAAATACCAAAACTTTTTCGGATTTTTCTTTTTCAAGCCCGTAAGCCAACGCTGCAGCCGTCGGTTCGTTTACGATACGTAAAACGTCCAACCCTGCAATCTTTCCGGCATCTTTGGTAGCCTGTCTTTGCGCATCGTTAAAGTATGCAGGTACGGTAATTACGGCTGATGTTACTTTTTCGCCCAAATATGAGCTTGCATCATCTGCCAATTTTCTTAAAATCATTGCCGAAATCTCTTGCGGAGTGTAATCTTTTCCGTCAATGTTTACTTTGTAATCTTCACCCATGTGTCTTTTAATGGATGCGACCGTCTTATCAGGGTTTAATATCGCCTGACGTTTTGCAAGCTGACCTACAAGTCTTTCGCCTGTTTTTGAAAACCCGACTATAGACGGGGTTGTTCTTGAACCTTCCGCATTAGCAATTACGGTCGGTTTTCCGCCTTCCATAACGGCTACAACGGAGTTTGTTGTTCCTAAGTCAATACCAATTGTTTTTGCCATAATTCTTATCTCCTTTTTTTAAATTTTTCAATTTATATTTTAGTTATAACACCGTTTTTACGATTTTCTTAAAAAATAAACAAAAAATTAATTATTCGGATTTTCTAAATTATCTTGCGGCAGACAAACTCCAAACTGACAATTTGAATTATAGTCCTCTGTTTCGGTATTAATAAGGGTTTCTTCGTAAGGTTTTACAAATTTCGGCTGAAATGCGTCCGTCTTTTTCATATCATC
>CANQML010000007.1 GCA_947624935.1 Candidatus Gastranaerophilales bacterium
TTTGACCCCTCACCCCGTCGCTACGCTCCTCCCCTCTCCCGCAAGGGGCGAGGGGGCATGTTCCAAAAACAGTGGCATTCCAAAGAGCCTAATTAATGTAAAGAACTTAAAGACTTGCGCGAGCGAGCTGAGGGCGAGGATTGACGGCGAAAATGACGCAGTCATTGCAGACGTCAACCGCAGACCCGTTAAACGCGAGCGAGTAAGAAATCGTCTTAACGTCTTAACGACTTCAAAGAAAGTAGCTTTCACGCTCGCAGAGGTGCTAGTGACCCTTGCCGTCATCGGCATTGTTGCCGCAATGACCATTCCTAACCTTGTTCAAAGTTACAAGAAAAAAGTTATTGAAACAAGATTGGTTAATTTTTATTCTACAATGAACCAAGCTATAAAGCTTTCAGAAGTTGATAACGGCGACTTTAGCACTTGGGATAAAATGGGAACAACTTGTACTTTTGATGAAGAAACAGGAAAGTGTATAGACGGCACTGTAGAAGCGACTAACTGGTATAATAAATATCTAAAAGGGTATTTAAGGGTGTTAGAAGTAAGATCAGATAAATCACCGGATAGTGATAGAGTAAAATGTGTATTATATTTTCCGGACGGAAGTGCTTTGATATTTAGCTCAACCGGCACAGGATTTTACCCTGTTGCCTCAGATTATGAAGAATATTATAATAATCCTAATGATAGAACTTTTTTGTCAAGCAATACTACAGGGATAAAAAGCTTTACATTCAATTGGTATACGGATAATATACACAGTCCACTTGATGTATGGGATGCGCCTTCAAATGTCAGTGATGAAGAAAAAATGGCAAATTGTGACAAAACAGGTGGTCCGGGAGGAATTGGTTTAGGAGCGTTTTGTACATATTTTATTAAGAAAAACGGTTGGAAAATTCCTGAGGACTATCCTTTTAAGTTTTGACAATTTGTCGGATTAGTAAATCCGACCTACAAATATGTCATTGCGAGCGGAGCGTCGCAATCGCAAGGTTTGTGAAATCCAACGACAATGCGATTACGACGTTGCTAACGCTCCTCGTAATGACAAAACATTCCCACGTCATTGCGAGGAGGGCAAGCGTAGCGTAGCCCGACGAAGCAATCTATTGAGTGGATTGCTTCGTCACTTCGTTCCTCGCAATGACGTTTGCTACTATGCAAAGTTTAATGTGGAAAGTGGCTTGCCACCCCGCCCCTGCGGTTGTAACACTCGTAAACTCGTGAACAACCGCTTCCCCGCCCTCAAGGGGTGGGGATTGTGTGGCGACAATTCGCAGAGCCTAATTAATGTAAAGAACTTAACGTCCTAACGTCTTATCGTCTTAACGACTTTATGTAAAGTGCTTATTCGCCTATTTGCTTATTGGCTTATTCACTTTATTAACTACCTTACTCACTCTACTCACCTTACTCACTTTGTAACCGACTTAACGTCTTAACGTCCTAACGACTTAACGACTTTACTTACTCACTTTTATTTATGCTAAAATAATCTTATGAAGATATTAGGCATAGACCCGGGGATGGCGATTGTCGGTTACTCTCTGATTGATTTTGAAAACGATAATATCAAGCTTTTGCATTCGGGCTCAATACAAACTCAAAAGGGCGAAAGAGAATCAAAACGGTTATTGGAAATCTTTAACGACATGACTTTTTTGATTGAAAAATACAAACCCGATTGTGCGGCGATTGAAAAGTTATTTTACTTTAAAAACCAAACAACCGTAATGCCGGTCGCTCATGCAAGAGGGGTAATTCTTACCGTACTTGAAAAATTCAATATACCGATTTTTGAATACACGCCGATTGAGGTCAAGCAGGTTTTAACGGGTTACGGGCGCGCCGATAAAAAAGAGGTGGAGCGTATGGTTAAATTGTCGCTTGATACCGATACTTTGCCTAAACTTGACGATACGGTTGATTCAATCGCTATTGCAATTTGTCATACAAGGAGTAAATTATGATAAAAATATTATGTCTTTTAAGTTTACTGTTGGGTGCGGTGCTGGGAATTATAACGCTGATACCGTTTATCGGCGAAATCGCTTTTTGGATTTTGATGTGTTTTTCAGCGGTTTGCGTAATTTTATTTATGACAAAATATAAAATTTTGGATATCCAATCGGTTCAACAAAGCGCCGTTGTCGGGGCTATTGTCGGATTTGTTTCGTTTATAGGGTTTTCGATATTTTATATCCCGTCAATTATTATTTTGGCAAAGTTTTTCGGGATATACCCCAATTACGGAGTGTCGGTGTCGTTGGCTAACGCAAGTTTTGGGCTGATAACGGTGCTTGTTATATTTATGGGCGTGTTGAGTGCCACGGTTAACGCTTTTTCAGGGTTTTTAACCTATTACGGTATGGAATTTTATAAGAATTATATGAGGTAAAAAATGGAATTTAAGTCAAAAATCAGAACAATACAGTGGGTCGATACATATTCAAGAATGGTAAATCAGACGCTTTTTCCGTACGAATTTAAGTACGTTGATATAAAAGACGGTGAGAGTATGTATAGGGCGATTAAAGACATGATTGTTAGAGGTGCGCCGGCTATAGGGATTGCGGGCGCACATGGGGTTGTTTTGTACGCACAGGAACTTCAGAGTTTGCCTAAAGAAGAATTTATCCCAAAACTTCTTGAAAAAGCGGATTATATGGCATCATCAAGACCTACGGCGGTAAATTTGATGTGGGCGGTTAAAAAGCAAAAAGATATTATTTTAAATTCCAAATCGGATGTAAAAGGGATTGTGGAGGAATTAAAGCAAAACGCCATAAAGCTTGAAAACGAAGATATTGAAATAAACAAAAGGATAGGCGATTTTGGCGCACAGGTTGTTCCAAAAGGCGCAACGATACTTACGCACTGTAATGCGGGGGCGCTTGCAACGGTAGGATATGGAACGGCATTGGGCGTTGTCCGTTCGGCATTTGCAAACGACCCGACAATACAGGTTTTTGCGGACGAAACCCGCCCGAGACAGCAAGGTGCAAGAATTACCACGCTTGAACTTACAATGGACGGCATTCCGACAACGCTTATAACTGACGGGATGTGCTCATATTTTATGAAAAAAGGGATGATAGATATGGTTGTAGTCGGTGCTGACAGAATTGCCGCAAATGGTGACAGCGCAAACAAAATCGGAACTTATACCGTTGCAATTGCCGCAAAATACCATAACATACCGTTTTATATCGCAGCACCGCTGTCAACTATTGATATCAGCATAAAATCAGGTGATGAAATTCCGATTGAGGAACGTTCGCACGATGAAGTGACGCACATAAACGGCAAAGCAATATGCGCCGACGGAGTAAATATTATAAATCCGGGGTTTGACGTGACGCCGCATGAGCTTATAACGGGCATCATAACCGAAAAAGGCATACTTAAACCCGATTATGAAAAGTCGATTTTGAACTGTTTTGAGAAACTTTCTTTATAAGCCGTATGCAAATTGATAAACCGATTTTAAAAAATTTATTATTTCATGCCGATTAAAATACCTAAATAAAATACTTGCCAAATTGTTAAAAAATATTAATAGTATTTTTAATAAAAAGCATTTTTTGAAAATAAAAATACTTTATATAAATACACAGGGGAAATTTAATGGAGGAATTATGAAAGTAAGATTACTGAACAAAGTTGCTAATGCTGTTTATAATGCGGCAATTAAAGGGGATTTTGAATTAGCTTATGGTAGATTACTAAAAATAAATCCTAAACAGCAGCGTAAAGTTTTAAGTGTTTTTAATAGACAAGCATTTGAAAGACTGGGGGTAGAAAACGGAGCAAATATAGTCGCAGATTTTGCCGGATATAGAGGGCTTCAATCAGGTTTGAAGCAAGTTGGCGGAACAAAGGGACTGTCACAAAGTATTATTGATTCAATTGATCTTCATCTGACCGATACAATAAATATAGCCTCTAAACGGGTTATAGACGAATTGCCAAAGTCACAATCGGGTTGGGCAAAGCTAATGTTGAAAGATTCGTGGGTAGAAGCAAAAAGGATATGCAGAAAACCCGCTGATAAGGCTAAAAAATATATAAAAAATAAATTTGATTTATCAAAATCAAAAAATAAAACAAGCCCATTGATAAAGACCGCGAAACCTAAAAAAACAGCACTAATTACAAAAAATATACCGAATGAATATAAAACTATTTTTGCAAATTTAGAAGGCAAAACAGGGCAGGAGTTTGTTGATACCGCGTATGAAAATATGGTCAATCACATGAAACTCAATGGAATAGCACCTAAAAGTATAAGTATTACAGGTGCAGATGGTGTTATGTCTGTAAACGGTGGTTATGATTATGTTAGCAATACTATCAGATATTCACAAAGTTTTGTAGAAAAATGCGCACCACAACAACAAATAAATTTATTATCTCATGAACTTAAGCATTGCGAACAATTTACTAATATCTTGAGAACAGAAAATATTGGGGTAAGCGAATATGCAAGAACAATAGCCGAAAACAGTTTAAAACAATCATTAAGTAAATCCTCCTTTGATTTTATGCTGAAAAGCAGATATGAACAAGCATTAAAACAAGGGAAAGGAGAAGAATTTATCCAAAAAACAGTAGATAATTGGACTAAAGATCTTATTCCTCAAATTGAAACTAATTTTGCAGAAGTATTAAAATTACCTAAAATAAAAGCAAACTCACCGGAAGGAATTAAAGCGGTTCAAGATTTGAAAGCCATGAGAAATTATGAAGGACTTGATGCGTTTGGTTTTGGCTCAGAAACGTATAAAAATAATCCTTTAGAAGTTGAAGCATATGCCTTTGGTGATAGTATAGAAAAAATATTTAAAGGTTTTATATCCTAAGTAGTATGAGTGAAACGATTGTGACTCATTAAACCCGATTATGAAAAGTCGATTTCCGAGATATTTACGGCGCCTTGACGGAAAATTCGGACTTCATTCCCAAATACTCCGCAAACAGTGGATTCCAAACCCTGACAACCACATCCGTAATCGGGTACGACGTAATCCGCAAGCCCGTTTGCCAAAGCCTGTTCGTAAGTCTTTGCGCTCGGCTGGTGTGAAAGGTTTGCGCTCGTTGTTGCAAGTACATGATTTGGGATTGCCTCGCAAATCTGTTTGAAAGTCTTGTTATCGGGAACTCTTATCCCGACAGTCGGCATGGAAGATGTTATAAAATCAGGTGTTTTATCGCTTTTTTCCGTTACGATTGTCAAAGCCCCGGGGAAATATTTTTTTATAAGCCGACACCCCTCTTTTGGTATGGGTTTTACGTAATCCAACAGGTTATAAATCTCGTTTGACATTAAAATCAAAGGTTTTTGCGCCTCTCTGTGTTTTAATTCGTATATTTTTTTAACTGCTTTTTCGGATGTCGGCAAGCACCCCAAACCCCAGACCGTATCCGTTACAAAGGCTATTACCCCATCATTTTCAAGCGTTTTTATGATTTTTTTTACTTGCATTTGAACCTTTCCAGCAATTCTTTTGCATAATCCATTTTGAATATAATATTAAACCAAGTGTAAACCACAAGGCATAAAACGCCGATTGATGCGATTTTTGTCAACTCAAACACGTATTTTGGAAGCTCAACCGCCTTGTCAAACCACATTGAAACCGCAAAACAAATGACCAAAGTTATACCCCCTGCAACGCACATCTTAATGAGGTTTTTAAACAAAATCGCATAATCCATTTTGATTTTTTTGGAAATCAAAACGCCCAAAACAACCGCATTGAATAAAGTCACAAGCGAGGTGGAAAGCGTAATTCCGCCTATTCCCATGTTCAGATATTTTATAAAAATCGAATTCAAAAGGACTTTTAAAATAATTGACGAAAACGCAACGGCAAAGGGGGTTGCGGAATCGTTAAACGAATAGTAAACCCTTGTTATGCTATCTCTAAATACATAGGGGATAATTGAAAACGACAAGAACCACAAGGCTTCTGTTACCATAAATGTCGCGCGTTCATCAAAGACGCCGCGTTCAAATATTAATCTTATACCGTCCGAGCCGAGTACCAAAATCCCTATAATTATCGGTATTGCACCAAAAAACAGCATCCCGACCCCTTTATTGAAGTATGTTTTAATCCCTTGCATATCGCCTTTTGCAACAAGGGTTGAAAAAATCGGGAATAACGGCACCAAAAATGCCGTAACAAGTATTCCGACAGGGAATTGAAATACTCTGTTTGCATATCCGATTGACGTCCAAACCCCTTCACTTAAAGACGATGCAAAAAACATATCGACGTAAATATGGATTTGCCCCACAGTCGAGCTTAAAACGGCAGGGAAAAGCAGTTCTAAAATCTGATTGAAATTCCCGTTATTGAAAAAATCAAAATTCGGACGGATTTTATAGCCTAAACTCCTTACGCGGGGGATTTGCAAAAGCAATTGGCACAAAGCTCCGACAACGGTCGCCGTTGCAAGCACAATGCCCGATTTGTCACCGCCCGTTATCAAAAGTGTTGATATGATTACAACACTTACAATTATTGGTGAAAGGCTTGGCAAAATAAATTCTTTATATGTTACCAAAATTCCGTAATAAATCCCGATTAATCCGCCGATTACAAGCGACGGGCACATGATTTTAAGGTGTGTGCTTGCAAGATTGATTAATTCGGGGTTACCGTCGGATATGATTATTGACATTATTTGATGAGAGAAGAAAAAGCAAAGTAATGTCAAAATTGTGAAAAATATAAAACTTGAAGTTACGAAAGTGTTAAAGAGTTTTTCGGCGACTTCGGGCGGTTTTTCTTTCAAATTCGGGATGATTTTGGTAAAAACCGCAACAGCGGCGCTATGGAAAGGTCCGCCTATTCCGCCCAAAAGCGTTACGGCAAGCGCAGGGAACTGGTATGCGTAAAAATACGCATCAGACGCAAGCGATGCGCCGTAATAGTTTGCCACCACCATATCTCTTATAAATCCTGCAAGTTTGCTGATAACGGTTACAAACGCTATCAGCCATGCCGCTTTTAATACACTATCAGTCTTTGCCATACAATTCCACGTAAACTTTCAGCCCTTCTCCGTTTGTGAATACTATGTTATTTATACCATGTTTTATTGAAATATCAAACTCAGCCGCTCTGTAACGATAAAAAAGCTCTTTCGGGATTTGAAAATCGTGTTTTTTACCGTTAATTACCGCGGAAAAATCCGCCCTGCCGCATCTGTTATCAACCTTGATTTTTGCTTTTTTTCGCTCGGAATAAAATTCGACCGAAACAGGGTCTTTGCCTAATATAACAGGGTTTGTGCCAAGTGAAATGTCTGTGTAATAGTGTTTTAAAATTTTGTCAAAAGACATTTTAAGTTCACTGCCCATAAATCCTGCGCCGTACTGGCTCATTCCGACACCGTGCCCATACCCTGCGCCGTACGCTTTGACCTTTACAAGATTGCCGTTTTCGTCAAACTCCTGTTCAAAAGCTATGTTGGCACTTGGCAAAGCCTTGCCGTTATTTGTCAAAAGCCGTCTTATAACAAGCTCTTTGAAAACCTTATAGGTCTGTGATTTGGTTACGATATCCATTTCTATAATCTTGCCGGACTCTCCTCTGCGTTTAACTTCCAGCCGCTCAATTTCGTCAAGCTTACCGCTGAATGCGGGTTTTATAAACCCCGTTGCGGATTGTGCGGCAATATTTTTTTGGATTTCTTTTTGAAGTTCGTCTTTTGTCCATTCTCTTTGCCATCTGAAATAAGGCGAGCGGACATCATACGAATCTTTTTGGGATTTAAAATATTCAAGCGCTTTTTCGTCCGTATTCAACGGCGTTTGGCTTAACATATCGGGTTTTGCAATCAAATATGGCTTGGATTCTGACGGAAATTGTTTGGTTTTTGGGTCGGAAAAAGCGTTTGAAAAGCTTTCGGTATAACCGCCCGCCGTTGAACAATACTGTGCAAGTATCAAATCCCAATTGTATAAAGCTACAATCCCTTTTGTTTCTTCAACGGCACGAGATGAAAGGTCTTTTTCCGTGTTTGCCCCAAAATACACCTGACTTGCAACGCTGTCTGATACGTCAAACGCTTCATACGCCTTAATTCTGGGGGATAAAACATAGTTTCTTGCCGCAACGCTTTGGGCTTTTAAGGCTTCAAGCCCAAACCTTACGGGCATTTCGTTTGGAACAACACCTTTTAAATATTCTTCAGTATCCAAAACATTTACTATGTGGAATTTGTTTTGTTTATATTTTACAAGTTCAATTTCGCCCCTGTATAAAGCCTGAGAACCTGCTCTTTTAAGGTTTTTAACCCCCACTCTTTCCGCTTTAAATCTCACGGGGCCATTCAATTGTTCAACAACTTTTTTATCAATCATCAACAAAAACATATCCGACGATATTTTAACTTCAACGGGTTTGTTTGCAGGAATTTCCATGACAAATTTATCGTTGTCAAAAACTTGCATAACGTAAGGCGAAAAAATTTCCGTTGTGTCATAAACGTAACTTTTAAAGTTATTGTCGCCTATACCGACTCTTACCATGTGAGGTTTTACAAAACCTGCAATCTGCAAAGTGGTTTCGGGTATATAAGCCCAAACGGAATTGTTCATAAACAGTAAAGCTAAAATCGCCAAAATTTTCTTCATAAATCCATTATATGACAAAAATGTTGTATAATAATTTTTATGAATACATATATTCACATTCCGTTTTGCAAACAAAAATGCAATTATTGTTCGTTTGTATCTTACCCTTTGTTGGAGAAAAAAACAGAATATCTTTGCGCTTTGAAAAAAGAAATAGAACATTATTATAAGGGCGAATACCTTGAAACAATTTATTTTGGCGGCGGAACGCCTTCACTTTTAACAGTTGATGAGATAAAATCTTTGCTCTCGCGTTTTAATTTCGATAAAAATTCCGAAATAACACTTGAAATAAACCCCGAAACGGTAGATTTAGAGTATATGAAATCGCTTTATAAAACGGGTGTCAACAGAGTAAGCATAGGCTGTCAAACTTTTGACGATGATATTTTAAAACTCATCGGCAGAAAACACAGCGCAAAAGATGTTGAAAATTGCGTCGATTATGCAAAAAAAGCGGGATTTAAAAACATAAGCCTTGATTTTATATACGGACTTCCAAATCAAACCGTCGAAAGCTTTGAAAAAGATTTGCGTCATGCAAAAACTTTGGGCGTAAATCACATATCGCTTTACGGGTTAAAAATTGACAAAGGTTGTTATTTTTACGATAACAGACCAAAAACCATTGCCGATGAAGATTTGCAAGCGGATATGTACTTAAAAGCGGTTAAGATTTTGGACAACCATTATGAGATAAGCAACTTTGGAACCCCGTCACGTCACAATTTGAATTATTGGAACAACAAAAATTATTACGGTTTTGGCTGTGCGGCGCACGGGTACTTGAAAAATGTGAGATATTCCAATTTCGCGGATTTGGATAAATACATCAATAACCCTTTACGACACGAAAATGAAATTGAATTGACACAAAAAGAACAGCTTGAAGAAGAAATATTTTTGGGGCTCAGAAAACTTGACGGGATTGATGTTTTACAGATTAACAAAAAATTCGGCATTGATTTTGAAAAAAAATATGTACAAATTTTAAAAAAATACGAAAATTACTTTAAAAAGACAAAAAACGGGTATGCCCTCACGGTGGAGGGCATACTCATAAGCAATAATATTTTATCTGAATTTATTTAAGCCGACTTTTTTGATGTGACCAAATTAGCCAATTTAGACCAAGCTTTATCGTCAATCCATTCGCCTGCTTTGCCGAGATAATGACCGGCTTTTTCCATCAATTTTGCGTTTTCCAAATGAGGTAATACTTTGAATACACCTTTTTTGTAACCTAACAACACGCCGCCGCCTACGACAATTGCCGCTGCAACGAATTTTGCAAGACCTTTCAAAAATCCGCCTTTTTTCTTGGGTTTATCAACCACCTGCGGTTTTGTAAAACTACCCGGTGCACTCAGACGTTCTTGTGCGTTTTGCGGATTTGCTTTGAAACTTACCGAAGATACAGAATTTATCATGAGAACCTCCTATCACAATTCTACCATAAATTTATAAACCTTGTGAATCTTTGAAATTGACTTTTTATATAATAATGGCAAAAAATCGTTACAAAAATTTACAAAAAAATTGGAATAATTTAGCACCTCATGTCATCTTATAGAGTGAGAGAGGTAATATGGAACAAATAATTTATATCGAAAACAATGACAAAAAAACAGCGGCACACGAAATTAAAAGAGCTTACGTAAACAAACTGGGCGCAGAAATCTGCAAAAAATATCTTGCGCAGGAAGATATCGACGTTTCAGGGATATATTCTTTGCATGATATTGACAAAATGCTTGAAAAATTTGATGTCGCAGATGTCATATTGAAAAATATTCATATTGATGTTCGTGTTGTATATGATGAAAATCTTATTTTTGTTCCGAAATCACACTTTGAATGGGGGCTTGTTCCCGATGTTTACTTTGTTTTGTTAATGAATGATACTTCGTGCATGAAATTTTTAGGATTTTTTGAACCACGATTGATTAACAAAAATAACCAGAATAGTGATTATTATTTTATTGAAAAGGAAAAACTTTCATCGCCAGTGGATTTAAAACAGTACATTAAAGATTTTAAAGGCGATTATACGGAAAAATTATCTGACGATGAGCTTGAAAAATGCGAATTTTTGGCTGTTTCGTTTAATGATGATGATATAAGCGATTATGATGAAAAATATTTAATAAAAATGCTTGTTAAAAGCGCCGAATTGAGAAAAGTTTTGACAGAGTTCGGCAATTTTGAAAAAATCGCAATTCACACTGCAGCAAGTGACGTTTTAGACAATATAACGGAAGTGTGTACGGAAGCCGGAATCGGTGCAGAGCTGCCTGATATGGATGAGTTTTCTGTATTTAACGCATCTGATGTGGAGCTGGCGGACAATTTGACAAGTGCGTTACCGCAGGATGAAATTTTCTCTGATGAAGTTGATGAAGAACCTGCAATCCTTGAACCCGATGAAACTTTTGACGGTGAAATTTCCGGAGAAGAAAACGCTTTAACTGATGAAAAAAGTGATTATATAGATGAGATTTTTTCCGATATAGATTATGAGCGGGAAGTTGGGGATGACGATGTAATGGAAGATTTTACGCAAGGCGATGAAAATCTTTCACAAGATACGATACCGGATGATATTTCAAACGAAACCACTGACGAAATCACCGATGAAGTCACCGACGAAATCGTTGATGAAATCCCTGACGAAATTGATTTGGAAAATATCGGCGACAGCCCGCTTGAAACAATTGATGAAAACATTGATTTGAATGAAACGCTTGATTTGGAAAATATTGATGCCGCCGGTGATTTAGCAATTCCCGACGAGACTTTTGAACAAAATCTTGAAAATTTTGACGAGGTAGAGCAGGTCGTAGACGACACAGAAAACCAAGATGATGAGCAAAATCTTGAAAGTTTTGACGAAGTAGAGCAGGTCGTAGATGATACAGAAAACAAAGAGGTTGAGCAAGACCTTGAAAGTTTTGCTGAAGTAGAGCAGGTCGTAGATGATACAGAAAACCAAGAGGTTGAACAAAACCTTGAAAGTTTTGCTGAAGTAGAGCAGGTCGTAGATGATACAGAAAATCAAGATGTTGAGCAAAACCTTGAAAACTTCGATGAAATACAAGTTATTGAACCTGATGAAAAACAAGAAACTCAAGAAAACTTTGACACAGAAAACATTGAAAATACCAAAAACATTTCTTTTGACGATATTATGTTAGGAAATGCGGTACAAGAAATATCACAAGAAACATCAAAAGAAATTTTTGAAGATGAGTCTGCCGTATCTTACGAAAATTCTCAAGAAATTTCCAACGAAAACATGATCGAAGGCGAAATACAAATTGACATAAATGAGCCAAAAGAAGAAAAAGATTTAAAAGTTTTGTATAACAAAACCGATGATATTTTAACAAACAAAGAAATATACTTAAAACCTCAAGAATTGGGCAAAAAAGCTATTCTGGCGGCTTCGGTAATAATCGCTGCACTTGTCTCTTTGCTTATATTTGCGGCACTGCATAAAACCGAAAACAAAGCAGAACAACCTGCA
This sequence comes from Candidatus Gastranaerophilales bacterium, assembly GCA_947624935.1. GTDB lineage: Bacteria > Cyanobacteriota > Vampirovibrionia > Gastranaerophilales > Gastranaerophilaceae > SIG32. The sequence goes on from CANQML010000007.1 coordinate 12,186, forward strand.
AATGTATTGGAAAAGAATATTCCGCAAACGGAAGAACAGCCTGTTCCCGAGTTGCCGGAAGTTCTTCCTCCCACTCAGGAAACTGTAGCTGCGGTACAAAAACCCGCGCAAAATCCCGCTCAAAATCCGACCCCTTATACGGATGTTAAAAAACTCGGCTGGGCTGTACCCGATTACCTTTCATATAACGATGCGTTCAAAAATTATCTGCAAACGGCAGGCAAAAGCTTAAGACTTACACTCTCAAGCGATTTGCTGCTTGCAACCGAATACGCTTATTCTCAAGAGATTGACGTAGATATAACCCTCACAAAAGAAGGTTCATTACAGAGTGCTAAAATACAAAAATCCAGCGGTTCAAAACAAATAGATGATATTGTGTTACAAACTGTTAATGAAACTTTAAAGGTTGTGAAAGCGCCTGCAGGTTTGATTGTTGGCGATACCGCACAAATGATACTAAAAATTTATTTGTAACTGTGTTATAATTTTTTACAGAGGTAAAAAGTGGAATTAACACAAGATAAATTAGATTTAATTGAAAAAATAATCAAAAATGACAGGAAGTTTTCCGATAATGAAGACCTGTATGAAGATTTTTTCAATGAAACATGCCAACGCTCAATGGCTGTTATCAAGGCAATAAGCTCTGATGCGTCTTTGGAGGCATATTTAAGAAAAATCGCCACCACCTCTATTATTAATGTTTTAAAAGCCTCAGGAAGAATAAAAAGATTAGGTTCAAGCTACCAACCGATACATTATCCCGATATTTCTTACGACAACTTTGCAACGGATGAAACACCGGAAGAAGAACTGATTAAAAAAGATACTTACAAACAAATACTTAATCTTATCTTGGAAGCCGATAGGGAAGACCCCGAAAAAAATTATCTGCAAATTTACAAATTGCGCTACGATAAAGGCATGACACAAAAAGAAATCTCATCGGAAATAGGTTTGTCCCAATCTGAGATTTCCAAAAGGCTTTTTAAGTTAACAGAAAAGGTTAAGAAATCGTTAGATGATATGTCCGGTATGTAAAAAGCCCGTTGAGGGAAATACTTTAAGATGCCCGCATTGCAAAGCCGTAATAGGTTTGCTGTGCAAGAATTGTAATACTGTTAATCCGATACAAAATATGACTTGCAAAAACTGCGGCAAAGAGATTTTGAAGGTTTGCTCACATTGTGCAAGCATAAATTTTTTGGATGCAAAAAAATGCAGAAAGTGCTCCATGCCTTTTGTGGAAACCATTAATAACCAACAATCTCTCAAATACATTCCTACATTGATACCTCAAAAAGATGCGATAAAAAAACTTTCAAAAGGTATAACAGACGGCATAAAACTCATTTCAATCAGCGGTAAAAAAGGCATCGGCAAAAGTTATGTATTAAAAGAGACCGCAAAAAACTTTACTGACACAATTTGGGTTTTTGGCAAATGCACACCTTTGACACAATTAACCCCCGGCGGCGTAATTCAAGATATGGTCTTGAATATATTTAACCTGCCGAATTTTTGCATGAATACTCCCGAATTTAAAAAAGATGCAATAAAATATTTTAAAAATGAGTTCCCTCAAATGTCTAATTCACAGTTGAATGACTTGTTGAATTTCTTGTATTCAGCACAGGAAGGCGAATTTGAAAACTTAAGCATAAACAAACACAAAACATTTGACATACTTTACAAAATTTTTGACAAAATATCACATCTTGGCAAATTTGTAGTGGTAGTTGACAATTTTGACTACATTGACGGATTTTCATACGAATTTTTGCACAATCTTATATCAAAATACGATTTTACGATGATATTAATGTATTGCAACCCGCGTCCTGTAAAAGGCATATTTTCCTGTGAGATTGAAAGCCTTGATATAAGCCTTGCGCCTTTAAAAGATGATGAAATAAACACTTTAAACCTTGATGACTCCTATATTAACGAGGTCGAAAAAAGTGAAATCATTACAAAATCAAAAGGTCATCCCGCATATTTTGAACAGGCGGTAAGCCTTTGTTTTGATTGCCAAATCGCAGAAGAACCATTCCAGTTGCCTGCCACTTTTAAAGAAATTATAACCAAACGATTAAAATTACTGAAAGAATTAAATCCGCCGGCATACAAAATTTTGCTCGGTGCATCAATCATGGGTGACAAAATTAATCTTGCTCTGTTAAAGGAAATATTTAAAGAAGAAGATTGCGACGGAGTTATAGATTATTTGCGGCAAATGAATTTTATAACGTTGATAAACGAGATATTTTTTGAATTTAAAAATATTTTGTTATGGGAAACGATTTTATCTGCGGCAAAAAATGACAAAGATTTTATTGAATTGAACACAAAAATAGCTCAAACTTTGAGTATGCTCATATTAAATTCCAATGCTGTAATGGGAATAATTGCGCAGAACCTCAAACAAACGCAAGCCGCACTTGATGTATGGACAAAAAATACAAAGCTTGCAGCATACGTAGGTGACACAAACCTCTATGTTATTTCGCAAAAACAGTGCCTTGCCTTAATAAATGAGCTTGATGAAAGTGAAACTTTAAAGATTAGATACAATATTGCAGAACGATTAGGCAAACTCCTGACCGATTACAATCCCACGGAAGCCTTGGAATACTTACCCGATGCAATTTCAAATGCTAAAGCCTGCGGCAATACCCCCAAAGAAATTGAACTTTTGGGATATTTGTCTTACTGCTGTCGTCAAACCAATAATTTCTATGGCAATATCGAATGTGTTGACAGCGTTTTGGAAAAAGTCCAAAGCGATGATAAGCTTAAAATCGCACTCTTGAAACTTTCAAAGCTCGAGTCAATTCTTGGAATAGGCAACTGCGGTGAAGTTATAACCACCATAGACAATGATATTATGCCGGTTTTGGATAAATTTTTGACCAAACCTTACAAATGCGATTTTTCAATAGAATTTGTATATGAAACCTGGTTAAAAACATATTTGATGCTTGCAAATGCACTTATTATGCAAGGAAACGACCGCTCTTTTGAAATTTTGACCATAATATTCGATATCATTGAAAGAAATAAAATTACCGATGAATTGTTTATAAGCAAATGTAAGCTTGCACTTGCGTTTGCAAATACTATTAAGGGCGATTTTAACACATCCGAAAATATACTTGATGATACATTAAATCTTTACAAAACCAGAATGGATAACAGCACCGTTTTGAAGTGGAATTTTATCAAGATATTGAACAACTTTTTCAGAAAACGCTATGAAGGTTTGCAAGAGGACTTGTTTGAAGTTGTAACTTTTGCGGATAACTGCAAAGATGAATTTACCAAAAATATTTTAAAAACGCTTTTGGGAAAAATTTTCAAAGACAATGAGCAGGCAAAACAAGCAATGGAGATTTACAACAGCCAAATAACATATTTTGCCAAAGAAAAGCTTGCAACCGGAGCGCTTTTAACATGGTATTTGATAGCTGATGCAACGCTTGTAACAGAAGGTCCGCATGCGGCAATTGAAATAGCCGCTCAAGCACTTGATGTTGCCCAAAACCCAAAAATAAGCAATTATTTGTTTGTAATTTTATTGAAAATGATTATTGCAAAAGCAAGCATAGTAATATCCGATTATGAAACGGCCAAAATAAACATTGAAAACGCAATAATTTTGGCGGGCAAATTTAATATGAAGGATTTGCTTTCAAGGCTTTACCTTTTGTACGGAAAGTATTTTCAGGAATTAGGGCTGTTAACGACAGACAAACAGAGTGAATATTTAAAAGGTGCATCAAAGATGTACGAGAAAGCAACCGAAATAGTACAGCAAACACGAAACAATACCGTTCACATAGAAAACGAGAAAGCGAAGAAAGTTTTAAAGTCATTTTGCCTGTTGCATAATATAAAACTTTAATCCATTGGGATTGTAAGTTTTTGACCGATTTGAAGTCTGTTCAAGTTTTGTAAATTATTGGCGCTTTGAACGGCTTTTGCTTTTTCGGGGCTGTATGAGCCGTAAAATCTAATCATAATGCTTTCAACGGTATCTCCGCTTTGAACGGTGTATGTTTCAACGCTTTTAGCGGCATCGCCTGCGGGCAAAAGGTTAACTTTTTGCGTTTTTGCGCTCTGTGCGGCAGGTACTTTTACACTGTTTGATTTAACCGAAAAACTGATAATCGTTGTCAGTAACAACATTGAAACGGCACCTGCGATAAATCCCGTTGCTAAATAGACGCTCGGTGATTTTTCCGATTTTTGGCTTATTTTAAAATTCTGCCATAAAAGGTCAAGCTCTTTTTCTTTGTTCGGACGAACGTAAACATTTGGCGAATTATCATAAGATGATTCTTGTTTGTACTTTGAAAGCGCTTCAAGTACTGCCATTTTTTCTTTTGATAAATTTGATCTTCTTAATGTTGAGCTTTTCATGGTTAAACCTCACTAAGTTGCTTGTAACAGAATGCTAACATAATAATTTTTTAAATTCAAGTCTTTGTAAATTTTTTGGTATAAAACCTGTTTTTACGTTATAATAACGGTATGGAATATTCTATCGGAATTGATTTAGGCGGAACGAAAATCCTGATTGGTCTTGTTGATAAAAAAACAGGTGAAGTTATACATTACGTCAAAAAAAAGACTAAAAAAGACAAAGGCCCGAAAAACATTGTCAAGAAAATGCTTGACGGGATAGATGAGCTTTTAAAGGAATGCAAAATTCCAGTAAAAGAGATTTCATCAATCGGGATTGGTGCGGCAGGTCAGGTGGATAGAGAAAACGGGATTATTATAGCCGCCGTAAACCTTGAATGTTACGATTTGAATATAAGAGAAAAAATTAACGAGCGCTATGATATACCCGTTTATTTGGGAAATGATGTTGAAATAGCCGCAATGGGAGAATTAAAGTACGGTGCGGCAAAGGGTTATGACGATGTTGTTTGCATATTTGTCGGAACAGGAGTGGGTTCAGCCATAATAAAAGACGGTAAAATCATAAAAGGCGCAACGGGAACGGCTGGCGAAATTGGACACATGATAGTGGATTTAAACGGCAGACCTTGTGCATGCGGTGCCCATGGGTGTTTGGAGGCTTACGCGTCGCGCTCCGCTATTGAAAAACGCATTGAAGGCGCACTTAAAAAAGGCAGATATTCGGTTATTTTAGACACTATGGATAAATCCATAACTTCTCATATAATTCAAGATGCCATAGAAAAAAACGACGAGCTTGTAACACAATGCGTTGATGAGGCGGCAGAATATTTATCGGGCGGAATTGCAAGCATTATAAACTTTATAAACCCGAAACTTATCGTACTTGGCGGCGGGTTGATTGAAGCGGTTGATTATTTTTACCAAAAAGTTACAAAAAAAGCCAAAGCAAAGTCACTGCCCGTTCCTACAACCAAAATAGAATTTAAAAAAGCGGCACTGGGTGATTTTTCAGGTGTTGTGGGTGCGGCATTTTTAGAAGGAGAATAAATGAAAATTTTAATTATAAGACTATCGTCACTCGGTGATGTTATCCATACAATTCCGCTTGCAAATGCGCTCAAAGGTGCAGGGCACGAAGTTCATTGGCTTGTCGGCGAAAAAGGAATTGATGTGATTAAAGATAATCCTTGCGTTGATAAAGTTTTTCTTGCACCGGTTGTATTGTGGAAAAAACGCGGTATGTGTTTCACAAATTTCAAAGAATATCGTGAGATTTTAAAACGGTTAAGGGCTGAAAAATATGACGCGGCAATTGATGTTCAAATGATGTTAAAAAGCCTTTACTGGATGGCATTTTGCGGCGCAAAAAGAAGAATTATCTCAAAACAGGCAAGAGAATTGTCAATTCTTGGCGCAAACGAGGTTATTCCAAGATTGACAGAAGATTTTGAACATCCTGTTATAAGAAATTATATGAAATACGCAGATTATTTGGGCATAGATACCAAAGAAATCAAAGTCACTTTGCCAGAATGTTCAAAGGATACAAAAGCGAAAGTTGATGAATTGCTAAAAGGGGTTAAAAAGCCGCTTGTTGTGATTGCACCCGCAACAACGTGGAGTAACAAGCACTGGAACAAAGACAATTGGAAAAAGGTCGTTGAAAAAATAAAAGATAAATGCGATTTGGTTTTTACGGGCGGACCAAAAGACAGTGACTTAATTTCATACATATCGGGCGGTAAATTTTTATCGCTTGCGGGAAAAACGAACATACTTGAATTGACGGAAGTGTTTTCAAGAGCAGATATCGTAATCGCTCCTGATTCGGGCAGTGCTCATCTTGCATGGGCTACCCAAAAACCCGATGTTATAACGATTTTCACATGCACGCCCTTAAAATATCTTGCACCGCCAAAGGGTTTTGCGCTCACGGGTAATCTTTCATGCCAGCCGTGCTTTAAAAGAAAATGCAGGCTTAAAACAAACGAATGCACGAATTATCCGTCGCCTGATGAAATTATAAGTATTGTAAACAAAGTGTTATTAAATAAAACTAATGTTGTATAATGTGGTTATGGGTTTCTTTGATAAGATAAAAGAATACAGAAAAATGGTTTCTCAGGTAGAACGCAGTATCTACGGGGAAAAACAGGACTATTTGGAAATTTATGAAAGAAATCTCCAGCTTGAAAAAGAGATTGAAACCCGAACAAACGAGCTTAATGTGGCAAATAAGCGAATGCTGACTTTACAGCACATTTGGGATATGATGAATTCATCAACTCCGTTGGAAAATGTTTTGGAAAAGGTTGTAAACAGCATTCACGGTGAACTCGGGTATGTGCATTGTGCGATTATAAGAAAATTAAAAGACGAAGACGGTGATTATATGCAAGTTGCAGCTCAATCGCACGATTCTGCAATTGCAAGAGTAAATAAAATCATTGGTGCACCGCCTATTCAAACGCGAAGGCTGGCTTTTGACCCCGACGGGATTTACGCAGATACTATTAAAAACCGAAAAATCGTTCAAACTCACGATTTGGGCGGAACACTGAAATATGTAATTCCCGATTTAACCGATAAACAGGCAAAAGATGCCGCTACAAATCAGCCGTGTAAATCGCTCATAATCATACCGCTTTGCCCTTTGAATAAGGAATTTGGTTGGCTTTGCGTATTTACATCAAGAGAAGAACTTGCGGATGCGGAAACGGATTTTCTCTCGCTTTTTGCACAGCAAATAGAAATGTCCATAACGATTACCGACCTGTTTTTAGCGGTAAAAGAGCAGGCGGTTACAGATAGCCTCACAGGGTTATATAACAGAAGATTTTTTGAAGAAAACCTTAAACGTGAAGTTACACGTGCAAAACGTCAAAATCAGCCGTTTTCAATCATCGGACTTGATTTGGATTTCTTGAAAAAAATCAACGATGAACACGGTCATGCCTACGGGGATTTAGCAATAAAAACCGTTGCCGATGTTTTAAAAAGCAACGCGCGTTCAATAGATTTGCCTGCAAGAATGGGCGGAGAAGAATTTAACGTACTTTTGCCGGGAATTGATTCAAAAGGTGCTATGATTGCGGCAGAAAGAATCAGAAAAGCGATTGAATCTCAAAAGCTTGATGTCGTCGGACAAATTACGGCAAGTGTAGGTGTTGCAACATTTTTTGAACACACCGACAACGTTGAGGAGCTTTTGGAATTGACCGATCAAGCCATGTACACCTCAAAACACAACGGCAGAAATCAAGTTACACTCGCAAAACCGATTTCTGAAACCTCTTGGCAGGAAGTTGCAATAAACGCATTTTTAGAAATCCTTTCAAAACGCAAAATTCCGATACCGAAAGAAATATCAAAAGAATTAAAAGACAAACTGAAAAATACGGATGATATGTCAAAAGACACGCTCTATACAGTTGCGGACATTTTGACAAGCACATACAATCCCATGCACAATAACGGTGCTGTCAAGTCAAAAGTTCTTCTTGCGACAAGTCTTGCAAAGCGTTTTGACCTCCCCAAAAACGAAGTTGACAATCTGAGAATAGCGATTTTGCTCTATGATATCGGAAATCTTATGCTTCCGCACGAACTTTTACAGAAAACTACTCCGCTAACGGAAAAAGAAAAATCTCACATAAAAGAACACCCGATAATTGCCGCAAGAGAAATATTAAAGCCTATTTCAAACATTCAAGACATAATCCCTATTATCGAAAACCACCATGAAAACTGGGACGGAACAGGTTATCCTAAAAACCTTTCACAAGAGCAAATTCCTTTGACATCTCAAATTATTCTTATAATAGATACCTATTTTGCGCTCATTGAGCACAGACCCTACAGAGCAAAACTCTCACCGGAGGATGCCGTAAAAGTGATACAAAACGACGCCGGCAAAAAATGGAATAAAACTCTCGTTCAAGAATTTATAACACTTTTGGATATTGTCCAATGAAAGAGAAAGATTTTATAAATATAATAAAAGAAATAACGCAGTCACGATATATCGGCGACGATTGTGCATACCTTAAAGATTTGGGGATTGTTGTGACGCAGGACAATTTGGTTGAAGATGTTCATTTTTCGCTTGATTGGACAACTCCGTACAAATTGGGTTACAAATCCGCAATGGTGAATATTTCAGACATTTTAGCATCGGGCGGTGAGCCAAAATATTTAACGGTCGGGCTTTCCTTACCTAAAAACATTGATGAAAACTTTGTAAAAGAGTTTTATAAGGGAATAAAATCTGCAGGGATTGAGGTTGCAGGCGGCGATATAACAGGCGGTGATAAAGTTTTTATTTCAATTTGTGCAATAGGTGATACAAAAGGAAGAAAAATATCTTCAAGAGCGAATGCAAAAGTAGGATATAAAGTTATAACATCGGGTTTTCACGGTTCAAGCAGCGCAGGGTTGAAGTTATTACAAAACGGGGTTAAAGACCACAAATTTATTCAAACTCATCTTATGCCGCAATCAAGAGAAGATTTTTCAAAGTATATTGCCCAAAATGCCGATTTTGATTATGCAATGACGGATTCTTCCGACGGACTTTTTGATGCGCTTTTGCAAATCGCAGAAAAAAGCCACGTCAAACTTTTTATAAACTCAATCCCTTACGATAAAGAAATCGAGCAGTTTGAAAATTATATGGATTTGGTACTTTTTGGAGGCGAGGACTATGAACTTGTAGCATGTGTTCCAAAAGACTTTGAGGTGCCAAATTCTTACACAATCGGCGAAATAAAGAGTGGTGAAGGGGTTGAGATTTTTGGCAAAAAGACTGAATTTGAAGGAAAAATTTTTAATCACTGGAGTAAACAATGAAAACAAGCGTAATAATAACAGCAGGCGGAACATCATCAAGGTATGGCGGCGCAAACAAACTTCTTGAAAAAATCAACGGCAAAGAAGTTATCAGATACACTGTAGAAGCCTTTGAAAGGTCGATTGCGGATGAAATAGTAATTTGCGCAAACAAATCCATAATGGATTATCTTAAGATAATTTTCCCACACAGGATTATAGAAGGCGGAAACACTCGCCAGCAGTCCGTTTATAACGGTTTAAAAGCCGTCAAATGCGATTATGTAATAATTCACGACGGCGCAAGACCCGTTATTTCAACCGATATAATCAACAGAACAATTGATATGGTCAAAGAGCAAAAAGCCGTAACCGTTATGACAAAAACAATAGACACAATAAAGGAAGTTGAAAATGGTAAAATAATAAAAACAATCGACCGTTCAAAGTTGTATAATACCCAAACTCCGCAGGCTTTTGAATACAACCTGATAAAAACCGCTCACGAAAAATTAAAAGATAAAAACTTTACCGATGACGCCGGCATGCTTGAAGCCTTAGGGTACGATGTATATGTCGTTGACGGTAGTTACAAAAATATAAAAATAACGACAAAAAGCGACATTGAGATTGCAAAAGCTTACCTGTAAAAAAAAAGAGCCTCTTATTTGAGGCTCCATCACAACTAACCTTTATACTAATATGAGGAATCTTTATTCTGCCGTTTGTGCTTGTTCCACTTTATTTTTCAATGCTATCATTGCTTTACATATTTTGTCATCATCTCTCCAGCCAATCCAATTTGATTTAAGGCTCAATCTTGCTTCTGAAACCTCTTTATCAGCATCTATTCCGAGTAAATATGCACGTTCTTCAAGCGCATCTATTAAATAAGTACTGATTTCTTCTTTTTGATCGCCTTCGCAATCATCCATCAAGGTTTCAATAAAGCCGAAGTCATCGCTTGCATATCTGCCTTGAGTGCCATAAGTATTATCCCATTGGTTCCAAACTTCGAGTACGCTTCCCGCATCAATTTGTTCCATCAAAGGTTTCAAACCGTTTTCATCAGAATCGTAGTTCGTACCCGGCCCATAAATTGCTTTGTCGAGTTTGTGAGTAAAATCTTTTAATGCAAGAGCGCTTGGAGCTTCCAAAGACGGCTCTTCCAAAGATGAATCTTCAGAGTCATCGGACTCTTGTGGAGTTTGCTCATCTTCACCACATTCCGCAAGAATTTTATCTGTTAAAGCTTGTGTTTTTTCTTTTAAACCGTTGAACTTGTTAATAATAACGTCCAAGCCTGCTTTGATTTGCTGTGTATTTGCTGACTGTTGAAGTTGTTTTAAATTTGTATATTCCTGTTCGATTTTTTCAACTTCTTTTATAGTTGCTTTTAATTGTTGTTTATATGTGTCAGCTATATCATTGGATTCAGAAGCTTCTTTAAGAGTAGCTTTGAAAGACGCGATATTTTTAGCGAAGTTTTCCATAGAAGCATTAACTCCGATTGCATTGCCGATTTCCTGACCCTGCAAATAAGCTGCTTGATTTAAGTAATTTTGAGCCGGATTTGATTGGCAGCAGCTGTTTAATGAGTAAAAGAACGGGTTTGTGACGTTTTGTACCGCAAATGCCTCATAAGGTGTGAAGTATGAAGGCATTGAATTGATGTGAAAACATCCTCCGAAGTTAGTTGTAAATAAATATGGATTACATATTCCAAACATTTTTTAATCCCCTTAATTCCCGTACACTTATATAAAAAAATTTCGGGTTAAAAAATTGCGCAAGAGGCATGCTCCGTTAAAAAGCAAAATGCCTAAAAACTTGTCAGGATGTGAATTTATGCTTAATAAATTTATGTTAACATTTCTTAACATTAGGGATTTTGTTCAATTTCTTTAAAAAAGTCATTGATGTCAACTCTAAGGATTTTAGACAATTTATAAATCACCAAAGTACTTGGGATAATAGTACCCCGTTCGAGTTTTCCGACGTAATTAATGCTCATATCGAGCATTTCGGCGAGTTTTTCTTGTGTGTAATGCCGTCTTAATCTTTCTGCACGTATATTAGACCCTAAAACATATCCGAAATCATTTTCCATAATTTTATTTTATTTTATTGACATATTAAGGCAAAGAGATTATAATAATTATAATATTTACTATAGTAAATAATTAAAGTATTATGATAAAGGAAAAAGCCCAACAGGATATAAAAGAAAGGATAAAAATTATGACAAAAGAATTAGTAAAAGAAAATGTAGCAAGACAAGACGGTAGTCGTGACGCAATCCAAAGAAGAGCCCTCACCAGCGGTTGTAACACTCGTGAACTCGTGAACAACCGCTTCCTCTCCAAATCAGGAGAGGAATTGTGCAACTCGTTCCCTCTCCTAGTGGAAAGCGTGAGGGTTTGTTACGATGACGAATGCTATTATGCAAAACCCAATGTGGAAAGTGGCTTGCCACCTCACTTTACTCACTTACGTAAATGCTACGCGTTTACATTGGCAGAAGTCCTTGTTACATTAGCCGTTATCGGCATTGTTGCCGCAATGACTATACCGACTTTGATTAACAATTACCGTGCCGCTGAAATGAAAACAAGATTGACAAAATCTTATTCGCTTATAAGTCAGGCATTTGAGCTTATGAAAATTGATAACGGCGGTTATGTTGACCAAAACAGTTATTCCAAACAAACATTTGCGCCTGTTTTCCAACGATATTTTAAAACTGTAAAGGCTAATGTAGGAAAAGTAAATAATGATATGCCGTTTTACAAAAATTTTGCGGGAAATGCAGATTTTAGCAGACAACTTCTTGATGACGGCACTTTGTACCTGCCTGATGGAACATTAATTTTTATCGAGGATCCTTCAATACCTGCAAATCATGTTTTTATTTTTGTGGACATTAATGGCGTTAAAAAGCCAAATGTGCTGGGAAAAGATTTATTTGGGTTTTATATTTCAGATAACAAACTCCTACCTATGGGAGCAAATGACAATGCCATAAAAAAAGACAGGATGTTTGGTGACAGTGTTCCTTCCGATGAAGAAGATGATTGGTGCAATGAAACAAGTAATTCTCTACGTAATGGATTAAGTTGTACTTATAAAGCACTCAATGATAAGGATTATTTTAAAAATATTTTTGCTAAATAAGGGCTCTTTGCACGGTTTTGCGGGTTGGCATAACTGACGGATAATCTGATTTGCGGAGTGCCATGGCGGGTTATTTGTGGATTGCCACGTCGGGCTGCGCATTAAACGGGCACGGCTTTGCCTCAGCCCTTTGGCTTGTCCTCCTCGCAATGACGTGTACCCACGATGCCCCCTTGCCCCTTGCTCCTCAGGTGGGGAGGGAACCGTGACGGTATCCGTGGCACTTCACAGAGCCTAATTTATGTAAAGAACTTAACGTCTTGCGCGAGCGAGTAATCGTCTTAACGACTATCTTATTTAAGCGCAAAAGTCATATCAGCTTCTACAACTACTTTACCGTCGACTTTTCCGATACCGTGTGCTTTGCAGACAGGTCCTTTGATTTTTGTGAGTTCGATTTCCATCTCAAATCTGTCACCCGGTCTTACAATATTTTTAAATCTTGCGTTTTCAACCCCTGCATAAAGTGCGAGTTTGCCTTTAAATTCTGGCAGTTTCAACAAAATCGGTGCAGAGCATTGTGCCAGAGCTTCCAACTGCAATACACCGGGCATGATAGGATTGTTCGGGAAATGTCCTTGGAAAAACCCTTCGTTCATTGTCATGTTCTTGTAGCCTTTGGCATATTTGCCCGGAACACATTCCGTTATTCTGTCAACAAGCAAAAACGGATATCTGTGCGGAATCATTTCCATAATCTGCATAATGTCAAAACTTAATACTTCTTCTGTCATAATTATATCTCCTTAATTTTGTCTTTTAACATCTTGGCGGTTTTTATATGAACCGCATGTCCTGCCTCTTTCACAAGAATTTGCGCCTTTAAATTCAGCGGATTAATCCCTGTCAAATACAAATCGCCGATTAAGTCCAAAATTTTGTGCTTAACGGGTTCATACTCCGAGCGCAATCTTGTTGTATACCCTTCATCGGTCAAACCGACCGTATTATCCTGAGTTACCCCTCTTGCAAACCCGAGCATCTGAAATTTTTTCAAATCCTTATAAAACCCGAAAGTCCTTGCCTCAATAATTTCATCGTGGTTTTTGGGGTTAAAATTCACCCAGCGGGTTCTCAAATCCTTGTGGTCGTAATTTACCGCATAGGATATAAAAAGCTCCTCATCAGGTAAAATCACCATGGAAGTTTTGCCGTTCAAATAATAAACGGGTTCGGTTAGGGTATAAAAAACGGGTTTGGATTTTTCGATACCGGTCGCTTTGAAAAGCTCAACCCAGGGTTTTGCGCTCCCGTCAAGTGCCGGAACTTCAAATTCATCCATACAAATATCAACCGAATCAATTCCGCAGAAAGCCAAAGCCGCCGACAAGTGTTCTTCAAGCATTACTTTGGATTTTTTATTGCCCAAAGTTACGCAATGGTCGGTCGAAATTACGTTATCGAGATTTGCCTCAAAAGCCTCTTCGCCTTTAACGAAATATCTTATTTTCCCCTCATTTGACGGGAAAAACGTAACTGTGCAGGGCTTATTTTTCATAAGTCCGTTACCTGATATGGAAGTTTCTTTTTTAAGCGTTGTCACTGTGTTCTTCCTCAAAAGAATTGAGCATAGGTTCAAATTTTCTGAATTTTGCTATAATTTCCTGCGCGTCTTTCATTGTCTTGAGCTGTTTTATGAAGTCTTTTCTCGGAACGGCAGGTATACCTACTATGATTGAGCGTTCGGGGAATGATTTTGTTACCCCTGCTTTTGCCGTAATAATCGTATCCGAGCCGATTTCGATATGATCCGCCAAGCCTGCCTGACCTGCAATTACCACTCTGTCACCGATTACACAGCTCCCAGCTATACCGACTTGTGATATAATCAGGCAACCTTTGCCGATTTTACAATTGTGACCAATCATTACCAAATCGTCAATTTTGGTATCGTCACCGATTGTGGTGTTTTCAATCGTTCCTCTGTCAATTGCGGAATTTGCACCGATTTCGACGTTGTTTCCGATTACAACCGAACCGATTGAAGGAATTTTATAAATAACATGTTTTGTGTCGCTTTCTTTGATTTCGCCGTCGCGTCTTGCCTGCTCGATGTTATCGGGATTTTCGGTTACAAAGCTGAAACCGTCTGCGCCGAGCGATACGCCGTGGTGGAGAATTACGTCGTTTCCGACTTGAACTCTGTCACCAATATTTACGTTCGGGTGGAAAAAGCAGTTTGCGCCAATTTTTACATCGCTTCCGATATAAGAATTTGCAAGAATTTTAGTGTTATCGCCGATTTGTGCATTAGCGCCGACAACGACATTTGGACCGATTGAAACATTTTGCCCCAGTTTTGCGGTAGAATCAACAACCGCTGTCGGGTGAACATCTTTATTAACCGTTGGCGGAACGTAGAATAAATTTAACAATTTCATCATCGCAAGTCTGGGTCTTTCAACTTCAATCGTTGTTAAGCCGTCTATTTGAACCCCCAAAGGTACAAGAGCGGCTTTTGCTTTTGATTTTGCAAGGTTTGCAATTTCGTCTTCGCCAAGCGCCAGCGCCAAAGTGTTTTCATCTGCCAACAACGGCGGCGCAATATGTGTTATTTGTACCTCTTGAACTTTCGTTAACATCCCGTCAACTATCTTTGTTATCTCATCCGTTGAAAATGTTTTCATATTCTACTCCTTAATTTTATTAATCGTATTTGTCGTTGATTTCCCTTCTACAAACTCTATAAATTCAACTCTGGTGTTGTTTTTTTTCATTATGTCCGCCTCGGGAAGTGTTTGCATATTGTAATCCGCACCTTTTGTGTAAACATCGGGTTTGATTTCATCCAAAAGATTTTTCGGACTGTCCTCATCAAATAATACCACATAATCAACACAACTCAAAGCGCTTAATATTTCCGCTCTGTCATTTTCACTATTAATTGGTCTGCCTTCGCCTTTGATTAGTTTGACTGATTTGTCGGAATTTAACAAAACAAGCAAATAATCCGCAAAAGACTTGCTTTTTTGAAGATATCTTACATGTCCGACATGAAGTATATCGAAACAGCCGTTTGTTGCCGCAACGGTTTTTCCGCTCTTTTGAAGATTACGGACAAATTCCGCAATATTTTCTCTTCTTAACACCTGTCCCATGCTTGAATTTTACCAAAAAAAAGCTTTATTGTCACTTTTTTTACAAAATAGACACATGGCTAATATAATTTTTTTCATAAAATGCTACGATTTAGCTGTATGGACAAAATCCTTGTAATCAGATACGGAACAATAGGTGACAGCATTTTCGCCAGCGCGTTCTACCGAGAACTCAGACGCGCGCTGCCTTTTGCAAGAATTGACATTTTGATTGACGAAATATCCGAAGGCGTTATGAGAAACTGTCCTTATGTTGATAAAGTTTATTTTGTTGACGGCAAATACAAAAATCTGCTCTCTTATATATCGTTATTTAGAAGATATGACACAGTGTATTTTTTGAAAAACGATAATTTTTTCACGAAAGTTGCGTTTTTAGCGCGAGTTAAAAAGCGTATCGGGTTTGATGTTAAACGCAACAAATTTTTAACGCACAAAAGCCCTTACACCGAAACCCGACACGAAATCGACTGCTATTTGGACTTGTTAAGAATTTCAGGCATTGAACCTTATAGCGATAAAACAGAATTGTGGCTTGATGAAGTCAACAACTTAAAAGCGCACGAAATTGTGAGCTGTATAAGTAACAAAAAAGTCTTAATCCACGCATACAGCAGATTTGCTCAAAAAAATTGGCTTGATGAATATTGGATTGAAGTTATAACATATCTTTCAAACGAGCTTGGCGCACAGGTATTTTATGTCGGCGGGAAAAAAGATGATTACAGCAAAATATCCCGCGCCCTGAAAGACAAACTGGAGATAATCCCAATCAATATGTGCGGAAAACTTTCAATCCCCGAAACTATGTCTTTGATAAAGAATATGGATTTTGTTATAGGAATAGATTCAGGGCTGATACACATGGCGGCAGCTTTGGATATTTCATCAATATTGCTCCATGGCCCCACTTCCCTTGACAGGTGGAAACCCAGAAGTGATAAGTGCCTTATTTTAACAAGAAATTTTGCATGTTCGCCTTGTTGTCTGCAATCGGGTGCGCCTAAATATTGTAAGAACAAAACTTCAGATTGTATGGAATACCTTACGCCCGATATAGTCAAGAACGCGCTGTCGGATAGGTTAATAAGTCCATCTCGATGATTTTTTTGCAAATCCGAACAGCATTCAGCGCCGCACCTATTCTAAGGTTATCCGCGACACACCAAAGTGAAATCCCGTTTTCAAATGCCAAATTCTTTCTTATCCGTCCGACAAAAACAGGGTCAACTCCCGTTGCATCACGTGTTGTCGGATATTCATAGTTTTCGGGATTGTCTATAACCTTTATCCCGTAAGTGTTTTTCAAAATCTCTCTGACTTCATCAGGATTAATATTTTCTTCAAATTCAATATCGACGGCTTCGGAATGCCCGTTATATACCGGAACTCTTACGGCTGTACAGGATATCGGGGTTTGCGGGTCAAGATGAAGTATTTTTTTCGTTTCGTTAACCACTTTCATTTCTTCTTTTGTGTAAGCATTATCGCAAAATACGTCTATCTGCGGGATTACGTTGAATGAAATCGGTTTTTTGAAACAAACATTATTAAATTTTTCGCCGTTGAGATTTGCTTTCGTATCAGCGGTAAGCTCGTTTATTGCGGCAAGCCCCGCACCTGATACCGCCTGATAGGTTGATACTATAAGCCTTTTTATCTTAGCTTTTTCATGCAAAGGCTTTAAAACAAGCATCAACTGTGAAGTTGAGCAATTGGGGTTTGCAATAATTCCTTTGTGATTTTTTAAATCCTCATCGTTAACATAAGCAATTACAAGCGGAACATCTTTTTCCATCCTAAATGCCGATGAATTGTCAATCAAAACCCCGCCCCGCTTAACGATTTCGGGCGCGAATTTTTTGGAAACATTTGCTCCTGCCGACGCTATTACAATATTTACGCCGTCAAAGCTTTCGGGTTTTGCTTCTTCAACCGTATATGTTTTACCTTGAAAATCGAGTTTCGACCCTGCGCTTTTTGCGCTTGATAAAAATTTTATCTCGTTATATTCAACTTTTAATTCATCAAGAATTTTTACTATCTCTCTTCCGACAACTCCCGTTGCGCCTAAAACTGCTATATTTGCCATCCTATTCCCTTTCAAAATTTATTATAGCATAAATAATCTTCATTAAAAAAAAACGACTCTTTATTCAAAAGTCGTTGGAAAATCAATAGGAAAAAGGGAAAGGAAAATTTATCCGAAGGTTTTGAAAGTGCTTTCGGTGTTCTTTTCAATAACCTTCTCAACCGCATCCATTTCGGTTGATACTGCGTCCTGTTCTGTGTCTAATTGTTTCAATCTTAATTCAAGGTTTTTGTCTTCTGCTTGTATAATTGCTATCTTAGCGTTTATATCCTGGATTGTTTGGTCGTATAAATATTTGTCATATTCATACTGGTTCATTGCGTCATTGTAAGCATCCTGATCGGTTACTGTTGATGTTGTAAGCGCATAGGTTACGTAGTTACCATCCTCATCGGGTATACTTATGGATATATATCTTCCCGTAGAGTCTTTTTCGACCCGAACATTGTCAACGCCTTTAATTTCATTAGTGGTCGTTGCCGAACCTATCGTATAACAGCTTACATTTGAAATAATTTCGTTGTTTGGGCCTGTGACCGGTTTTTGTAAATCCGAACCTTTGTAAAAATACGGCTGCCATGTTCCTGTAGTTGTGTTTTCCACATAACGAACGTACCAAGTGTTATTGCCATATTTCGCATTCAACAATTGTGCATAATATTGTTCTTCTTGTTGTAATTGAGTTAATTGTTCTTTTGACAGAGTTGAAAGATAAGGGTCATTTTGAACATTGCCATTGGTTTGTCCCAATGTTCTCAAAGTTTGAGCGCCGACCGTGTAAGAGCCGCCATCTTTGGTTACAACACTTGTTGCAGCAGAAACCACAGCAAAATCATCTTCCCATTGCGAAAGATAACTCAATTTATATTCTCCGTCACCTTTTGCAATCAATGTCGTAATCGAATTTGTTAAAGCCCCATCATTAAACGTATAGACCGTTTTTGTATAATTATCTACAGACGGAGGAACGGGCACTGCCATCCCAAGCAAATCATTATAATAATTTGCTGATTGGTTAGCCAATGTTGTACGTTGCTGGTTTATTTGTTGACCCTCAAACTCAATATTGGTTTTTCTTGCTGTCAAACCCAGAAATCGGGCTTGCGATGCCGCCATTCCCATTGTGTCATGTCCTTTCTGTTACTAATCATGTCGGCACTTTAGCCAAAAACTTTAATTTTTTGCCCTGTTTTGTTACAAAAACTTTACAATTATTTTCTAAATCGGTCTGAAATGTAGCTTAAAATAGCGCCGCCGATTTCTTCATTAGGGTCAAAAAATGGCGCAGGGTTTGGGTTATTAGAATTTTGGATAAGCATTTTTACTAACGGCCCAAATGCATCCGGTATTTGCAGCTTTCTGTAAATTCCTGCCAAAAAGGTCTGAATATTGGGAGAATTTGTATTGTTAAACCGTGAAAGAACGGGGTACATCTTGTCAATATCTTTAACCCCGTTGTCAATCATTTTGTCAACTATATAAAGCGTTTCCGTTACTTGCGCTTCGTTATTTGAATGCGCTAATATGTCCGTTAAATAAGGAATGGAATTTTCACGACAGTGCACAAAGTGATTGACCTTATTTTGGTCAACTATCGTGTAATTTCTGTTATAACTCGGTAAAATTGGTGCTATATACATATTATGAATATACAAACGGTGCGCCGTTTTTGATTTCAAACAAAATATTTTCTGCCATTGTTTTAAGTTCAGCTTTTGATTTTCCCGCATCGACCTGACGGTAAAATTCTTCAACCAAAGGTTGTATCGCCGAATCTTTTTTCGCCTTAAAATTCCTCAACTCTGTTGATACAAGCCTTTTTTGAAGCTCAAGCTCTGTTTCGGCATTTATTTTTTTCACCTGAACTTCTTTTATTGCATCACCCGCAAGCTTTCCGCCGTATCCTATAGCAGTTAATCCGGTTATCCCTAAAAATAACGCCCTAAACTGCTTGTTATCCGTGTCTAAAAGATAATTATAAAGAAACGCTCTGTAATCGTTTACGTGAGAATAAAACGTTGGTTTTGGAGTTTCCCCGCCGCCGCAGTTTGCATTAGCCTCCACCGTTGATTTTTTGTTATATTTGGAAATCTTACTTATAAATTCTTCTTTGTCCGCCCAATCTAACGGCTTTAAAATTTTTCTCATATCTTCTTCATTCGCCTCAACCGTTTTGAACATGTTTTCCAAATTCGCCATATCACTTTTTTTGGAGCTTGCAGTTGAATTTTTTACTATCGTATTAATTTCCTTATACGTATCTTTTACAAATTTTTCAATATGACCTTTGCTTTTTGTCAAATTTCTCAATGACAAAAATCCAAGCCCGACAATACTTGCAAAAGTAACTAAGCCGGTTAAAATATATCCCTCTTTCTTTTCGGGTTTTTTGGAGTTAGAGCCTTTAAACATGAGCGCTTTAAATGAATTTGTGCTGCTTGGTTCAATATTTAGATATTTGTTCAATTCAATCGCCTTTTGAGAAAGCATGCTTCTTATAATCTGCATTTTCCCCGAGAAAGACTGTGTTTCAACAGCAACAAGGTTTTCTTGAAGGTTCTTTTGAATATCTGCTTCCCTTTTCTTTACCCAAACATCTTTAAACCCGTCAAAAAACGTTTTGCCCATAAATGCCATAGCAGTCATGGCAAACACTCCGACTCCCGCCTGAATTGTTTTGTAATTAGGACATTCCACAATCCTGTACCATGCCTGATCAATCTCGTCGTTGAGCGCAACATTTCTTATGGTACCTGAAAGCCGCTTAAGAGAATCTATATTAAGATTTATCTTTGAACTGTGCCTTATAAGTGCACTAATTCCGGTAATCGCACCCATTACACCAACGGCTACACCTGCAATCGGAAATAAACTTTTTTCCTTTTTCGTTTCTCTTTCATAAAGCTTTTCGGGCATACGGCTTTTCTCGGATATAACCATCGCATCCATAGTATCGTTAAGATTAAAACTATCGCACTGCGGGCAGATAAGACTGTTTACCAACACGCCCTCACGTGTTTGTGCGTTTGAACGCTTTTGAGTATTTGTCAAATTCTTTTGCTGACGAACCATTTCGGCATCGTGTATAGGATTAATCATTATCGTTTCCTCTTAATTTTCTATATATTTTGTGTAAAAAAGTTTTTAATTCGTACATGCGTTTGGCTTCATCAACTTTTTTGTCATCGTCTTTTGTATCAAGCGGCTCAAATATCGCAAAAATCGATTTGATTTTTTTCTTTAAACCTGACAAAAATTCGGACACTTTTTTTTCTGCTGCGGCTTTAAATTCACCAATCATAGCGGTTAATTTATCCGAAATATCCGCTAACTTTTGGCTAACATTTTGCATAAAGTTTGAAACCGATACGGTTACGTTTTTTAATATGTTCAAACCGTTTGCAACGATATTGTTTGCAATAAACGCAACAGGTTTTGAAATTATTGCGGGAAGTGAGGAATTTTGAACAAGCTGCGCGAACTGAACGGCACGCATGGCAGCATTAGCCATTACGTTTTGAAATTTTTGCAAGCTTAAGACATGCGCTTGAAAATCTGCGTTTTTGGCTTGTTGAGCTGCTTTTTGGGCTTTTAAAAACGCACCGATTGCGGCACACTCATTCCAGCTCATTTCACCGGGTTTTGCCGAAAAATCTGCCTTTCTTACACCGCCGCCTCCCATCATGCCGTTACATATCGGGCATGCTCCTATCGGAAGCCCGTGCGGACAAGTCCCTATTCTTGAATGTTGCGCGTGTACCAATTGCATTAAAAAGTCCTCTTTTACAAGAGGACACCTGTTTTTTAACATTCCCAAACTGAGCGTAGGATATGTTAACGAGTGTTCCGACTTTTACGGCTGCGCCAACAGTTGAAGATATCCACTTCATTTCCTCTTGTATAAAAATTCTAAAATAACCGTTTTTTCATGTCAAACATTTATGTTGAATTGTTAACGAACTTTGTTTTCTTCGCCTTTGATAAGCCTTTTAATATTTTCGCGGTGAAGATAAACAATATACAAAGCCCCGAGCGCACAGTAAATAACGTATGCGACAGGCTGTTTTAAATACCACATTAAAAACGGAGAAATTATTAAAGCAATAATTGAACCTACCGAAACGTATTTTGTAAAATATGTGATTACCGCCCAAATACCTGCAATCACAAGTCCTGCAATCCAATTTAGCGCAAAGATTGTTCCGACGCCTGATGCAACGGATTTTCCGCCCGTAAATTTTAAGAAAATAGATTTGCTGTGACCGATTAGAACACCGACCGCCGCCAAAACTGCCGCAAGCCCGTATTCATCGGGTAAAAATGTTTTTGCAAGCAAAACAGGTATTGCACCCTTTATCGCATCCAAAAGCATTACGGTAAAAAACCATTTTTTACCCATTACACGCTTAACATTTGTGGCACCCGTTGACCCCGAACCGATTGTTCTTATGTCTTGCCCAGTAAATACCTTTACTATAATGTATCCCGTCGGAATTGAACCTATTAAATAAGCCAAAACAAATTCAATCATATTTTCCCCTTATTATATCACAGCAATACTTTAATCCTTTGATAAAAAACAATAAGGGCATTTTAGCCCTTATTGTTTAACCTAAATTAAGCCATAGCTTTTTCAACGGCAACTGCAACCGCAACGGTAGCACCTACCATCGGGTTGTTACCCATACCGATAACACCCATCATCTCAACGTGTGCGGGAACTGACGATGAACCTGCAAACTGTGCATCGCCGTGCATTCTGCCCATAGTATCGGTCATACCGTAAGATGCCGGCCCTGCCGCAACGTTATCGGGGTGAAGTGTTCTGCCCGTTCCGCCGCCTGATGCAACAGAGAAGTATTTTCTGCCGTTTTCCCAGCACCATTTTTTGTAAGTGCCTGCAACGGGGTGTTGAAATCTTGTCGGGTTGGTTGAATTACCCGTAATAGATACGTCAACGCCTTCTTTTATCATAATTGCAACACCTTCTGATACATCATCGGCGCCGTAGCATTTAACTTTTGCTCTTTCGCCGTCAGAAAACGGAGTTTCCTTAACGACTTTCAACTCGCCTGTTTTGTAATCGTAAGCTGTTTCAACATGCGTAAAGCCGTTAATTCTTGCAATAACGTACGCCGCATCTTTTCCCAAACCGTTCAAGATAACTCTCAAAGGTTCTTTTCTTACCTTGTTGGCATTTCTTGCAATACCGATAGCGCCTTCAGCCGCAGCAAAAGATTCGTGACCTGCCAAAAAGCAGAAACATTTTGTTTCTTCTCTCAAAAGCATAGCCGCCAAATTCCCGTGACCTAAGCCGACTTTTCTACTGTCGCCGACTGAACCCGGAACCGCAAATGCCTGCAAGCCCAAACCAATCGCTTCTGCCGCTTCTGCTGCGGTTTTAATTCCTTTTTTAAGCGCTATTGCACAACCTAAAGTATATGCCCAGGATGCGTTGTCAAATGCAATCGGCTGAATGCCTTTTACAATTGCATCAACGTTTATTCCTTTTGATAAGCATAATTCACGGGCATCTTCCAATGATTTGAAACCGTATTCGGGCAAAACTTTTTTTAAAGTTGCCTCACGTCTGTCTTGTCCTTCAAATTTTACTGTCATTTTTATTTCCTCTTAATTTTCTAACACTTATTCCTTACGCGGGTCGATGTACTTAACCGCATCGGCAAACCTTCCGTAAGTTCCTATATTCTTTTCAAAAGCTTCTTTCGGGTCAACACCGCTTTTGATTGCATCCATAACTTTGCCTAAGTTTACGAACTGATAGCCGATGACTTCATCGTTTTTGTCAAGTCCGAGTTTGAGGATGTAACCTTCGGTCAACGAAAGATATCTTACGCCTTTTTGTTTTGTTGAGTGGATTGTGCCGACCATTGAGCAAAGCCCTTTGCCCAAATCTTCAAGCCCCGCACCGACAGGCAATCCGTTATCGGAAAATGCCGATTGCGTTCTTCCGTAAACGATTTGCAGGAACAATTCTCTCATTGCAACGTTAATTGCATCGCATACCAAATCGGTATTTAAAGCTTCGAGAATAGTTTTCCCGGGAAGAATTTCACCTGCCATAGCAGCAGAATGCGTCATACCGGAGCACCCGATTGTTTCAACAAGTGCTTCTTGTATAACACCTTCTTTAACGTTTAATGTAAGTTTACAAGTACCTTGCTGCGGTGCACAGCATCCGCAACCATGTGTAAGTCCCGAAATGTCTTTGATTTCTTTGCATTTCGTCCATTCACCTTCCTGCGGGATAGGCGCAGGCTCGCCTTTTACGCCGCGTCTTACGCAGCATTGATTTTCAATTTCTTTTGTGATTTCTATTTTGCCCATTTGGCCTCCTTATTTTAAGAAAATTATACTATAAAAGTTTTTATATATATAATATTAACATGACAATATTGAAAAAGGAATTTTATGCAAAACCGACGCCTGAGGTTGCCAAAAACCTGCTTGGCAAGGTGCTTTGCAGAAAAGTTGACGGTAAGATTTTAAAAGGAAAAATTGTAGAAACAGAAAGCTACACGCAAGACGACAAGGCATGCCATGCCTACGGCGGACGGCGGACAAAAAGGTGCGAAAGCCTTTTTGCCGAACCCGGAACGGCTTACGTTTATTTTACATACGGCATGTATTTTTGCATGAATATTTCAACCGAGCGCAAAGACTATGGCGCGGGGGTTTTGATAAGAGCGCTTGAACCTTTACAAAATCTCGATAACACAAACGGCCCCGCAAAGCTTTGCAGAGAAATGAAAATAGACAAATCCCTTGACGGGGTCGACGTCAAGACTCGCAAATCAAATTTGTGGATTGAGAACGGTGAAGATGTAAAAGATATCGTTCAAACGTCAAGAATAGGGATTAAAGAGGGGCTTGAACTTCCGTGGCGGTTTTATATTAAAGGTAACAAATGGGTATCAAACGTCCGCAACGTCAGGTAAATCAATGCTTTTTAACCGCTGTTCTATTCTTCTGTACCATTTTAAATGTTGTTTAAATACAATTTTGTAATCTTCGACATTACCTTTGGCGATTTCGTTCATCTGGTGGTCGCAAACTTCCTGCAAAGATTTTTCAAGCACGTGCGTGTATTCTTTTCTGTCGACTTTCGGGTCGGTCAATTCAATACGTTTGCCAAATTCCACCAAAACTTCGGGGCGGTTGTCGCGAAGGAAAGTGTATTCGATTGATACAGGGATTAAATTAACTTTACCGTATTTTTGAGCGGCTTTTTGTGCGATGTAGGTCAAGCCCGTTTGAAATTCGATTGGTCTATAGTGCGGCGGTCTTATAATTCCTTGCGGGAAGATGCAGAGCTGATTTCTCAAATCACCGACAACATCAACCGAATATTGTAAAGCTTTCATAGCGGATTGCGGTGATTTTTTGCAGACCGAATACCCGCCGCCGCGTCTTAATAGCGGAAATCTGTTCAGTTCTTCAATCATCAGCCGAATTTCTTTGCGGCAAATTCTGTGCGCTATGTTATACAGAACGATACCGTCCCACCAGTTGCAATGCGGTGCAAAAAGGATTGTGGGGTATTTGCTTTCGCGTTGAAAGTAGTTTTCGTCGCCCGTATATCTCATTGCATAGAACCTGTTTTGAAGCATGTTAAAGAAAAAAAGACTTGCAATAGTCAGCCAAAACTTACTTGTTTTAGCGGGTTTAAATTCTTCATCTTTGCCTCTTAGCTTAGTTGGCGGGATATCAGAATATAAATGTTCCGTCATCAATAACTCCTTAAACCTATTCTACCGCCATAGTAAAATTTTTGCAAGAGGGGTGAAAGTAAAGTCGTTAAGACGTTAGGACGTTAAGACGTTAAGTCGGTTAATAAGTGAGTAAAGTGAGTGAGGTGAGTAGAGTGAGTAAAGTGGTTACTATTAATTAGGCTTTGTGGAGTGCGACTGTTCTCGTCAAAATCCCCTCCCGCCCTCGAGGGGGAGGGTTAGGGTGGGGGGATTTTACTGTCAATGTTTGAATTACCCCCTCACCTGCGGTTGTAACACTCGTAAACTCGTGCACAACCGCTTCCTCTCCAAATAGGGAGAGGAAAATGCGACTGGTTCCCTCTCCTGCTGGAGAGGGTTAGGGAGAGGGGTAGCAAGCCACAAAAATATATGTAGGTTGGCATTACTATGCCAACAATTAAAATTTGTCGGATTGGTAAATCCGACCTACATGCTGGAGAGGGTTAGAGAGAGGGGCAGCAAGCCACATTGGGCTTTGCATAATAGCCTTCGTCATTGCGAGGAGGACAAGCGTAGCGCAGTCCGACGCGGCAATCTATTGAATGGATTGCTTCGTCACTTCGTTCCTCGCAATGACGAGAAACGCAACGACAATGCGATTACTACGTCGCTATCGCTCCTCGTAATGACAGTGACACAATCCCCACCCCGCCGAATTGACCTTCGTGCGGCGGGGAAGCAGTTGTGCGAGCGTAGCGAGCTACAAATGCAGGGGCGGGGTTCGTACCAGCATTGACTGTTTAAAACCCCCACACCCCCGTCGCTACGCTCCTCCCCCTCTCCCGCAAGGGGCGAGGGGGATGTCACAATAACCGTAACATTCCACAATAAATAAATTATTGATGGGTGGAATGACAATTGTTCCACCCATCCTACAAGCTTTAATGGAGGCTAAAGCCTCCATTTTTTTATGCCAATTTATAAATCGATTTTCTCAGGATTGACAGCGTTATTATAAAGCCAAGCCGCCACACCACCGCCACCGGGTAACAATGCACCAGGTAATGTCCAAAGTGTTTGTTGTGATTTAATTTCTTTTATCAATTTTTTATCTTTTTCCGCATCAAGGTTATATTTTTTTGCTATTTTTTCATCGGATCTTAATCCGTAATAAGCTGTTGAAAATATCCCGCCGAAAATTGACCAACCCGAAGCTTTGCATCTTGCTTTTGCAATTAATTCTTTTTTCTCTGAATCGGTTAATTCACTATTTCCGCTAAAAGAAACCGTATCTTTTTTCGGGGTTCTTTCAAGCTGAACTTTTTGTTGGTCTTTAAGAAAAGCTGTCATAAATTCATCAACCGGCATTTGACGGACGCCGTTTTTATCGCCCTGTATGGTAACAATTCCGTCTTTTTTTGTCGCCGTGCAATTTTCACCGTAACTTGTTGTATATTTTATCACTTGAAACGGTTGAATGGTATTTTCTGCCATAATAGCTCCTTTCACAAATATCTACACAATTTAATAAAAACACAAACGTGAAAAAATTTGCTACAGGTACACTACGGACATGACATAACATACAGCATTATACTTGAGTTTCAGCCGTTTTGAAAAAGTTTTTACATTTTGTTACATTTTAATAAATTTGACGGTCTTAGTCGGAACATTTATGTTTACCGTCCCAGCTTAGGTCATCACAGTGCAAATAGTCCATGTTACCGTTTTCAATCACCCATGCGGTACAACCGTAACCGTTCAAGTTGCTTTTTTGGCTCAAATTACAATCCGAAGCGAATGTACGCAACCTTGTTTGATATTTACTTCCCATTGGAATAATACCGTATTTCGTATAATAAAATAAAAATACATCTTTTCCGGTAGCATTTGGCGGATTAACACCGTTTAAATCCACACCTATCTCGCCGCATACATTATTTAATAAAAGATTATTACCGAAATTTTCGCTACAATTGCTACTTATTACGGTACTAAGCACTATATATACCCCGTCAGGTAATACAGCATATCTCTTAAAATAACCAAATTCTGTTCCGTCCATTGAGAAACGCGGATAATCTATCACATTATCAACTAAGTCTGTTTTAAGATACGGTAAAATATATGTAAGCGGTTTAGTTGCATTTTTGAAATATTCCGACAACTTTTCTTCATAATCTTCATCATCCGGTGAACCACCTACTGAAATAGCATTACTCAAACCCCATTGCGTAGGATCTCCGTTTTCTTGTATTGCCATTGAATAAGCCTGATTTAATACGGAATAAACTTTTTTAAGTTTAGTTACGGTAACTTTTTCCTGATAATTACTTATTAAAGTCGGGATAGTCATCGCAGCAACTATGCCGATGACGGCTAACGTGATGAGGACTTCAGCGAGGGTGAAGGCGGCTTCGTTAAGACGATAGGACGTTAAGTTCTTTACATTAAGCAGGCTCTGTGGAGTGCTACTGATACCGTCATTGCGAGGAACGAAGTGACGAAGCAATCCATTCAATAGATTGCCGCGTCGGGCTGCGCTATGCTTGCCCTCCTCGCAATGACGTGTGACATCATGCCTTGTTGCTTTTTCATCAACCAAATTTTTTTTCATGATTTTTATCCTTTCTTTTTTCCTGTTGGGCTGAAAGCCCAACCTACTACCAATTTTTCTGTTGGCATAGTAATGCCAACCTACATTTTTTATGGATTGCTTCGTCACTTCGTTCCTCGCAATGACGAATGCTATTTTGCAGCACAAATTGTGCCTTCGGCACATTAAACACTTCACTCACCTTACTCACTCTACTCACTTCACTCACTTTAAAGCCACTCTTGACACAAGCGTCAAAAGCATGCATAATCTCCCCAAAACCTAAGCTATGAGCGCAAGAACGGGGGGGG